>CALGGS010000060.1 GCA_937915735.1 uncultured Treponema sp.
AGACAAGTTCGGAACTTCATGTTACTGGTCGTCGTCCCAGTACGCTTCCTACGATGACATGTCATATCAACTCAGTTTCTACAATGAAGGCTTGGACGGCTACTACTACAAGGACTACGACTTGGCCAGTTGCGTGTGTGCAGTCCGGGCTTTCAACTAGCGCAACGATTTTCGGGCAGCTTCCCAAAAAGGGGAGCTGTTTTTTTATGTGGCAGACTAGAAGTGTGGAGTAAAAAGATGCCAAAAGCCTTGCTTGATTTGGTAAAATATTTTGGACTTTAGTGGAGGCTTTTATGGGAATTTATTACAGCACGGTTGATGGAATAGTCCTGACATTCTCAAAAATTCATAAGAACGGCATTTTTGACGAGATTGATTTTCGTTTTGAGCGACCCAATGATAAAGGCGGTTTTGATTTTGCCGAGGGAAAACTTCCAAACAATGTCTTTTATAAGACTTACGGTTTTTCAGAAGATGAGCTTTTGGACTTGGAAGAATATCTTCGGAATAACGCATTCTTGATTTGGGAAATTGCCCGCGAGGCGGCTTAGTTGCATAAATCATGGCTCTTATCTACGACCAGAGCTGAAGCAGAACAGTCTTTTTTCTGTGCAAAAAAGCCGGAAATATGTTATATTACACTCGTGAAAGATTTTAACTGCATTTTCGTAATCGGACCAACCGCTGTGGGTAAGACCGCAATCGGTGTCCGGCTCGCCGACCGCTTTAACGGTGAGATTATCAGCGCAGATTCTCGTCAGGTTTACAAGGGCCTTGATATCGGAAGCGGCAAGGATTTGGCTGACTACACTCTTAATGGAAAGCAGATTCCCTATCATCTCATCGATGTCTGTGACTTAAAGCGAGAGTACAATCTTTTTGACTTTCAGGAAGATTTTTACAAAGCCTTCGCCGACATCACAAGCCGGGGAAAGCTTCCAATTTGCGTAGGCGGAACCGGCATGTATGTCGACTCAATCCTTCATCACTACGACATGATTCCCTTCGTCGAAAAGCCGGGAGAGCGGGCCGAGCTTGAGACGAAAAGCGAAAAAGAGCTTGAAGAAATCCTCACCCGCGAAAAAGAAAAGCTCCACAACACTTCTGAATTCGGTGACAAGGAGCGAATGATAAAATCAATCCTCATAAACCGTTTTAATATCTCAGAAGAGTGCCGCCTTGAGCGGGAAAAGCTGCGTGCATCCCGCCCGGTCTTAAAGCCCCTTGTCATAGGAACAACCCTCGACCGCACTTTGGTTCGGGAGAGAATTGCCAAAAGACTTTCCGACCGCATGGAAGAAGGCCTCATCGAGGAAGTCGAAAATCTTCACGCCCACAAAAGCGAAAATGGGGCAGAGTGGAGCCGCCTTGAAGCCCTGGGCCTTGAATACCGTTTCGTAAGCGATTATTTACAGGGAAAATACAAGTCAAAAGAGGAAATGAAGGGGCTTTTGCAGCTTGCTATCGGTCAGTTCGCAAAAAGGCAGGAAACCTGGTTCCGCTGCATGGAAAAAAAAGGAATCCAAATCCACTGGCTCCCCCAGGAAATGAGCGTGGAAAAGCGATTCGAGGCCGCCTGCAAAATCGTGGAAGAAGAAAAATAAAAAAAAGGAAGTGCACTAGCTTCTGTTCTGGATTGCCAAAGATTTTTCGTAGCCCTCGTGCATTGAGACCTGAAACAGCTTTGGAAAAAGGTAAATTACCTTAAAAATTGACTGTTTTCCTCCCCTTGAAAGCCATGCTTTGTTAAGACGGCTCCAGAAAGTCGAAATTCGCGGAATAAAAGAAAGGGCTAGTGCAAGCATATCCGAAAGCGGAGCAGTGTCCTTCCTTGTGATTAGCATTTCGATTCTTGAAAAACCGTCCTTGAACTGAGAGTGACTTGTAGTGCGGTAAAAAATCGAGGTTATTTCAAGCGAGATGGCAAGATGAGCGAGTAACGGAAGGTATGTCAGGTTAGGAACGAAGATTTTGTAAGGCTCATAAAAATCCTCTTGAAGAAAAGAAGAGAAGTTCAATAAAATCGTCGCAAAATACAGAAGGAAGATATAGGCGAATGTCGGTTTCTGGTCAGATATTATCTCAGAAAACCTGAATTTCAAGAAAACAGCCGAAAAAAGAATCAGAACTGGATAAAGCACAATGCAAATTTTTACAGGAAGATAAAAAGCGGCGACGGCAAGCACGACAATTAAAAAAATCTTGAGGACTGGATTCAGCGAGTGAAGAAAAGTTTTTTGAGTCTTGTAGTGAAAAAAAAGAGCGTTTTCCATAAATTATTCCCAGATTAAATCCTTTATCTCCCTGTAGCTTGCAAGAGGATTCCTGATTCCCCAGCTTTCCATTGGCATTTTCAGGGCTTCGTCAGGCGAGCCATCGAATACAAGGCGTCCTTTTTGCAAAACTAAAAAATGGTCTGCCAGAGACATGCATTTTTCAAGCTCGTGTGTCAGAAGAATTATAGTTTTTCCCTCAGATTTTAGCTGCTTTAGAAGCTTGTTTACATCAACGACGGCCGGATAATCAAGATTTGCGTACGGCTCGTCAAAAATTATGATTTCGCGATTCATCGAAAGAATAGAGGCAACGCAAAGGCGGCGTTTTTCCCCTCCGGAAAGAAATTCACAGGGGTAGTCAGCCTTTGAAAGCAAGCCAACGCTCTTTAGTGAGTTTTCGACTAGCCCGGGAAGTTTTTTTTTGGGAAATTTGAGGTTTTTCGGACCTACTGCCACATCTTCACGAGCCGTGTCTCCCAGAATCTGAGTGCTTGCCTCTTGAAAAACAAGGCCTACCTTTGATTCTACTGATAAATTTCCGCTTGAAGGCTTTAGAAGGCCTGCGATTATCTGCATGAGGACGCTTTTCCCGCTGCCGTTTGCCCCTGCGACAATCGTAAAACTGGACTTCTCAATTTCAAAGGAAATGTCATAAAGCGCAGTTGAATATTCAGACTCTGAAACGGAGAGAAATTTTTTAGAAATGTTTTCGAGTTTAATTACTGTCATGGCTTAAATATCTTGCCGCAACAGGGCGGAGGCTTTTTACCAAAGGAATTGTCACGAGCCACTTTATTAAGTCCCCGGGAATGAAGGGAATGAATGTAAGCTTTAGCGCGTCCTGAAAAGTCTGAGGCTTTCCCTTGCTTGCCATAACCTGCATAAATCTGGGAATTCCAGGCAAATAAACCAGTGCGTAGGCTACGAGGGCGAGAATGGCAATCTTAGCTATGAATTTTATGTCTTTTTTATTTTCTGTCAGCTTTGGCTCTCCCAGCGTGAGTCCCAAAAAAAGCGAGCCCAGGGCATAGCCGAGCATATAGCCACCGGTCGGACCCAAAATAATGGCGACTCCTCCGTGTGCGTTTGCAAAAATCGGAAGGCCGACTGCGCCTAAAATAATCCAGATGAGGACGGAAATTGCTCCGTAAAAGCTTCCCAAAATACCGCCGGCTAAAATGCAGAACATATTCTGAACTGAAATCGGAACTCCTCCAGGGAGAGGAATCGCTATTACGCAGCCGATAGAGATAAGGGCTGCAAAAAGTGATGAAAAGACGAGTTTTCTCTTGTTCATTTTTTAATTGTAAACCTCTTTAAATTTATGTTATGTTTACAATTTTACTAATCGGCAGAACTTTGTCAATATAAAGACGGTGATGACTTATTGAAATTATTTTTTATATTCCAAAAAAATCTCTGCTGTGCTAATATCTGAAAAATGATTTCTTCGCTTTATGTTCATATTCCCTTTTGCAAAAAAAAATGCGATTACTGCGATTTTTTCAGTATCGGTGAAAAAGACCGAAAGGGCAAAAGCAACGATTTGTCAGATTCATACATTGACGCGCTTCTAAAAGAAACGGACTTTTATGCGAAACTTTATTCTGTTTCCTGCTGGAAAACGATTTATGTCGGGGGGGGGACTCCTAGTATTTTAAGCGCTCCTCAGATTTTAAGGCTTGTTTCTGGCATAAAAAAAATCGCCCGCACGGACGAGAGCACGGAAATTACTTTTGAGATGAATCCGAATGATGTGACTGAAAATTTTTTAAAAGCATGCTCTCTTGCAGGGATAAACCGTCTTTCAATGGGGCTTCAAGCCCTCGATGACAAGGCCCTTTCTGCCGTGAACCGGGGCTCAAGCGTAAATATAATTATGGAAGCCCTTGAAAACCTGAAAAATCATTGGTCAGGACGGCTTTCCGTTGATTTTATCGCAGGTCTCCCGAAGCAAAGCTACAGCTCTTTTAAAAATCAGTTTGAAATCCTTAAAAAATATCCGAAGATTGACCATGTTTCTCTTTATACGCTAACAATCGAAGAAAATACGCCGCTTGCAAAAAAAATTGATGAAGGAATTATAAAATTTTCAGAAGAAAAGGCTGACAAAATGTGGATGAAAGGCCGCTCTATCCTGGAAAAGATGGGCTTTTATCAGTATGAGGTTTCTAATTTTGCAAAAAAGGGCTTTGAAAGCCGTCACAACACAGTTTACTGGAAGCAGGAAAATTATATAGGAGTGGGAGCGGGGGCAAGCGGAACTATTTATGATTTTAAGAAAAAAATCGGCAGGAGATGGACAAACACTCTTTCAATCCCTTGCTATACGAAGGAATTTTCCCGTCAAACTGAAGATTTGGACGAAAAAACTCTTGAATTTGAATTCCTTATGCTGGGCTTTCGCCGTCTTGAAGGAGTTTCCTCTCTTGAATACAAAAAAAGATTCGGCTCATCCCTGGCACAGAGGCTTGGTGCCGACAGTGTAGACGGAATCTTTTCACAGTGGAAAAAAAATCGCCTGGCAAATGAAAAGCTCGTTGAAGGCGACAGAATCTTTTCGCTGAACAGGCGGGGAATCCTGCTTTTAAATAGGTTCCTGGAGGAATTCCTTGTATAGAATTATGCGCTCGCCAGTGGTATTTCAATTACGAATTCAGCTCCGCTTCCCGGCTCCGAGTTTACGCTTATGGACCAGCCGTGGGCCTTTACGATTGTCATGACAGTAGCAAGCCCGATTCCCATTCCTTCCTCCCGCCTTGAAGAACTAGCCCTGTAGAACATGTCAAAAATCTTTTCCTGATCTTCTTTTGCGATTCCGATTCCTGTGTCCCGGATTTTGAAGATGATTTTTTCGCCGTTTTCGTCACTGATGTCTTTTTCCCTGTAAGCCTCAATAAAAATCGAGTCGTTTTCGTTCGTATAGCGGAGGGCATTTGAAAAAAGATTTTCGAGAGTCCTTTGGAAGAGCATTTTGTCGAAAGGAACTTCGATATTTTCCTCGAGATTTATGCTTGCCTTTACATTGCGCTTAAAGATTCCGCCAGTTGTGACAGAGCTTTGTGCAAATTCCTTGAAAACTGGCGTTATGTTTTGCTTTTGAAGCTGCTGCTCCCATTTCGTCTGGTTCAGCTTTACGAAATTTATGAGCGTGTTAATCATCGTTTCCAGCTGTTCGATTTTTGAGCTGATGATTTTCAGGGTCTTTTTCATCTCCTCTTCATCATCGTAAAAACCGTCGCTCATTGCCTCCGTGTAGCCCTTGATTACTGCGACAGGAGTCCTTAAATCGTGGCTGATTCCCATAATGAATTTTGAGCGCCGCTCCTCGTTGTCCTTCAGTGTACGCCGCATTTTATCAAGATTCTCGGTAAGAGAAGTGATTTCATTCTGATTCCTTGTTTCTTTTTTGTCTTTGCTGTAATCAAGTTTTGTGTCCAGCTCACCCTCAGCGATTTTTTCTGTTTTTTTGCTTAAAACTGTGATTGAACGGGAAATTGTCTGTGAAATTGTGATGATAAAACAAATGCAGAAAAGCTCAAAGCCCACCAGAAAAATAAATAGAGCGCGAATCATCGTCGCCCAGCCGTCTTTTTTGTGCTTGTTTTCGCGGCTTGTGCGGCTAATGAAAATAATGTCCCGCTCCGTGTCTTCGAGAGGAGGGGAAACAAGCTGGTAAAAATAGTTATCGCTCGTCTCTTCCATAAATTTAAAAAAATCGTGCTTGTCGAGGCAGTCCTTGTCACAGAATCCGGGAATCGTTGAAAGCAGGACTGTTTCCATATTTTCTAGAATTATGAATTGCACGTTCGGCGGAAGGGTATGTAAAATTTGCTTGAAGACCGTTATGTCCCTTTTTGAAAGCGGGAGAGCCGACATTGAGCGAACTTGCTTGTAACCGTCAAGCAGCATCCGTTCAGGGCGAGAAAGATAATGAAATGAAACGAGTGCCGCCGCGGCGAGAATCGGAACTAAAATGACTCCGATAAGAAAAATGCGGAGCTGGGTCTTAATTTTCAAAAATATACCCCATTCCAAAAACAGTTTTTATGAAGTGCGGATCTGCCGGATTTGCCTCGATTTTTTTACGAAGACGCTGAATGTAAACGGCAACGGCCGTTACATCGCCAAAATCGCTTCCCCAGACATCCCTGTAAATTTTTTCTGGCGAAAGCTGCTCCCCTTCGTGTTTCGTGAGGTATTCCAGAACTTTGTATTCCTTGTTTGAGAGGGGAATTTTTTCGCTTCCTTTTTTTAGGACGCAGGAATTGAGCAGAAGCTTGTAGTCGCCGAAAGCGTAAAATTCTTCGGCCGCAGCGGAAATCTCTGAACCGCGGCGCAAATTGGCCTTTACTTTTGCTACTAGGACTCTTGGTGAGAATGGCTTGGTGACGAATTCGTCTGCCCCAAGCCCCAGGCCTTCGATAATGTCCTCGTCTCCGTCCCGTGCAGAAGAGATTATTACTGGAATTGCATTATTGAATTTTTCACGAAAAATCTTAAGGAATTCGAAGCCGCTCATTCCCGGCAGGTTTAAATCAAGAATTACAAGGTCTGGAGTCTCGGTCTTTAAAATTTCAAGCGCATCTTCGGCGTTCAAGGCCTTTAAAACCTGCATTCCTTCCTTTGAAAGGTACATTGAAACTAACTCTGACATCTCAGGAACATCTTCAATTAGTAAAATCTTTGTGCTCATTTGAAACCTCTACATAAATTACATAAATAATTTATCTAAAGTCCAAGAATTTCGCAAGGCAAAACTTAAAATCTAATAAAAAATTATAATTTTCCGATAATCAAAGAGAATAAGTGATAACTGAGAGAGACAGGTGATAATTTTTCCCTTTACACTTATAACCTATTACTTGTTACTTGTTATCTGTAAAAAATTCTCTTTAAATATTTTAGACTTTGCTATAAAATGATAAAATATTTAAAGTCTTTATCTTGTCAGGGTGGGGGATATGATACCTGTTACAAAATTAGACGGCACGATTTACTGGATAAATCCGCACATGATAGAAAGCATGGAGCAGAATCCTGACCTTACTATCACTTTTTTCTCCGGAAAAAAAATAGTGGTTAAGGATAAGCCTCAGGAAGTCATTGACCGCATCGTCACATATCGAAAAAAAATCGGCATTAACGCCCTTGAAATATAAAAAAGAATTGTAGGAGCAGAAAATGGATATAGCTACAATAATTGGTATTATCGGTGGTACGGTTGCCATCGGTCTCGGTGTCGTTACTTCAGGTGGTTCAATCGGTGGTATCATTGATATTCCGTCTGTGTTCGTAACGGTCGGTGGTTCTTATGCCGCTTTGTTCATCGTAGCACCGCTCAAACAGGCCCTGGGTTTGTTCAAGATTATGGGGCGGGCATTTAAGGTTCACACCTACAATGAGCAGACGCTGATTCAGAATATGGTCGCTCTTTCAGAGAAAGCTCGCCGTGAAGGTATCTTGGCTCTTGAAGAAGGTCTTGATGATTTGGACAGCCCTTTTATGAAGGAAGGTCTCCGAATGGTAGTCGACGGTACTGACGGTAATATCATCAGGGCAATTATGGAAAACGAAATGAGCGCGGCGGAAGGCCGGCACATGAGCTGGATTGGAGTTATCAACGCCTGGGCAGGTTACGGTCCTGGTTTCGGTATGTTGGGTACGGTTATCGGTCTTATTGGTATGTTGAACAACTTGGAAGATAAAAGCTCCCTCGGTCCTAACATGGCTGTCGCTTTGATTACGACTCTGTACGGTTCTATGCTTGCTAACTGGCTCGTAGCTCCTTTTGCAAATAAGCTTTCTGCTCAGAATGCGGCGGAAATGTCAACTATGGAAATGATTATCGAAGGTGTTCTTTCAATTCAGGCTGGTGACAACCCTCGAATTCTTGCATTAAAGCTTCTTACTTATGTAGATCCAAAAACTCGTAAGATTATTGAGCCTGAAGTCCTCAAAGACTAATTTTTAAAGGGTAGCGTAATGGCAAAAAAAGAAAAGAAGGAACCCGAAAAACCGTCAACCGCCTGGCAAGGTACTTATGGTGACATGATTACTCTTATGCTCTGCTTCTTCGTTATGTTGTATGACCCTAACGAGGTTGATACGGCGGCATTGGCTCAAATTCAAGAGTCCCTTCAGATTACGACCGAATCTATCGAAGCTCCTGTCACGAACGGCGGCCAGTCCCTTTCCCAGGGAAAACTCGCCGATTTAGGTAACAATGTTTCGTCTCTTCCTTCGGCAGAAAAGGGAACTTCTCTTTCCGTAGCAAAAAAGAAGGCTGTCAGCTTGTTCGCTCCTGAAGTAAAATCTGCAAAAATCACTCTTTCAAGTGACGAGCGGGGAGTCGTTATCTCTCTTGCCTCTGATGCTTTTTTTGAAGAGGGCAGCGCGCAGTTAAATATCGACGAAACTCGGGATATTCTCTTAAAATTGTCGAAATTCTTTCAAGATTCCGAGCTAAAAAACCGAAGATTTAGAATAGAGGGACATACAGATTCTACGCCAGTAGTGAATGCTCCCAACAGTGCAGAATATTATCCGTCAAACTGGGAGTTGTCTACTACCCGTGCGGCAAATGTTCTTCACTATTTGTCGGATTTCGGTGTCGATGAAAGTCAGTTCTCTCTTGCAGGCTATGCCGACACAAGGCCTATGTTTTCTAACGAAACAAAAGAAGGTCAGGCGTACAACCGCCGTGTTGACATCATAATTCTAGACGAAGGACATTTCTAAAATAAGGAGATAAATATGGCAGACGAAGATGAAGGAATGGGATTAGATGACGCTGGGGATGCAGGTGATGCTGCTCCTGCAAAAGGCGGAAAAGGTCTCCTTATTCCGGGACTTTTAAAATGGGTCGCAATTGGCTTAGCGGCAATCATTTTGATTGTTACCGTTGTCGTTATCACGATGAAGGTTGTTGGCGGAAATAATACGGGAACTGGCGCTGTCGTTCCTATGACCGAGGAATTCACCGGCTCTAAGGAAATCCTTGACTGGTATACATCTCTCGGTCTTCTTCAGACTCGCACAATGGAAGCAAATCCGGCTTCTGTGCGTGTTGATGTTGTTCTTGGTTACAAAAAAGAAGATAAGGCAACTTCTACTGAAATTACTCAGAGAACGGTTGAACTTAAAGACTTTTTACGCCGATACTTTACACAGAAGACAGCAGAGGAATTGCGCCCTCAGAACGAAGAAAACCTTAAAATCGAAATCCGAAATGCTATCAACGATACGATTTTGAGTTCTTCAAAGATTAAAGATGTTCGCTTTATGCAGCTGGATGTCATTCAGTCGAACTAAGGCGTTTTGTTAAAAATAAAAAAGGTGGGAAGACATGAACGAGGTTCTGTCACAGGATGAAATTGACCAGTTGCTTCAAGCCATCTCTTCTGGAGATTCAGGGGCAGATGATTTTAAACCGGTCAGTGATACGCGAAAAATTAAGATTTACGACTTCAAGCGTCCGGACAAGTTCTCAAAGGAACAAATCCGTACGGTGCAGATTATGCACGAGACTTTCGCGCGTCTTACAACTACAAGTCTCTCGGCTCAGTTGCGTTCTATGGTCCATGTCCATGTCGCTTCGGTAGACCAGCTCACTTACGAAGAGTTTGTCCGTTCTATTCCAACGCCTACAACTCTTGCCGTAATCAATATGGATCCTTTAAAAGGAAACGCTGTCCTTGAAATTGACCCTGCTATTACCTTCAGTGTTATTGACCGCTTGTTTGGTGGTACAGGCCAGGGGGCGAAGGTTAGCCGAGACTTAACCGACATTGAGCAGTCCGTAATGGAAGGCATCATCGTCCGAATCTTAGCGAATATGCGTGAGGCTTGGACTCAGGTTATAGACTTGCGTCCTCGCCTTGGTCAGATTGAGACAAATCCTCAGTTCGCTTCAATCGTCCCGCCTTCAGAAATGGTCGTTCTTGTAACATTGGAGACTAAAATCGGTGAAGAAGAAGGGATGATGAACTTCTGTATTCCTTACCTTACGATTGAGCCGATTGTCTCAAAACTTTCTTCTCAGTTCTGGTTCAGTTCTGTCAGAAGAAGCTCTACGACTCAGTATCTTGGCACACTCAAAGAAAAACTTTCTGATGTCAATATGGATGTAGTCGCAGAAATAGGCACTATAAACCTTCCGATTCGCGAGGTCTTGGCACTTCGTGCTGGCGATGTAGTGCGACTTACGACGGTCAGGGTAGGGGATCCTCTTACACTGAGTGTTGGAAACGAAAAGAAATTTTACTGTCAGCCAGGTGTCGTTGGCAAAAAGATGGCTGTTCAGGTTATTGGAAAAATAGATCAGAGCGAATCTGATGAATTCGAAGAATTATCAGTAGAAGGAGATGAATCTTATGAGTGATGGAACAATATCACAGAGCGAAATTGACGCTTTGCTAAGCGGTGTTGATGTTGGAGGTCTTTCATCAGGTCCATCTTCCAATGTAAATATCGACACTGCCACTTTGAAAAAATTTGCTGACGGCTTGAAAGACAAGGTTGCCTCAAATTTAAACGGAATGACAGACGGTTCTTTTGAAGTTGGTTCTCCAAGCGTTGAGTCAATGGACAGAGACCAGCTTTTGGCAAAACTTCCGGAAATGGTGGTTGCTGTTACTGCTGACTTTAATGCGGGCTTGAAGGGTGACCATCTTGTTTTGATGGCTCCTGAATTCGCTCAGAAAATCACGAGCCTTGTCAACAAAGAAGAGAATGCAGAGCTGGATGATATGGCTCTTTCTGTAATCGGTGAATTCGTTTCAACTCATACCGGCTCAGAAATTACAGATTTGAGTGCCATCGCAGGCCTTGCTTCCAACCCGCCTGAGGCTACTCATGTGCCGAAGCCGATGGTTCGCATTCCTCAGGGAACCTTCGCATTGTTCTCTTATCCGTTGACACTTGAAGGACAGAATTATACACTTTGGGAAGCAGTTTCGAGCGATGTAGCGGAAGGAATTGCAAAAGCTTTGGGCGGTGGAACTCCGGAGGCAGCTGGCGGAACTCTTAATGCCGCTGACATGGCTTCAATGGCAAACCTTGCCGGCGGACAGCAGCCAATGGGCGGAATGCAGATGGGGTCTTTCCAGCAGCCAATGATGGGAGGCACAATGCCAATGGGCGGTATGGGAATGCCTGGTATGCAAATGGGAGGTGGTATGCAGCCGATGATGGGAATGGGCGGAATGCCAATGGGTATGCCGAATGTTCAGTCGGTTCAGTATCCGAATCTTGCAGGCGGACCAACAACTCAGGAACAAGGAAATATCGGTCTTATCATGGATGTAAACATGGAAATGACCGTAGAGCTTGGACGAACCAAAAAACAAATCAAAGATATTTTGGGAATGGGCGAAGGTACAATCATTGAGCTTGACAAGCTCGCCGGTGAGCCTGTTGACATTCTCGTAAATCATAAGCCAATCGCTAAGGGCGAGGTTGTAGTTATCGACGAAAACTTCGGTGTTCGTGTAACTGAAATCCTTTCTCCAATGGAGCGGGTGAGCGACTTACGCTAAAGCTTTGAGGGACTAAAAAAATACCAAAAATCCACAGGCATCTGTCAAAAACTATTCGACAGATGCTTTTTTTTTTGTTATAATAAAACCTGATTTTATCGCACTCAATGCGGTAAAAGTGGGTGGGGAAAATGTTAAAAAAGTCTCAAAAATGCGTGTTTCGCAAGGCCTTTGTTCTTTGCGTTCTGTTTTTAAGTTTTAATCTGTCAGCTTTTGCTCAAGCAGACTCTGCTTTTAATCAGCAAAATCAAAATCTTGACTCTCAAACCCTGGCTTCTCAAAATCAGGGGGCGGGTCAGAATCAGGCTTCTCTTCCGTCTGAAACTCAAAACTGGAACTGGTCTTCTAATAGCTATGGCGAGGATCAGAGGCAGCCTTCAACCCTGGGGCTTTTCTTTAAAATGGTTTTTGCGCTCTTCGTCGTTGTCGCTCTGGCCTATCTTGCGCTTAGGATTTTAAAACGGACGACAAAACTTTCAAATTCAGATGACCCCTTTTTGCGCCATGTCTCCCATCTCTCCCTTTCTTCTAACCGTTCTGTCGATGTCGTTACGATTCTTGACCATGCCTATATCCTTGGAGTGAGTGACAATGCGGTAAATCTTGTGGGTGAAATTACTGACAAGGAGCTTGTTGATTCGATGAATCTTTATGCGGACAAAAATGACAACACGAAGCGGCCTCGGTCTTTTAACGATATTCTTTCAATTTTTATGCCGAATTCTAATCCGAATATGAAAAATCAGAATATTTACGGCTCTTCTTCTTTTAATGCTTCAGAGCTTCTTCGTCGCCAGCGTGAGCGTCTTAACGAAAATGAAAATGGGGGCGAGTAAAATGAAAAAAATGATTTCAATCGCTTTTCACAAATGGCTTCCTCGCCTCGTCCTTGCTTCCTTTCTCTCGATTTTCTGCCTTTTTCCTGTCACATCCCAGTCAAGGCAGAACCGGAACTTTCCGGGTGGCTCAACGAATGGGCGTACTGAAATGAGCGGCGATGTCCGTGGACTTGATTTTCCCAATATCGATGTGAATATTACCCGTCCAGAAAGCGGGCAGGAGGTTGCTTTTTCGGTTCAGCTTCTTCTTCTGCTTACGGTTCTTACGATTGCTCCGAGCATTTTAATTCTTACGACTTGTTTCCTTCGCTTTTCGATTGTCCTGGACTTCATTAAGCGGGCACTTTCCCTTCAGCAGGTCCCTCCCACATCAGTTTTGAACGGAATAGCCCTTTTTATGACGATTTTTGTAATGTTCCCGACTTTGCAGAATGTCTACAACAATGCTTTTAAGCCTCTTTCTGACGGTCAGATTGGAATTGAAGAAGCCTACAGGCAGGCAGAATCCCCGCTCAGAGATTTTATGCTTAATCAGACAGTTGAGAGGGCGAGTGACGGCTCTTTGCAGTCCCGCTATATTTCGGCTTTTTTGAGCATGGCGAATTTACCTTCGCCTGAAGGACCGGAGGATATCCCGACTTATGTTATCGTTCCGGCATATATTCTTCACGAGCTTACCGTGGCATTTAAAATTGGTATCTTCTTGTATATTCCCTTTATCGTAATAGATATGGTGGTGGCCAGCATCCTCATGAGTATGGGTATGATGATGCTTCCTCCGGTTCAGATTTCCATGCCCTTTAAGCTGATGCTCTTCGTAATGGTAGACGGCTGGGGGCTTTTAACGCAGCAGTTATTTTTGGGGGTTCTTAAATAATGTCAGTTGGAATGATTGTCGGTCTTATGCGAGGGGCTGTTTTTCAGGTTTTTATTTTGTGTGCCCCTGTTCTTGGTGCGGCTCTTATAATCGGTTTGATTGTGGCTATTTTTCAGGCGACGACTTCGATTCAAGAGCAGACTCTTACATTCTTGCCGAAGATGCTGGTTATTCTCGCGGTTTTAGCCTTAATCGGTGGCTGGATGTTCAATATGATGGGAAGCTACGCCGCTAACTTGTTCAGTCAGATACAGAATTTGTAGTCTGTTCTTAAAATATGCTAGACAGAATATTATTAAATGCTCCGGTTTTTCTTCTCGTGGCTGTGAGGTGCTTTGCCCTCGTGATGACATTGCCGCTTTTTTCGATTCGGAATGTCTCACGGATTGCGAAAGTCGCTCTTACGGGCTATATGGCTTATCTTCTGTTCTCCCGCGTAAATTTTTCAATTTATGAGCCTTTTATCGCTTCTGACGGCTCTCTTTCTCTTTCTTATGTGGCTCTTTTAGTCGGGGAAGGTCTGATTGGAATTTTAACGGGCTTTTATGTTACTATGATTTTCGCGGCCTTCAGCTCTGCGGGGCAGTTTTTCGCTTTTCAGATGGGATTTTCTGCAAGCGAGGTTTATGACGCTTTAAGTCAGGTCGAAAATCCTCTTATGGGCCAGTTTTTTAATCTTGTCGCAATGCTGATTTTCTTGCAGAGTGACTGGGCTGTCTATCTTTTTTCCAGGGCCTTAGTCTCAAGCTTTGATTCTTTAAACGCCTTGAACCTTGTTCTTGCCCGTGAGGATATGATTCACTTCCTTTTGAGCGGACTTACTAAGCTTTTTCTTGACGCGTTTGTGATTTCGCTTCCGATTATGGGAACTCTTCTTCTGATTTCCGTTACGATGGGAATCCTTTCAAAGGCCGCCCCCCAGATGAATTTGATGAGCGAAGGCTTTCCGATTATGATTCTTGTCTCGTTCTTTATCATCTGGTCTCTCTTCCCTCAAATTTCAGAATTTTTCGTTCATTCATTTGAGGGTGGATTCAGGGCGCTTCAGGCTCTTTTTAATTCTGTGAATTAGCACTCGTGTGCCACTTCCAGTTTACGACTTCTGGCAAATCCTCTCCAAACTCGGAAATGTGCTGCTTATGAGCGACTAAAGTATCGTTCATTTGCTGAACCAAGTGGCTCGATTTGTTTCCGAGCTGCGGAAGGTACTGCAATGCGGCTTTTACCAAATCGAAGCGGTCTATTTTGTTCTGAACGCGCATATCGAATGGAGTCGTAATGGTTCCTTCCTCATGATAACCGTAAACATGAAGATTTCGGTTTTCCCGCTGATAAGTGAGCTCGTGAACAAGCTTCGGATAACCGTGGAAAGCGAAAATAATCGGCTTATCCTTCGTGAAGATTGCGTTATATTCCGTTTCGCTAAGTCCGTGGGGGTGCTGATGGTCACTCTGGAGTTTCATAAGATCCACGACATTTACGAATCGGATTTTGAGCTCAGGAATGTTGTCACGCAAAATTGTAGTCGCTGCCAAGGCTTCGAGGGTAGGTGTGTCACCGCAGCAAGCCATAACTACATCCGGCTCTTGTCCCTGGTCATTTGAAGCCCAGTCCCAAATACCGATTCCCTGAGTACAGTGCTTTACGGCCTGATCCATAGTGAGCCACTGATAACTCGGGTGCTTTGAGGCGACAATTACATTCACATAATTCTTGCTCTTGATACAGTGGTCAAATGTCGAAAGAAGGCAGTTTGTGTCAGGCGGCAAGTACATGCGGACGACATCTGCCTTTTTGTTTGAGATGTGGTCAAGGAAGCCCGGATCCTGGTGTGTAAAGCCGTTGTGGTCCTGCTGCCACACATTTGATGTGAGAATTAAGTTAAGGGAAGCAATTGGGCTTCTCCATTTGAGCTGGGAACAGACCTTAAGCCATTTTGCGTGCTGGCTGGCCATTGAGTCGATGATTCTGATAAAGGCCTCGTAGCTTGCGAAGAATCCGTGTCGTCCGGTCAATAGGTAGCCTTCGAGCCAGCCTTCACACATGTGTTCGCTCAAATATGAGTCCATAATTCGTCCGTTGTGGGCGAGCTTGTCGTCTGTGTCAAGAATTTCGCCGTTGAAATCTCGGTTTGTTGCTTCAAATGCGGCATAAAGCCGGTTTGACATTGATTCATCAGGCCCGAAAATACGGAAGTTTTTGTTGTCTTCGTTGAGACGGAAAAGGTCACGGACATAATTTCCCAGCTCTTTCATATCCTGTGCCTTTATGCTGCCTGGAACCTTAAAGTCAAGGGCATATTTTTTGAAATCTGGAGTGCGAAGGTCTTTTAAAAGCTTTCCGCCGTTTGCGTGCGGGTTTGCCGAAATTCTGTGCTCGCCCTTTGGGGCAATTGCGGCAATTTCTGGCTTTAATCGGTAATTTTCATCAAAAAGCTCGTCTGGATTGTAAGATTTAAGCCATGCTTCAAGCTCTTTCAAGTGCTTCTCTTCGTTTGGATCCGGCTTTGTAAGGTCAATCGGCACCTGATGTGCTCGGAATGAGTTTTCGATTGGAAGCCCGTCGTCGTTGAATTTTGGACCCGTCCAGCCCTTTGGCGTGCGCAGGACAATCATCGGCCAGAAAGGGCGCTCTGTTTTTCCGTTGACCCTCGCATCCTTTTGGATTTTCTTGATTTTTTCGATACATCGGTCAATGGCTGCTGCCATTTCGTGATGAACATCCATGTGATTTGAGCTTGGTGTTGCCTCTACGAAAATCGGCTCCCAGCCGCAGCCATGGAAGAAGCTTCGCACTTCGCTCTTTGAGATTCGCGCAAAAACAGTAGGATTTGAGATTTTGTAACCGTTTAAGTGAAGAATTGGAAGAACCGCGCCGTCTGTAACAGGATTCAAGAATTTATTTGAGTGCCATGCGGTGGCGAGAGGACCTGTTTCTGCCTCACCGTCGCCTACGATACAGGTCGTGATTAAATCTGGATTATCAAAAACAGAGCCGAATGCGTGCGCAATTGAATATCCCAATTCACCGCCTTCGTTGATTGAGCCTGGTGTTTCCGGTGCGACATGGCTTGAAATGCCGCCAGGAAAAGAGAACTGCTTGCAAAGCCGGCTCATTCCTTCTTCATCCAGGCTTACATTCGGATAGATTTCTGAGTAGTGTCCTTCGAGATAGGAGTTTGCTACGAAGAAGTTGCCTCCGTGGCCAGGGCCTGAAATAAGAATCATATCGAGGTTGTATTTTGTGATTGCACGATTTAAGTGAGCGTAAACAAAGTTCTGCCCTGGAACAGTTCCCCAGTGGCCGACGATTTTTGTCTTGACTTGCTCCCGTTTGAGAGGCTTTCTTAAAAGCGGATTTTCTTTCATGTAAAGCTGGGCCGCAGCAAGATAGTTTGTGGCGCGCCAGTACTGATCAAGTCTTTTGAAGTATTCCTCTGAATCTTCAATTTTTTTTGGTTTCTTAGACATTTTTTTTTCTCCTTTGTGTCTTTTTTTTCTTGTTTTAACCTAGTATGTTTTTGATTTTAAGAATTTTTCTCTTTTAAATCAAGTAAAAAATTGCGAATAAACTTAAAAATGTACTTTTTTCATATTGAAAAAGGGGTAAAAGTGTAATTATAACAGAAAATTATATTTATAAACTCTTAATTTTTACTTTTTTGATTTTTAATGTATGCGTCTTTACAGTCAGTATGAGATTTTATTTAAAATAAAAAAACTCCAGCCTGACGGCTGGAGTAGTCCTTTTTAGGATAATCTGCTTTAGAACAAACGGCGGGCTTCTACATAGAAGCGCTTTTCGCTTGCTTCACCCATACTGAATGATTTTCTTGGAAGCGGCCCTCGTCCGTTTATGGTCTGGAAGAAGGAGTCCTTTGCGATAGGTGGAAGCAATATCGAAACATTGCCTTCTTTTTTTCCAAGAGAAACCACATCCTCTGTTCCGTGAATGTAGTCGATGTCTGTTTTCGGATTCTTTGAATTTGCCGACAGGTATTCATCAAGAACAGGCTGCAATGCGGCGATTGCCAAGTCCGTGATTGAAGTTTCGAGCACGCAAAGCTTTTCTTCGCCTCCGGTTTTCGCAATGAAGCCGTATCGCGCTCCCTTTGCCTTTTTATCAGAAACAAAAGCTTCAAGTTCTTTTTCGCTTTCAAAGTTCTTCAGGCTTCCTCCCAGCTTTTCTTCGATGAACAAAATAAGCTTTCCTGCGTCCTGATTGAAAATTGTCCTGTGAATCGGCTCAAAGGTTAAGCCTTCATCATAGATGTTTACGATTTCGACCAGAGCGTAGCGGACAGGGGAGAGTGCTTTTTCGCTTTCTGAAAGGGATTTTTTGTGCTCGTCCCAGACTGCTTTTGCCGTCGCAAGGGAGTGATTTCCGTCGCCGACAGCAAAAAGGAATGTGTCGCCGTTTTTGTCAGTTCCGTTTTTGAAAAGAGTTGAAAGCGCGTTTTCAAGCCTGCTTTCTGCCTCGCTTCCGCTTACGCTCCAGCCCGTGATGTGGCCTGAATTAAGCATTAAAGGACCGTTATAAAGAGGCTCTTGTTTTTTTGCAAGCGCGCCCGCTCCTCCGACAAGCAAATCTTTTTCATCGTTTGCGAGAAGCATGATGTGGGGAAGCTCAAGGCTCGCTCCCTTTCGGATTTTCATTCTTGGGGGAATCCTCTCAGGAACGGTAGCTTCCGTTGCCCGGATAAGAGCCTTGCTGTCTGCCTTCCATTCGTATTTTTCAAGGTCAACTGCCAGGACAAGGCCTTTTCTGATTCTTCCGTATTCAGTTTTTCGCTCGATGTAAACACATTCTTCCTGGCTTGAAAAAAGGCCTGAATCGAGATATTTTTTCATGCTCTCGTGGATTTTTTTGATTCTTTCTTCACCGTCATTATCGTTTAAATAGACTTCTGGAAAAATCAGGTTAAGGGTAGAAGGATTGTCTTGTGCCTGGGCTTTTACATTCTGCCAATATTCTTTGCTCTGAGTGTACTGGTCACAGGCAATGACCGACCAAGATTTTAAATCAATTTTTTTTGGAAGCAGGATTTCAGGAATCTCAACTCCATATTTCTCAAAATTTTTCATAAAAAAAATTATAGCAAATAAAGCTGAGGTTGAGAAGTTCCTGAGGATTTCTAAGCCTGTTTTTACTTTAAAAGTTCGTCCAGCTTTCCGTAGTTTTTAATGGCTTCTTCTTTTGAAAGCTTTCCGGTAGCTAAAAGATAGACTGCTGCGCGCATTTCTTTGATTGCGTTGTCCATAAGGCCGAGCTGATCGAGATAAATTGAGTCAACCTTTGAAAAATCACTGAACATTTCATCAAGTGACAAATCTGTTGAGACTGATACAATCCTTTTGAGCTTTGCCATGTTGTTGAGCTGCTCTTTTCTTGAGAGAAATCTGATAAATTCATTCGTAACTTCAAGGTTTGAGCTGTTTTTGTTCACGCAAAATCCGAGTGAAGGGAAGGAAAGAAAAATTCCACCGTGAGCGTTTGTCGGTATGGGAGAAAATTTATATCTGAAGGGATTTTCTGTAAATTCTTTAGAAAGGCTTTCCCTTTTTTGAGTTCCTGATACGACATCTCCGTTTACGAACATCATCGGAACATCCCCCTTAAAAAATCTCAGAATAATCGAGCTGTAAGAATCTGTGATTTCTTCAAGGCATTTATTTTCGTCAATCGCACCAATCTCCAAAAAGTCTTCGGTAAAATCAAGCAATGGCCGAAGGTATTCCCCGGCCTCGTTTATCAGGGAGTTAAGGGATGCGACCGCTCCAGTTTTTTTTGTTATGCTGTTGCAAAAATAGGGGAGAGCCAGGGATACAAAAAGTCCGTTTGGGTCAAAATAACCCATTACAGGGGAAGAAATTCCGTTCTCCTTGAATTTTTTGCAGGCTTTTTTGAAATCCTCGTAAGTTTTTGGCACTTTTATACCGTATTTTTTGAACAAATCCTCATTCACCAACATTCCGTGTGTATTTGCGAAAATCGGAAGCATAAGAACCTGACCATCATTCTGCCTTGTAATAAGCTCCTGCTGAATGCCTGATAAATCAATGTCGAGATTTTCATCAGAAAGATTTTCTGAGAGATTAAAAAGCTCGTCGTAGTTTTTTTTGTCAATCATCCATGTGAAGGCGCAGAAAATATCCGGGGCGGCCTCTCCCTTTAGGGCTGGCAAAATGCTTTTGTTGTAATTGTCTAGTGAAATGTATGAGACATCAATATCCGGATAAAATTTAGAGAATCTGATTATTTCTTCCTCTAAGGATTCAAAATTTTTGTAGTTGCCGGCGATTACTATTGAAGCAGAGGTTTTCGGGTCCAGGCGAGGAGTAAAGCCTTTTTTTGAGGATGAGGATTTTTTTTTGTCGCAGGAAACAAACAAAAGCGTCAGTGAAATAATGAGCAGCAAGAATTTTTTCATGTTTTAGTTCCTTTTTAGTTTTTTTTGCAGTTATTTCTGATTTCTTTTAGGACAAGTTTTATGTCTATCGGCTTTGCGATGTGGCTGTTCATTCCGACTTCAAGACAGGCTGTAACATTTTCAGAGAAGGCGTCCGCAGTCATTGCGATTATCGGAATTTTTTTTGCGTAATCGCTTGAAAGCGAGCGGATTCCTTTTGTGGCTTCAAGCCCGTTCATTACAGGCATTTGAATGTCCATAAAGATTAAGTCGAATTTTTTGCTCTCGTCCTTTATTTTTTCGATTGCTTCTTTGCCGTTTATTGCCCTTTCGCTCGTGATTTCGTACATTCCCAGGAGGGTAGAGATGATTTCCCAGTTTACATCCATATCCTCTGCCACGAGAATGTTAAGCCCTTTTAAATCTGAGTTATTTTCTTCCTGTTGTTTGTTTTCATTTTCGAGATGAAGCACTTCGCTGATTTTTTTGTGGAGAGATGATTTAAAAAGCGGCTTAGATATAAATCCGTTGATTCCGCTTTTTTTTGCGACCTCTTCGATTTGCGACCAGTCATACGATGAAACCAAAAGAATCGGAATTTCATTTCCGACTATTTCCCTGATTTTTTCGGTCAGCTCAATTCCGCTCATCTCCGGCATTTTCCAGTCCAAGATGATAACGCTGTATTTTTTGCCGCTTTCTTTTTTTTCTGTAAGGCGAGAAATAGCCTTTTTTACTGTGTCCGCCGTTTCAGCCTTTGTTCCAAGCTCAGTAAGAGTTGATTTTGCCGTTTCAAGAAGCACCTCGTCATCATCAATAATCAGAATGTCGAGAGGAGGGAGCTTTAAGTCGTCGGTCCGGGTCTCTGAGATTTTTAGGTCAATCGAGATTTTAAAAGTTGTTCCGACTCCTTCCTCACTTTTACATTCGATTTTTCCGTCCATCAAATCGACCATTTTTTTTGTGATGGCAAGCCCCAAGCCTGTTCCCTGAATTTTATTTACGCGGCTGTCCGTCTGTCGTGAGAAGGGCTGGTACATATTCTGCATAAATTCGCTGGACATGCCGATTCCCGTGTCAGAGACGACATAATTAAGGCGGGTAAAGCCTTCTTTTTCGCTTTTTTCCTGAAACATATCCACTGAGACGCTTTTGTTTTCCGGCGTATATTTTAGGGCATTTGAAAGAATGTTGATGAAAATCTGATTCAGCCGGAGCTGATCCGCAAAGAGATATTCATAGTCCATATCTTTTACCCTGAACCTGAAGTCAAGATTTTTTTGCCTTACTATCGGCTGCGAGATATTTACGAGATTTTCAGCTGAATCTACGATTGAGAATGAAAGAGGGCTTAGGCTGAACTTTCCGCTTTCGACTTTTGAAATGTCAAGAATATCGTTAATGAGGGTCAGAAGATGATTGCTCGCCAGCGTGATTTTTTTGAGATTGTCGCTTACAAGCTCCGGTTCAGTTATATTCCGCTCTGTGATTGTCGTAAGGCCGATTATTGCGTTCATCGGAGTCCTGATATCGTGTGACATTGCGGATAAAAAGTCTGTTTTCGCCTTGTTTGCGGCCTTTGCTTCTTGTGTCGCTATAGAAAGCTTTTGGTTGAATTTTAAAAGCATCGCAAGATTGAAGACGAAAACCGCAAGAAGTCCCAGGGATATTGCGAGAATCAGCGGCCAGTTTATTTCATAAGCTGAAATGCTTTTGATTGGAACGCTTGAGACTATAATCCAGTCCGTGTCATCTGTTATCGGGCTGTGCGCAATCAGGCAACGCTCACTTTTTGAGTTGAGCATCGTTTCGGTGCTGCATTCCGTGTCCTTGATTTCTGCCTTAAATTTTTCAAGATGCTCAATGTCCGTATAATTATAAGATTTGTAAAATTCAAAAAAATTAGTATTCTTGAAGTTTTTTTCGCGAATGATATAGTTACCTTCAAAATCAATAACTGAAAACTGGAGTCCCTCGTAGCGCTCTGTGGGAAAAACCCATTTTTTTTCAATCAGGCTGATTGGAATTATTCTGAGAAGCAGTGCCTGCCTCAGGGAATTGTCGTCCATCCTGACACTGATTTTGTTGTAAAAGCCCAGCGATGGAAGCCCGTTCATCGGGTTCGTGTATGTTCTCGTGATGTTCAGCTTGTTGTCGTTGTCGATGGTTTCGATGCTTGGAAAAAGCTTTATGTCCCTGTATGAGACTGAAAAGTCTGTAGAATCAGTGTTTTTGGGAATTGTAGACAGCCCTTCAAAGGAGGCGTCGTCCGTAAAAATGATATGAGTGCAGCTTTCAGGATAAACCTGGGCTCTCCGTACGAAATTAAGGGCATCGTTTATCGACATATTCGTTTTGTTGATGTAGTTTGCCCAGGAGTTACAGATTAGCTGCTCACCTTCGATATAGTTTCCCGTAATTTGGGACATTCGCTCCGTAAGGTTTAAAAAAATTTCCTTTTGGGCGTTGATGAATTTTTGCTCGTCAGTTTTCGTATAGATAAAAATAAATACGAAAATTCCCAGAATCATAGAGATATTGACTATATAGAGCAGTGACTTTTTCATTAGCTTGAAATCCTTTTTCCGCCACCCTGAGTTTCAGCAAGAGTTTTGCCCAGCTGCCCGCAGGCCCCGCCAATTTCACGCCCGCGGCGTGTTCTCAGCGTGACATTAAGCCCCGCTTTTTCAAGGTGATAAACAAAATTTTTACATTCCTTTGTGCTTGGCTCGCTGAATTCCAGACCTTCAACAGGATTCCACGGAATCAAATTGATGTGAACATCTAAGCCTCGAGCAAAGTTTATCATGTTCGTCGCACTTTCAATACTGGTGTTTGTGTCGTGAAGAAGCGCCGCCTCAAGCGTCACTCGTTTTCCCGTTTTTTTAGAAAAATAATCGATTGCTTTTCTAAGCTCTGGAAGAGCGTTAGTTCGGCATATTGGCATGAGTCGCTTTCTTAACTCTTCGTCGGCCGTTGTGAGGGAGACCGCAAGACGGATGGCGGGCCCGTTATCAGCCAAATCGTAAATTCCCTTGATAACACCTGATGTTGAAAGTGTTATTCTCCTTCCGGAAAGTGAGCGGCCTTCCTTGCTTGTAAGAATTTTTATTGCCTTTCGGACATTCTCAAGGTTCATCATCGGCTCACCCATGCCCATAAAAACGATGTTGTCCAAGAGTCCTGCGTGCTTTTCTAGAGCCAGAAATTGCTCGACTATTTCGCCAGCCGTAAGGTTTCTTGCCAATCCTAAGTGTCCTGTCTGGCAGAAGGCGCAGTTCATAGCGCAGCCGACCTGACAGGAAACGCATGCAGTTTTCCTTTCCTCCCTGTCAGTGAGAAGAACGGTCTCAACGGCAAGTCCGTCAGAAAGAGTAATCTGGAGCTTTATGGTGCCATCGCTGTCTTTTAAAACCTTTGAAACTGTCGTCGAGCGTAAGAGAGCCTTTTCTTTTAGTTCATTCCGCGCGTCAAGAGAAAGATTTGTCATCTCATCAAAAGATTCGACACCTTTTCCTATCCACTGAAAAATCTGCTTGCCACGGAAAGACTGTTTTAAGTTCAAAGAAGCGCAAATCTCGTCAGGTAAAAGACCAGAAAGAATAATTTTTTCCATAATTATTGCTATTATGCTTCTCGTTCGAGCCTGTTTATCATATCTGCTATTGCCGGAGAACGGACGCCATAGCGAGCGACGCCTTTTAAAGTCTCCAAAGCCTTTGCTTTTTGGTTCATTTTTACATAGCAGTCAGACAAATCGATGTAGAATCTGAAATTGCGGGGGTCTCCTTTTATTAAGCCCTGCAAGCGTTCAGCGGCCTCTTCGTAGCGGCCTTCACCCTTACAGATTAAAGCCAGGCCCAAGGCGGCGTAAACATCGAATTCAATGTCCATTGCCTTGTTGTAATATTCTGCCGCAGTCCTGTAGTCGCCTGTGTTCCTGTAAGCGTCCCCCGCGCGGGTAAGAATGACCTTGTTGTCTGGATCCATTTCGAGAATTTTGTTCCAGTATTCGATTGAGCGGAATTGCTGGTTCATTCCCCGGTAGCAGTCTGCCATACCGAAGAGGGCGTAGAAATTGTTAGGCTCCTTTTGAAGGGCTCTCTCAAAGTAGGTGACGCCCTTTTCAAAGGTTTTTAATTTCCGGTGGCAGTTTCCGATTGATGTCAAAACTCGAATGTCAACGAAATTTTCATTCTTTTCGAGCATTTTTGTCCAATAATAGAGCGTGTCACGGTATTCTTTAAAATCATAATGAAGATGACCGAGACCGATAAGAGCGTATGAATTGTCCTCTTCCATATCGAGAACAGAAAGATATAAATCCTTTGATTTTTTGAAATCACGGATTTTTCTGTAGGCGTCGGCAACTCGTGTTAAAACAGTGATGTTTCTGTCATCATGAATGAGATACTGCTCCCAGATTGCGATTGCCCTGTGATATTGGTTCATCGCTTTGTAGCAGTCTGCGAGTCCGAAAAGCGCATAATTGTTTGTCGGGTGATAGTCAAGGCATTTCTTATAAAAAATTTCGGCTTCCTTAAAGTGATTTTGCTTTCGCTCGCTGTCCCCGAGACCTACTAAGGCGTAGTTATTGTTTTCGTCCAACTCTAAGATTTTGTTGAAGGCTTCCTTTGCCTCGTCGATTCTGTTGTCTTTTAAAAGCTGGTAGCCTTTTTTTGAGAGTTCTGAGATTTCAGAGGGAACCTTTTGCCCCTCGTTCTCGGTGAAATCCTCTGGAATGATAAGTTCTTCAGAGATTTCTGCCTCTTTAATCATTTCGTCGCTCATTTTTAAATCCTCACGTTTTTAAATCATTTAAAATCATTTCATTGTTATAGAAATAACATTTGCTAATTTTTCATAAACAGCCTCGCACTTTCCCTTGTTGTTCGCCAAAAGATAATATTTTAGCGCAGTTAAAGCACGATTTTGCTTCATATACAAGTCTCCGATTCTAGCCAGCCCGTCAGAATAGCCAGTCGTAACAAAAATCCGGCACGCAGCATCGTATTTGCCTTCGTTGAACAGAACATTTCCCTTTCGATTGAGAAGGGCTTTTTGTTCTGAAGAAAGACCTTGAATAGGTTTGTCAGTAACTTTGATGAAACCATCTGGAATAGCGTGAGCTGATAATGTACTTTTTACTTTGCTTTCATCCAACTTTTTTTTACCTAACAGACATTTTTACATAAGGTTATGTTAACTTATTTTAAGAAAATGTCAATATAATCTTTTGTTATTTTTAAGATTGTTTTATATTTATCTTATATCGATATAAAACCTTTTCAGATAAATGGAACGCTGCTTTGCCTCTTTCCAATATTTGCTTGCAGGAAATCGCTTTATGAGCATGTCATAGGAATCCACGGCGAAGCGAATGTCCCTGATGTTGCTGTTGCTTTCTGAAATCTGGCCAAGAAGATACAGCGCTTCGTCTAGCCTGGTCTGGGCATTGTTGTAATATTCCTGAGCGTCCCTTAAGGCGTCCGCAAATTTTTTCTCTTCAAATTCTTTTTTTGCCTTTTCCAGAAGAGATTCGTCAGCGTTTTCTATTGGAAGCTTTTTGCTTAAAGTCACGGCCTCTTCTTTTTCTGCGTCCTCTCTTTCGGTTGACTCGGCCATTTCAGATTGTTTTTCTTCGCTCTGAGATGAAATAGGCGCATAAGCGTAGCTTTGCGAGCTTGGAGTTGCCTCTGGCGGCTCTGTAAGATTTTCGACTCTTGTGTTGTTGTCGCCCTGAGCCGTCTGAATGACGGTCTTTATGTTTGCTTCCCTTTCAGTATTCTGAGTCGGCTGCGCTTCAGGAGTGTTATTCTGACTAAGCTGCCTGTCCGTGCTGGCTTCTTGAATAAGCTCTTTGCCTGCTGCTTCATTCTGTGCAGACTGTGCGTTTTCACTGTTATTCTGAGAATCCTCTGCGGCAAGACTGTCATTCTGGGGAAGCTCTGCGACCTGTGAATCCTTGTTCTCCTCCGTTTTTGCCAGCAATACCGGAGAATCATTCTGAGCTAAAAGAGCTTCATTTTCCCGTTCTAGTCTCCTTTGAGGCTGGGCTGGTACTATGTCTGCATAAGTCGGTGCTTTTACTCGGCCGGTCGCTTTTTTGTCTTCAATCGTTACTTCAAGGTAATCGTCGATGTAGTCTCCTGTGAGGGCGTCGTTTTTGTAAAAGTGAAGCAGGGTTTTTCCAGATTTTTTTGCCCTGAGGGAAAAGGTTGTGTTCTTTGAGCCTAATTTTCGCCCAAAGTAATTGAAGAATTCGTTTTTATTTTCTTTTTTGTCGCCTTCACCGATGTAAGTCCAGCCGTTTCCAGGATAAGTGATGTCAAGATATTGGTTCATTTTCAGCGTTACTGAGCGTGAGGGTAAGGTTTGCTCCCTTTCTGAAAGTGACTCGTCTTTTTCAATTTGTTCCGCTTTTGCAGGAGCATCGTTGGTTGTGATGATTTTTGGCTCTTCTGCCTCTTCTGCAACTTTTGGCGCTTCCTCAGCTTCTGTGCTTTCTGATATTTCCGTGTTTTCTGTCGTTTTTGTGTCTGCTTGCAGCTCTGACTCGGCTTTTATCTCTTCTGCCTTTTCTTCCGGAACTTCTTCCTCTGGCAAGTCAAGAACTATGACTTCCGGCTCGTCAAAGATTAAATATTCGCTGACCTTTCCTCGCTCGTCGGTGGTAGGGGCGGTTTCGTTGTCTTTTTCAAGGTTTGAGTCCTCGTCACTGACCCTTTCTGCGATTTCGTCTTCGTTATTCTCTGTAACACTGTTATTTTCTGCTGTAACGGCGTTGTTCTCTTCTGTAACATCGTTATTTTCTGATGTAACAGCGTTATTTTCGATATTATGGGATTTCGGAGAACTTGGCGCTGTCGAAACATATCCTATTCCGGTAGGAAGAAGTGAGCTTTCTTCAGTAACTGCTTTAGCATTCTGGGTTTTGTTGATTTCTTCTGCTATATTATTCGCAATATCTTCCTGCTTCTGAGCTACTGTTTCCGGTTCTTCATTGCTCCCCTGCTCAGATTCCGACTGAGGTGCGACACTGGCAGTGCTTGCACAAGAAGCGAGAAAAAATATAAAAGAGAATATTGATAGAATTTTCAAAAAACTTTTTTTCATAAAAATAAATCCTCTCTATATTTTTAACTAGACCTTATGGGGCTGCATCCACAATGTCTTTTACGATTTTATCGTTTGCTTTTTCAAGCTCCGTCATTGTCTCATCCTCTGGAAATGTGAACCAGCGGTTGACTTCTTCTTTTGACCATTGATTTTCTGTGATTCGGGTAGGGTAATACTCTTTTTCGATGTCAGGGCTGTCTGGAATTAAAACAGGCTCGTCCTGCTCAAACTTTTGTGCCTCTTGAACAGGCTGTTTTTTTTCTGGCGTTGTCTGAATCATAAGAATTACAAGACCCGCAAGAAATAAAAGGACAATGAGAACTATTGCGGCAAACAAAACAGGTTTTTCACGCGTAAAATCCGAAATATTTTCTTTTAATTCGTCAATGTCCATAAAAATTCCTTACTTTTCTTCTTCCTGTGCCGCTTGCTTTTCAGCCTCTTTTGCGGCTTTCGCTTCGGCTCTTGCTTTTTTGGCGGCCTCACGCAGCTCTTCGTTATGCTTTTCGATTACAGGGTCGGTAATTGTTCCGTCAGGGTTGTGGATTCGGGGCTCAGGGCGGCTCGGAATCACGACACCTTCTTCCTCAGGAACATCCTCCTCGATGAATTCCTGTCCGTTATTGAAAGCCTCATCCCCGGTGATTGGTTTTTCAAGGCTTATCGTAACGATTTTGCTGACGCCTGATTCCTGCATTGTAACTCCAAGAAGAGTGCTTGCACAGGCAACGGTTTTTTTGTTGTGAGTAATGACGATATACTGTGAAACCTTCGCAAATGAACGGAGGGCAGCGACCAAGCTTTTTACATTCGGATC
This sequence comes from uncultured Treponema sp., assembly GCA_937915735.1. Taxonomy (GTDB): domain Bacteria; phylum Spirochaetota; class Spirochaetia; order Treponematales; family Treponemataceae; genus Treponema_D. The sequence continues at coordinate 27,877 of CALGGS010000060.1, forward strand.
ATCCAGAGCCGCATCAATCTCGTCAAGAAGACAGAAAGGAGACGGACGAACCTGATATGTCGCAAAGAGAAGGGCTACTGCCGTCATTGTTTTTTCACCACCCGAAAGAAGGGCTATGTTCTGCAGTTTTTTTCCAGGCGGCTCTGCGTAAATGTCGACGCCGGAGGTAAGAACGTTCGCCGGGTCTGTCAGGCGCAATTCTGCCCGTCCGCCACCAAAGAGACGGCGGAACATATTGTGGAAATTCTTTTTGATTTTGTTATAAGTCGTAACGAAAAGCTCTGTTGACTTTGCCTTGATTTCTTCAGAAACCCGCAGGAGATTTTCGAGAGATTTGTTCGTGTCGTCAAAGCTTGCCTGTAATTTTTCGTATCGTTCCTTCTGTTCGCCGAATTCCTCTGGCGCCATAAGGTTTACGCTTCCCAAATCTGCCAAATTTTTCCGGCTTTCAGAAAGCTTTTCCCGCAAAACGGCTGACGGAGTGTTGATTTTGTACATTCGCTCCTCAAATTCCATTAAGTCGCGGGAATGAGTTTCGATAAAATTCTGTTTGATGTTTCGGATGTCGTTTTCGCCGGTCGCAAGTGAAAGAACAACCTGCTCATACTGACTCTGATATTTTTGCTGCTCCTCTCGCTTTTTGTTCAAGGCATTCTGCTTTCCGCTTACAGATGTGTTGCATCTTTTAATTTCTTCGTCAACGCTTCCCATCGTTTCGGCACATTCACGGCCTTTTTTTTCGATGTCCGCCAGGGACTCGTCAATTTCAGAAAGACGGTCTTCCATGTCCTCCTGATTTTTCTGCTCAAGGTACAAGTCCTGCTCGTTCTGGCGGAGGGCGTTCTGCTCGCTTACGAGATTCCGTTTGAGCAAATCAGCCGTCTGCTTGGCGTTGAAAATCTGCTGCTGCATCTGGGCTTCTGAAACCCGGAGCTGGCTTAAGGTCTCGCGATATTCGTTGATTTTTTTTGAAAGACCCGTGTTTTCGCTCTTAAAGCCTTCGATTCGCTCCCTTATCGTTGCAATCTTCTGCAAATTTTCAGAGATATTTCGGTCTATGTTTCGTTTTTTTGTGATAATTCCTTCTGGTGAAAGGAATTCGTCAATAAAATTCGGGGTCGTTGCCGCGTAAGAGCGAAGTGCACCTTCGATTTCCTTTACGAGTGAAGAGACTTCGTCCAGCGCCTTGATTGCGTCCTTTGCGAAATTCTCGTTTTCTTCTGCGCTGTGACCTTTTAGGGATGCAAAGTCGGTGAAAATGTTGCGACGGCCCTCGGCATAGACTTTGAGCTTGCCTACGAGAGAGTCCAAATCTTCCTTTGCCTTTTTGCTTGCCGCACTTGAAAAGCCAGAGTCCTTTAGCTTTGCGTCAAGCTCTGTAACGATGTCCTCGGTGATAGCTTCCAGTTCCTTTTGGAAATTAAGGCGCTCTTCATCAAGATTTTTGATTTCGCTTTCTCCGTCGGAGATGTTTTTTTCATTCGTTGAGATCTGAGCCTGAGAACTGCCTATGTTTTCGACAAAAGATGAGATGTTCTGCTTGACTTCTTCGATTTGCTTTGTTTTTGAGTGTAAGTCTGCGTCCTGATCAGAAATTTCTTCGTTAAGCTCGTCGATTCGCTCCTGAATTGATTTTTGCTTAAGCTCCAGCGTTCCGATTTTTTCGCGGATTGTTCGTGACTGCTCGTTTAAGATTTTCTGCTGGTCGAGTTTGTTTGTCTTTTCGGTCTGAATACGGACCAGCTCCATCTGCAGCTCGCCCATCTTTGCCTGCAGCTCTTTGATTTTGTCGCTGTTTTCGGTGAGGGTGTTTAAGATTTCGTCAATTTCGGCCTGAACTGCGTTCCGTTTTCCGGCAATCTCTTCCTTTTGCTGGGTGGCCCGTGCCTGATTCTGAACAAAATCCTTGAGCTTTAAAAGCTGAATGTCAAGCTCGTAGTTAAAAATAGCTTCTTTTAATTCACGGTATTTGATGGTTTTTTCGCTCTGAACCTTTAAAGTTTCGTAGCTTCTCTTGTTTTCGGCAAGGGCGACTTCGATTTGGGCAAGATTCTGCCTTGTCCGCTCAAGCTCGCGCTCGGCTTCGGCAACCTCTGCCTTGCTTCTGGAAATTCCCGCTGCTTCCTCAAAAAGATAACGGCGGTCTTCTGGTTTGCTTGAAAGAATCTGGTCGATTTTACCCTGTTCCATAACAGAGTAGGCCGCCTTTCCGACACCGGTGTCCATAAAAAGGCGGCGGACGGCCGTAGCCCCGACTTGCTTGTTGTTGATGTAATATTCGTTTTCGCCTGAGCGGTACAGGCGGCGTTTGAGGGTGATTTCTGAAGGAGCGACTTCCGCATCGTCGAATTTAAGAAGCCCGTTGTCATTTGCGAGGGTTAATGTGACTTCGGCGATGTTCAGCGGAGGGCGTGTTTCTGTTCCGTTGAAAATTACGCTTTCCATTGTGTCGGCACGGAGATTCTTTGCCTTGTTTTCGGCCAGAACCCATTTTACGGCGTCAACGACATTGCTCTTTCCGCAACCGTTCGGCCCTAAAAGCGCCGTGATTCCGTCGGCAAATTCGACATGGGTCTTGTCGGCAAAAGATTTAAATCCAAATATATCCAGACTTTTTAGAAACACAAGGAAACCTCATTTTTTTTGAAATAGCGATATTTAAAAATATACCACGAAAAGAGGGTTTAGTTCAATTACACGAATTGATTTTATTTATTTCTTTCGTTAGTATAGGGTGTATGTCAGAAGAAAAGCAGAAAAAGAATCTTACGGTTTTAGGTCAGGAAACAGAATTTGAAGGAATCCTCGAATTTACGGACAATCTTGTCATCACCGGTAAATTTCAGGGCGAAATCAAAGCCAGCGGCGACCTCGAAATCGAAAAGGGTTCTGTCTGCAATGTCAGAAAAATGACTGCAAATTCTATCGTCATCTCTGGTACTGTCACTGGAGACATCGACGCGCCTGAGCGGCTTGAAATATGCTCCGGAAGCGTAGTTCATGGCGATGTAAAAACCTCCCGAATCAGAATCGCTGAGGATGTCGACTTTGAGGGCGAAATCTCAATGCTCGAACGGGAAAGCGATTACAATCTTTTTAAACTTGCCTCTAAAGAATACAAAGAGTCCCTTGTCTTAAAATCAGACGACCCCCGATAATTTTTTTTGCAAAAATTTTTATTCAGTTGTAAGATTAACTATGGCTTTTTTCGACAAAATTGAAAATTATGACAGATTGCTTTCAAAGGCGGTAAATACATTAAATCCTCTTATGGTTTTCTGTAATATCTCCTCAGATTTGTATCAGATTATTTCGTACAGCAAAAATGTTATAAGAGATTCTATCGCCTATTCTGGGAAATTTTCTTCCCTTGTAAGCGAAGTTCTCGCCTCCATAAAAAATACGGATTACGCGGCCCTTTTTTCCGCAAATTTCACCCGTGAAAAAATACTTTCTCGTATAGGTTTTAATGATTCGCCCTTGGTTCTTCAGTTTCCCTATGCTCTTACAGACGAAAATGAGCAGTGGATAGAACTTCAGATGATTTTTGTCGGCGGAGACTCCAGTTCTTCCGGCGAAACTGAGGCCATTCTCCTTGGAAAAAACATCAATAAAGAAAAGCTGAAGGAAGAAGAACAGAAGCGGACAAAGGATTTTATGGGGATGCTGGCTAGCGAATATTCCAATGTCTACCATGTCAACATCGATACCCTGGACTTTTACGCCTACAATCTTTCGGACAGAATAGAGTCAAAAATCGGCGAGGTAGTTCATTCAAAAATTCCATTTACCAAAGCTGCGGAGTTTTATGCCGAAAAATGCTGCTTTGAGGACGATAAGTCCGAGTTCTTGTATCATTGCTCTCCAGAGTATGTGTCTGAGCAGTTTTCTGTGTTAGACCGCTTCACCTACCGCTATCGCAACGAATCAAATCAGTATTGCGAGATGAAATGCGTAAAATGCGGTGACTGGGACAGGGAAAACAGGACTGTCGTGTTTGGCTTCTCCGTAAAGGACGCGGAAATTCGTGTCGAAATAAAGGCTCATAAGGATTTGAAAGACGCTAAAATCCGTGCTGAGCGGGCGAGCGCGACAAAAAGCGAATTTTTGGCAAGAATGAGCCATGACATCCGCACTCCTATAAACGGAGTCATTGGAATGGCGGAGCTTGCCTCTAAAAATCTGAATAACCCGCAAAAAATAGGGCAGTGTCTCGAAAAAATCAACAAGGCGGCCTATCACCTGCACTCGCTTGTGAACGACATTCTTGATATGAGCCACATCGAGAGCAATAAGCTGGAAATAGCCCACAAGCCAATGAATATCCTTTCTCTTGCGGACGGTTGTCTTTCAATAATCGAAGGTCAGCTTGTAAAACGAAATTTAAAAATTATCACCGAATTCGATGAATTCAAGCATCCTTTTGTAATTGGCGATGAGCTTCATTTAAGGCAGGCTGTCGTAAATATTCTCGGAAACGCCGTAAAATTCACTCCGGACGGTGGAAAGATAACGTTCAGAATCAAAGAACTTTCATCGGGCTCTAAGACAATCACTTACAGGATTGAAATCGAGGACACCGGAATCGGAATGAAAGCCGAATTCTTAAATCATATCTGGGATACCTTCGCCCAGGAGGATGGGGGCGCCCGCTCTGACTACAGGGGAACCGGTCTTGGAACGGCAATCGCAAAATCTCTGGTCGAGCTTATGGGCGGGACAATCAGCGTAAAATCAAAGCTTAACGAAGGGAGCACTTTTAAAATCGATATTCCTTTTGCCATTGACGATAGGACAGAGACCGTCAGGAGTACGGAGCTTGGAGACGGCGAGGACGGGGAAACTCTTGTCGGGGCAAAAATTCTTCTTGTAGAGGATAACGAGACAAACCGAACGAGTGCAAAGGAGCTTCTTGAAGCTTACGGGGCGACTGTCTTTGTCGCCGGAGAGGGAAAAACCGCGATAAAAATATTCTCCGAGTCAAAGCCGAATTATTTTGACGCGATTTTAATGGATATAATGATGCCCGTAATGGATGGAATCGAGGCAACCAAAAAAATCCGTTCGCTTGAGCGGCTTGATGCCAAAATAACTCCGATTATCGCCCTTACAGCCAATGCCTTTGAAGAAGATGTCAGAAAATCACTTGAGGCGGGAATGGATGAGCATCTTACGAAGCCAATCGAAATTTCCCGTGTCGTAAAAACCCTCATAAAATGCATGAGGCAAAAATCCCTGAAGCAGGCGGAGGAGCTTAATAAGGTTCTTTTGAACACAAGCAACAAGGATTCTCTTACGGGAGTGGGAAATTCTCACGCCTTTGAAGAGGCGAAGGACACGATAAACACGGAAATAAAGAAAAATCCTGAATTTGAAATGGGCATTCTTCTCTGTGACATAACTAACCTGCGCAAGGTTAATGACAGGCTTGGAAGTGAGACCGGTGACAGCGCAATCATCAGCCTTTGCAAGCTTATCTGCGAGGTTTTTAAGCACAGCCCTGTATTCAGGTCTTCAAACGACGAATTTGCCGTAATTTTGCAGGGAATTGACTTTAAAAACGAAGAAAGCTTAATCGAAAATTTTGATTCCAGATTAAAGCAGCTTTTTTCGGGGCCGATGCCTGTATTGGTAAGCACCGGCTTTGCCCGCTTTTTGCCGCAGGAACAAAAGAATATTTCTCAGGTCATAAAAAAAGCCCAGAAAGAAATGGCGAAGAATAAAAAGAGATGAGCTTAAAATCAAGAAAAGCACATTTTTAGTGAAGCCCATAATTGATTTTGAAGAACTTCTTAGAGCATATTTTGACTGCAGAAAGACAAAAAGATGGTCAAAAGGAGCTTTGGAATTTGAAATTGACTATGAACATAATCTTTTGGACTTGTACGAGGGTTTAATTTCTGAAAAATGGAATCCGGGAAAATCTTCGTGCTTTATTGTGACAAAGCCTGTCTGCAGGGAAATTTTTGCCGCTCCGTTCCGTGACAGAATCGTTCATCATCTTCTAATCAATAGGCTGAATCCTTATTTTGAAAAATATTTTATCCGTGATTCGTATGCTTGCCGTGAAAAAAAAGGAATTTTTGCCGCAATTTCAAAACTTGAGCATTTTATTCGTTCAGAATCAAAAAATGGAGCTGAAAGTTGTTTTATTCTAAAGCTCGATATAAAGGGCTTTTTTATGAGTATTCCAAGACAGAAATTGTGTAAAAAACTGGAAGACTTTATTGATGAGAAGATTGTCGTGTTGAGACACGACAATGAATTCTTAAAGTCGCTTGTACGGAAAATCGTGCTTACGGATCCGACTCAGAATTGTATTCGACGAAGTCCCGCTTATTTGTGGAAACAACTTCCTTTCGATAAAAGTCTTTTTACCTGCAAAAAAGGCTGTGGGCTTCCAATCGGAAATCTTACGAGTCAGGTTTTTGCGAATTTCTATCTTACGGAATTTGACCACTTTATAAAGCATACTCTTCAGGTCAAAAATTATGTGCGCTATGTGGACGATTTTGTGATAGTTCACAAAGATGAAAAATATCTGAAAATGCTCATTCCCGAAATCAGAAAATTTTTGGAGAAAAATCTTGAACTAAAACTGCATCCAAATAAAATTTATCTTCAGAAAGCCTGTCATGGTGTGGAATTTTTGGGAAGTTTTATAAAGCCAAGTCATACCGTGAGCGGACGAAGAATAAAAAGAAATTTTGTGAGTAAATTGCAGACTTACGAAAATCTTGCTGAAAGCCATAAGCCTACGGGCGAAGAAAAAAATGCGATATTATCGAGCGTAAATTCATATTTTGGAATTTTTCGTCATTATAAAAGCTATAAATTTCGCACAACGCAACTTATCCGTCACTTTAAGAATAAACTCAAAAAACATTTTTCGTTGAAAAGTGAAGCCTTAAAAATCGAACGAAGAAACTAAGGAAACACTGAATAAATCCTAATGAGGATTTTTCAGTGTTAACCTTG
>CALGGS010000061.1 GCA_937915735.1 uncultured Treponema sp.
CTTTCCCTACACGACGCTCTTCCGATCTTTACATTGCAGAGAAACATAAAGAAATGATTGTAGATTTTCTTTCAAAGAAAACCGGCATGGAATGGTATATATTTCGTCATGCAGGAGAAATTACAAATGCTGTAAAGCCGTATTTTATGGAAATGGTAAAAGGCTTTGATGAAGCAAAAATCTCATTTGACAGCCATGAGGAATATATAGATACCTGCGAATATTGCATTCAACGGTTTGGCAAAAAAGTAAGACTTACATTTTCTTTTACAGAAGAAGAGTTTGAGCTTATGAAAGAAACTGCACAGAAAAACTCGTTTATAAACATGGTTGATTTTATAATCACTGTTTTATATACACTTGCCATGCAGGGTAAGACTTATGAGATTTCTTTAAAAGAGTTCTCATACTTCTTTTTCAACAAGGACAAGCAGGTACAGATTACAATTCCATTTGAGATTATGGAAAAGCTTAACAGAACGAGCTTTAAGAAAAATCAGCAGACATATTTCAGAAAGGCTCTGTTCTGGCAGATTTATTTTGGAAAAACTCTTCCTATCAGATATGAGGAAGAAGATTATTTCCGTGTAACACCTCAAAAAACTGGCTGGTTCAAGACTTTGTTCCAGTGTTCTGACATCATCAAAAACTATGCAAGAAACAAGAACCTTGGCAGCACGGAAAATGTCGCAATCTTGAATACACTGAACACATACCTTGACCAGACTGTAGGCGAAGAAGTTAAAGAAGTAGAGAAAGAAACAGTTGTAAAAGAGGCAGTTTATGGCTAAGGAAAAAGATTCATCTCTTTTAACTTATGAAACTCATGTAAGGCTCACAGATGAAATGCGGAAACTTCTTGCCCAGAAAGCAAAGGACGAGGGAATTTCATCAAATGCAGTAATCCAGAAAGCTGTTTCTTTATATCTTACAAAGGACACTATGGATGAAAGCCTTTTGATTGCAAAGATGACTGACGTTCAGAGGCAGATTGCAAGGCTAAAACATGAATTTGACGTAAAGCAGAAACTCGACCTTGAATGGTATCAGTATTTCTTCCTTTTTGCACCGCCGATTCCGCAGGAAGAAGTAGGGCTTCGTATGCAGAAAGCAAACAAGGACGTTCAGGCGTTCTTGCAGAACTTCAAACACAGGGCGGCAAGCATCAAGCCTCTTATTGAGACGATTTTCGGAGATATGCTTGAGGAAGAAGCAGGGGATGGCAAGTAGTGGAAAGTGTACCATTCTCAACTTTTGCGGCGGACAAGGAAAAGAAACTAAGGCTTAACAACAACTTTCTTTCTGACATTGCATGTCTTAAAGAATATCTTGATGATCCAAAAGTTACTGACATTTTTGTAATCGGTAGCGGAGAGATTATCATAAAGGTTTTTGCAAAAGGTAAGGTTTTTACAGGAAAGAAAATTCCACCAACAAAGGTACGTGGAATAATTTTGAGTGCGGCAGCTCTGCTTGATAAGCAGATAGACCCTATAGGCGGTATTCCGAAACTGGAAGCTGTTATTCCGCCGCCATACAATGCACGTATTACAGGACTTTTACCGCCGTGGGTAGAAAATCCGGAGGTAACTTTCCGTAAACCGCCAAAAGAAGTGTTTTCGCTTGAAAGCTATGTAGAAGCCGGGCGAATGACACAAGAAGAATATGAACTTATCTGTTCTTACATCAAGGACAGAAAAAATATACTGATAGGAGGAGGTACAGGAAGCGGTAAATCAACGCTCACAAATGCAATCATCCAGAAAATGACGGAGTATACACCGAATGACAGATTCTACATTGTTGAGGACGTTCCTGAGCTTCAGTGCAACGCCCATGACAAAACAATGATTTCTGTAAATCCTGTTCAAGCTGCGGAAGCTGTAAGAACTGCATTAAGGTGGACACCAGACAGAATCATCTTTGGTGAAGTCCGCTATGGAGAAGTTGCAAATGAACTTATAAAGGCATGGAATACAGGACATACTGGAAATGTTACAACAATCCATGCAGACAGTTGTGCTTCCATGCTTATGCGTATGGAAGATTTGCTTCGGGAAGTTATACCGGGTTCTATTCCTAAGTTGAGTAATACAATTCACCTGTGCGTTCACATGGCAGGTGGTAAACAAGGTCCTCATGTAGATGAGGTTTTGCCAACTAACGGAAGCGGAACTGATGACTTTATATCAATGCTTAAAGCCAACAAATTGGCATAATTTTTAAGTTGTAATTAGGTATAGAAAATACTTTTTTACATAAGGAGATAAAGAAAAATGGAACGAATCAGGAACTTAATGCGCAACAAGAAATTTACTATGTTTTTGTTTTTTGCTGTTGTATGTATTTCTTCAACATTTGCAGAAGATACTTTTGGTCTTAATTCAAAAGTATCAATTCTTGTAAATCTTATTTCAAGTCCTTGGGTTAAGGGAATTGCCTGTATTGCCCTTATTGTGGAATGTATCGGTCTTATTACAGCAGGTAGACAGGAGCCGGGAATGTTCAAAAAATTTATTCCTTGGATTGCAGGAACAGTCATCTTTATGGCCGCTGGAACAATCACAAATAAATTCTTGGCAGTAGATAACACAACTTTTAATGAAGTTATGAAAGAGTAAGGAGCATTTTCTATGGCAACATTACAGGATTATTCAATACCGGTTCATAAAAGTTTGCAGCAGCCTGATTTACTCTTAGGAGTTCCTAAAGTAATTGTTGCTCTTATATTTTGTGTAACAATTCTCTTGGTCTATCTTTTCGGACTGGGATTTGCGGCGGTGGCGGTAGTCCTGTATGTGCCTTGCCGTATCATCAGTAAGAACGACCCTCAGCTTCTTACTATTGCACTGAACTGTCTTTTTGAAATGGATGAGCTGGAGGGGTAGATGCTTGGAATTAACTTTTTGAACAAATTCAACATGACAGGATATAAGGAAAGCAAGAATAAACTTTCTTCATTTTGTCCTTGGTCTTATCCTGTCGGAAAAGAAGATGAGGGAATTATTCTTTTAAAGCCGGGTGCTTTGATGAGGGCTTATTCCTTTATCTGTCCTGACTTAGGCTCATCATCCGCACAGACAATCAACAGCGTGTCATTCTTCTTTAACGAGGCAATAAGGCAGCTTGGAAGCGAGTGGGGCTGCCAGTTTGAAAGTGAGCGTGTTTTGTGTACTGATTATCCGGGAACGGACTGGACCAACGAATCTGGATTCTTGATTGATTGCCACAGACAGAAACTTTTTAAAAAGAAAGACGCTCATTTTTTAAATCATTATTTTCTTATCATTACAATGGAACTTCCAAACGAGATTTATGCAAAAACTAAAAACCTCTTGTATAAAGTTGATAAGAGTGAAGGGGAAGGCTACTTCAACCTTGAGCAGTGCGAAAAAGAAATTCAGGCATTCAGGGAAACTACTGCCGGTGTAATGAGCCACTTGAACGGACGCATTACTTACAGGCAGCTTAATAATGATGAAGTAGTAACGCTCTGTCATAACTCGGTAAGTTCAAAACATCACAGGGTAATCTGTCCTAAGATTCCGACTCTTATGGACTATTACATAACGGATGATACTCTAAAAATTGCTAATACGCTTATGCTCGGTGACACCTACATTCCGATTGTTGCAATCCGTGATTTTCCAATGCAGACGTATCCTGCAATGCTCGGAATTTTAAATTCAAGTCAGATTGAATACCGATGGGTAAGCCGCTAGATAGGACGAAGCAAGGCGGACAGTTCAAAAGATATTGAAAAATATCAGAAGCGTTTCTATGGTTCTCGTAAATCTTGGGGAACTGCCCTTGCAGAAACGGTCGGAAACTATGAATCAGGGCGAGAAGACCCTGCTGCTGTTGCTTTTGAAGAAGATACAAATACTGCAAAAATTGAGCTTGCAACAGACATTTACTCTTTCGGCTACTACACTTCCTGCATAATGGTGTGGGACAAAAACTATGAAGTTGCGATTGAAAAAGCAAGGTATATCATAAGCCTTATAAACTCTACAGGCTTTACCGCAAAGATTGAGACTGTAAACTCTTTTCAGGCGTTTCTTTCTATGCAGCCGGGAAATATGTACGCAAATGTAAGGAGGCCTTTAATTTCTTCGGGCAACATGAGCCAGATTATTCCGCTTTCTTCTATCTGGTCAGGAACTAAATACAACCAGTGGACTAAAGAAGAATTCGGCTGCTATGCACCGCTTTTGACATGCTCAACATCAAGCGGAGTTCCTTTCTTTCTGAACCTCAATGTAGGGGACGTAGGACACTGCTTTATTTTCGGTCCGAGTGGAGCTGGTAAATCCACATTGCTTGCTCTGCTTGCAAATCAGTTTACTAAATACAGAGGTGCAAACGTAATCTTTTTGGATAAAGATAAGACTTCACGCTCTGTAACTATGGCGGCAGGTGGAATGTATGTTGAGCCGGGTGCAAATGACGTTGCATTCCAGCCATTACGAGAGCTTGAAAGTGAAGTTGATATTTCTTGGGCAGCAGAGTTTATAAAGCTCTTGCTTGAAATGCAGGGAATAAAAACAGATGCAACAATGAGTGAGGCTATTACCGTTGCATTAAAACAAATCAGGGATGAAAAAGATCCAAACGACAGAACGCTTACAACATTCCAGCAGTATGTAAACTATACGAATCCTTTGACTGGACTTAATGACATCAGAACTGGAGTTCAGCCGTATACAATCAACGGCGAGTACGGACGCATCTTTGATGCCGCAAACACAAACTTCTCACTTTCAAAATGGATAATGATAGAAATGGGAACGCTTATGAAAATGGGACAGCAGGCCGTTACACCGGCCCTATTCTTTATTTTCAGGTTTATTGAAAAGGTTTATTCAAAGCCGAACGGAGACCCGACTGGAGACCCGACCCTGCTGATATTGGATGAGGCATGGGTTTTCCTTGACAATCCTTTCTTTGCAAAAAAGATTGAGGAATGGCTTGTAACATTGCGAAAAAAGCACGTGTTCTGCGTCTTTGCCACGCAGGAGGTCGCCAAGGCCGTTAAGTCAAGCCTTTCTACGACAATCATTTCCCAGTGCCTCACAAAAATTTATCTTGCGGACACCAACGCTTCAAGCGAGATTGTTGCGGGCTATTACCGTTATTTCGGACTTGAAGACAACGAGATTGAGGCTCTTTCCAGGGCAAGGATGAAGCGTGACTATTTCTACAAGTCGCCTAACGGAGCAAGAATGTTTGAGCTGGGGCTTGATGAGTATCAGCTTGCTCTTCTTACTCCTGACCACAACCTGCTTGACAGCCTTGAGCGTGAGTATGGAAAGAACACGGGCGTTCCTCTGGTCGAGGAGATTTTCAGGCGCAGGGGAATTACTGAATACAGAAAATATATATCCAGGAACTAACGCCGTAACATTACGGCGATAAGAATAAACGGAGGAATGTATGAAAAACATTTTTACAAAGTCAAAAACTTTTAAGGTGGCGGCCGTTCTTGCTGTCATGAGTTTTGCAGGATGCGGCAGCGTTTTTGCGACCGGCACTCCTGTAATAGATATTTCAAACCTCATGACTGCCATAGAGGAGCTTTATGCAGTCTATGACCAGATCAATGCAACCATTGAGCAGGTGCAGAATACTTATCAGCAGCTTCAGACGCAGATAAAAAACGTAGAAAGCATGGACTGGGATAATCTGGCGAATTCCTTTTCGGCTGAAAACTGGTCTGAGGAGGGCGGTGTAAAGGGGGCATGGGAAAATATCGGGAACTTCAAGACTAACATGATAAATGCCACCAGTGCAATCAACTCTAATATGAACCTCCTGAATGACGTGAAGCACACCCTTGAGAACAAGACCGTTACCGCAATGGGAAAACAGTATTCCGTTGCAGGGCTTTTTGGTATAGGGCAATACGGAGAAAACAACCTAATGAATCTTCCTGCATCTGCCCTGGATTATGTCAAGAATGTAGGAGAGGAAATTGCAAAGGGTTATGAGGGAAAACTTACCTACAAGGAAAAACAAGCGATTATGAAAAAATGGGGGCTGGACCCTGAAAACTATGCCTATGTTAAACTTGTTGAGGAACAGGTAAACGATGGGATTACAGCACTGTGTACAAAAGGCTCTGATGATTATTATACAGCACAGCTTACAAAAGCAGCCGAGACAAATAAAGGACTTATGGATCTTATGTCACAGGCAGCAGCTGACGGCTCAACGATGAAAGAACTTCAAGCAACAGGTTCAATCATTCTTTCTCTCAAGGGAGATATTCTAAATCTTACACATGGTATTAGAGAAACGGGAGCAGCGTTTTCAAAAGAAAAAAGCTTAGAAGCTGTCAAAGAAGAAATTAAAGCGGAAAACGAGGCCTTGAACAAGCAGAAAAGGGAAAAAGATTACATGGAAGCGACAGGATATGTCCCTAAGTGGCTGTAAGGGAAGAAAAAGAAAATGAAGAAGAAAAATATAATACTTTGCATTTTGCCGCTGGCAGCCTCCTCTGTATTTGCTGCAGGTAATGTAAGCAAAGGAGGTTCTGCCGCTGCGGCACTGAATTTTAGGGTAATGGATATACCTCTTTTGGACGGTATGTCATATTTTATTTCAACCATAGGTACATTCGGCGATATAGCAGGAGTCCTTGCGATTGCCTTGTTCATGGCAACGCTGATCTGGAATGCGTTCAGGCTGTGGTTCGGAACTCAGCAGGTGCGCAAGGCGGCCGTGGACATTATGCTCAAATGCCTTCTGTTTACGGCTGTTTTTGTCAGTTACAGGGGCATCCAGGTGGGTGTGATTGACCTTGCAATGAAAATCGGCTCTTATGCCGGAGGCGGGGCCGCCGAGGTTGCCTCGAGGTTCACAGACCTCAAGGATGAGATGGAGGCCAAGCTTAAGATTGCACAAGATACTATGGAAACAGTATTCCAGAAGGCAGGTGAAGCCGGAGTCGCATTGTCAGAGACAGATGTAACGAACCTTGCGAAGGGTGTGGGACTTTCAGAGCAGGAGGTAAATGAAAGGGCTGCAAAATATGGTGTAAAAATAACTGACAGCGCAAGCACCGCTGCCGGGAAAACCGTTACAAGGCTGTCATCGACATCATTAACAGGAGAAGCAGTAGGGGGAGCGGTATTTGGAGAGATGATAGCCACTGGAATTAGCAACAAAATCCAATACAGAAAAATGCAGAAACTCTTACAGGATGCTGAGGGACAAAAACTGCAAAAAATGATTAAGAACGGGGAGGGAACTGATATACTGAACCTGCTCGCGGGGCTTGCGGAAGTCCTTTATGAGAACCCTGACTGGGCGGAGTCCTCTGGGAATATAGAAAGCAACGTGGATAAATACATCTACAGTCCGTTCATTACAACGACAGACCAACTCAAGGAAAGCGATAAATGGACTGTGGAAAAATGGAGCAAGACAGGAGTCAATGAAGGCGAGCTGGTTTCTCCTGCGGCACTCATCAAGACATGCGTCCTGCTGGCAAACATCATTATGGCAACTGAGGAAAATACAACGAATGAGAAAGGTGTTACCACAAAAAAACACTTCATTCCAACCTGGCAGGAGATAGGTCATTTTATTATGACTATCATTATGGTTCTTGGAATAATCTTTGCCGGTATCTTCTGCTGCATACAGTATTGTATGTGTATTTTTGAATACTGGATTGTCACCTCTCTAGGCGTACTGTTCATTCCGTGCATTCTTTTTGACGGAACAAAGACTTATGCCTCAAAACTTATACAGCTCTATGTGGCCTATTTTATAAAGATAACAATAATGCTTTTGTGTATCTTCTGGACTTTTTCCACATATATAAACTGTGCTTCAAATATCCTTACATCGGCCCGCCCTGTGACAATGCTCAACTTTGCTTATGTCATGTTTGCCCTGATACTCGGCTTTGTGGTTACCCAGAACGCACCGCAGGTCGCAATGACGATGCTCAACGGTACGCCTCAGCTTTCTATGGGTGAGTTTATGCACGCTGCCGGAACTGCGGCTGCCGGTGCTGCCCTTGCCAAGAAAGGTGCTATGGCTGCAAATAAGGCTGCAAAGAAAGCCGCTCCCGTGGTTCAGGGTGCAAATGCAGGATTTGCAGAGGGTGCGGCTGCTGCGGCCGGAGCCTGGAAAGGAGCTGGGGAAGCCGGTGCCGGATTTGGTACTAAGTTCAAGATGGCGGCTGGGGCTGGCATTAGGCAGACGGCAAGTGCCTGGGACAGCGGCATAAAAGACCATGCTTCAAGGCTTATTACCGGCAAAGAAAGCTCAAGCCACAACGCAAGCAGCTTGCATGTGGGAGTAGGTAGTGCAGAAGTACTCAAAAATGCAGGTGTAACAAAAGAAAATGCCAATAAAGACGGAACTGTCGGATTAAAATCAATCCAAGAAGCAAACTCTGCTCGTGCAAAGAAAGCTATTGAAGCAGATAAGTCTAAAAATAAAGATAACAACACGACATCAGAAAATCCTGAAGAACAGGCAAGTAAAGTTTCTATAGATGGAAGCGAACAGAGTAGCGACTTAGGATAAAAAATAAAGGCGACCTTTATGGTCGCCTTTATTTTTTATAAGTAAAAGAATTAAAAACTGATTCCAAAATCATCATTAAACTGCTTATTTTGAACAGGTTTTTGTACAGACTGAGTAGGAGCTGAGGGAATTTTATGTTTTAGAAGAAAGAATTGCGTATCGCCAACAGAACCAACTGCTTCCCAGCCTTGTTTTCCAAGTTTGTTTATTTCATTAAGAGAATCGCCTGTTCCGTATGCTTTTACTGTTGTATACTCCCATTTATCCATAATAAACTCCTTTATTTATTGGTATTTACAATTATGATAAAACATACTGAAGCTATTGCCAATGCCTGATGTAAATGCTGTTTACAATTATGTGTAAGGTTGATGTTTTATATTTTTTGATTTATAATTTAAATGTATTAACAACATTTTGTAGAGGTAGATTTATGTTTGATATTTTTACACCAATTAAAGAATATGACTGTACACCACAAACTGCCGTATTTCCCTCTTATTTGCAAGAATCAATAGAGCTTTATAAAAGAGGAGAAAAAAAAGCAAAGACTGGTAATTATTTAGGTTTTGATAATGACTTCTGTCAGTTGCAGAGTGATATAAATATAGCGGAAATATCTGGTGATATAACATCGGAACAGGCATGGTCTTTACGGCATAATGTTCTGGGAATTATGAATAAAATATAACGGAGACAGATATGAATGGCATTGACTTCACCAATTTGCCGCAAAAGAATAAAAGCTATAGTGGTGCAAACGGAAGTAAACTTTGTGTTGTTTATAACAATGAAGATTATATGCTAAAATTTCCTGCTTCCAGTACTAAAAATGATGATATGAGTTACACAAATGGCTGTGTATCAGAATATATCGGCTGCCACATTTTTGAAAGTGTAGGAATTGATGTTCAAAAAACTTTATTAGGTACTTATAAAACTCAGAATGGTAAAGAAAAGGTTGTTGTTGCCTGTAAAGACTTCACAAGACCTGGAATTGTTTTATCAGATTTTGCTTCCCTAAAAAATAAAATTATTGATTCTCCAAAAGGCGGTTATGGAACTGAACTTTCAGACGTACTAAATTCTATAGAGAATCAAACAGTTATTGATCCTGTTGAAC
The DNA here is from genome assembly GCA_937915735.1 of uncultured Treponema sp. GTDB lineage: Bacteria > Spirochaetota > Spirochaetia > Treponematales > Treponemataceae > Treponema_D. Next base: position 9,668 of record CALGGS010000061.1, read on the forward strand.
TTAACAAGCACTTTTGGAATGTTTTTATTGTTGATGCCTTTATTGGAAATTGGGATAGGCATAATGGTAACTGGGGTTTTTTATATGATCAATTTAATGATAGAATGACGATTGCACCAATCTATGATTGTGGAAGTTCTTTGTATCCGCAGGCAGATGAAAAAATAATGAAGTCGGTTTTAGAAAATAATGAAGAATTGAATTTAAGAATATATTCCATTCCCACAGCCGCACTTATGATTGACAAAAAAAGAATAAGATATTTTGACTTCATAAATTCATTAGAAAATAAAGACTGTAATGATGCACTAAAGAGAATTTTCCCTAAAATTGATATGGAAAAGATACGCAATATTATAAATGAAACTCCTTATATTACAGAATTACATAAAGAATTTCTAAATACCATGCTTGAAGCTCGCTACAATACTATTTTAAAAACACCGTATCAAAACATATTAAAATTAGAAAATAAAGTAGAGCTCACAACAGAAGAAAAAAATAAGGAAACTGAGAAATTATCAGATTTACTTGGACGAGAATATATTGAGCTTATTATGAATAACTGTAAAACGATGTCAGTTACAGAAAGTATTAAACTTGCGACAGAAAAGACTTATGAAAAGGCTTCTGCACAAGAAAAATTATTAAAGCAATCAAAAATAAAAGATTTCCTAAATAAAAATAATATAAATGACACGAATGGCCTAAAAAAATATATTGAAGAGCAGCTTGAAGGCAAGAAAGACAGAATAAAAAAATCTCCCCACAAATCTGTTTCCAATGATGAAGGAATGTCAATGAGTGACTAAAAAATTCTGCAAGCAGGTTACCGTTTATTAAATCAATAAAGATGTTTGTATCGCTTACAATAAGATTATTCAATATCCAGCTCCATTATTTCTTTTACGGATTTATCTAATATATAAGCTGCGTAAGAAATGCTTATGAGGTCTTTTTTTAAGGCTTGTTTTGTAAGGTATAGAAGAGTGTCATCCATATTTTCTGACATTTCGGCTGAATCAAGTTGTAAAATATTTTGAATTTTAATAATGTTTTCTAACTTTGAGTTACTGATAGAATCTAAATCCGAATGTTCTTCAATAAAATAATTTACATTTTTATTAAAATACTTTGAAATGGCAATTAGCAAACGGTCATTACAGCCTCTTTTGCAGTTAAAAAAATCTAAAATATCCTGCTTGGGAATATGAATAGACAAGGAGTTTATTATATCATTTTCTGAAACTGAAGCTTTACTTAGAAGTCTGTTGATGTTTCGATGAATTATTTCATTATACTTATCCATAGTAAACTCCTTTATTTATTGGTGTTTACAATTATAATAAATCATAATACTTTTTTTTCAATGCCTGATGTAAATGCTGTTTACAATTTTGTGTAAGGTTGATGTTTTATATTTTTTGATTTATAATTTAAATGTATTGACAACTT
>CALGGS010000062.1 GCA_937915735.1 uncultured Treponema sp.
CCAGCGTTCGTTCTGAGCCAGGATCAAACTCTCCATGATTATTCTAAAGCCCCGAGGGGCTGAAGATTACCACTGAATCATTTATCGCTGACCAATTACCAATATGTTAAAATTGATTAGGATTTGAGATTGGATTCTGAACTGAATTCAGAATGACTTATCTCCGCTGTGCGTTCATGTAATTCTGATGGAGACAACAGGAAAAACCGTTGCTTCATCTCGTCATTCCTTCCCTTCACTGTGCTTTGCGTTCAAAGAACTTTGTATGCCCCGCCGGCCTTGTCGTCAGCGGGTGAGAAGTAATCTACCACACGACGCTTTTTGTGTCAACAGATTTTTTGTTTTTTTTCAAAAATTTTTCACTTTTTTTGTTTTTTTGTCTCCCCTGCTTTTCTGGCCGTCCTGCCAGCGGGGGCTGCCTTTTCAATAAAAGTTGCTGGCTATAAAAAAAAGCGGATGGCTCAGATTTTATCTGCGTGCATCCGCTTTTTTATGATTTTCATCCGCGTCTTTTACTTACGGACGAACAATGATTTTCTGCAAGTCAGGACACTTTTCCAAGTCTTTCTTCAAGCCCTCTTCGCGAGCCTTGTTGCGGTAGCTTGGGTCCTGGAATGAATATGTGAAGTTTGTGTGAACATCGTAAGTGCCGTTCATGATTGCGAAAGCATCCTCAGTCATGACAAGCTCTTCGTCTGTCGGGATTACGAAAACCTTTACTTTTGAGTCGTCTGCAGAGATGCAGGTCTCAGCGTTGCCTGTGTTAGCAAGAGCGTTCTTTTTCGGGTCGATTTTTACGCCCATCCATTCGAGGCCTTCGAGAGCCTTTCCACGGATGAGGGCTGAATGCTCACCAACGCCTGCTGTGTAAACGATAGCGTCAACAGGGCCGATTGCAGCCATGTAAGCACCAAAGTATTTCTTGAGGCGGTAACATTCCATATCAACTGCGAGCTGGCAGTCTTTGTCGCCTTTTTCTGCAAGTTCTGCAACATCACGGCGGTCAGCAGATTTTCCTGTGAGACCAAGAAGACCTGATTTTTTGTTCATTGCAGTGTCCATCTCGGCTGGTGTCATGCCAGTTTTGCGCATGATGTAGAATGGAAGAGCCGGGTCCATATCGCCTGAGCGGGTTCCCATTACGAGACCTTCGAGCGGAGTGATACCCATTGATGTATCAAAACATTTTCCGTTTTTAACTGCACACATAGAAGCACCGTTACCAACGTGAGCAATGATTACATTTGTATCTTTCGGAGCTTTGTGAAGAAGAACTGAAGCGCGTTTTGCAGTGTACAGGAAAGATGTTCCGTGGAAACCGTAGCGGCGTGCTGCGAATTTTTCGTACCATTCTTTTGGAATTGCATAGCGGAACTGTGCAGGAGCCATTGTCTGGTGCCATGCTGTGTCGAGAACTGCAACATGAGGAACGTTCGGAAGAACCTTCTGAGCAGCTTCGATACCCATGATGTTTGCAGGGTTGTGGAGAGGTCCCAAATCCTGAACTGAGCGGAATGTCTCCAAAACTTCAGGAGTGACTTTAACAGATTTTGTGAATTTGTCTCCACCGTGGAGTACGCGGTGGCCGACAGCACCGATTACGCTCATGTCTGTGATAACGCCGTGCTCTTTGTCAGTAATAGCGTTAAGAATCAATTCGATAGCTTCTTTGTGGGTCGGACAAGGGCTTTCGAGAACGAATTTGTCCTTTCCTTTTGGTTTGTGTGTGATTACTGAACCGTCCTGAGTAACGCGTTCAACGACACCTGTTGCGAGAACGTCTTTGTTGTCCCAGTCATAAACCTGATACTTTGCGGAAGAAGAACCGCAGTTCAAAGTAAGAATTACCATAAAAATCCTCGATAAAATATGAATTTTAGTTGAATTTATTATAAAATTTTACAGATTTTTTTTCAATTCGTAGCTCTGCACGGAATTTTCGCCAAAACTTTTGGAAGAAAAAAGGTTAAAGGGAAAAAGAAACCTTTCGTAAAAGGTTGCGTTTTCCCTTGTGCAATCTAAAAAAGAACTATAATATTAAAACATTATGAAGAAAGAAAAAAACGCACGGCTCATCACATTCGCTTTATCTTGGGTCGGAAGAAAAAATCTTAAGGTTTTAAAAAAAGCAAGCAAGGATTGCAAAAAAACAGAAGAAGCGACCTTGCGTGGAATCTTGGAGTATGCAAAGAACTCTGAATGGGGAAAAGCCCATAATTTCGCAAAAATTCTAGAAGCAACCACTCCGGAAGATTTATTCAAACGATGGCAGGAAAACGTTCCTCCGCAGAGCTACGAGGATTTGCGTCCCTTCGTAGAGCGGCACAAAAACGGCGAGGAAAACATTCTTTTCCCCGGAAAGCCGATGATGTACGCAACCACAAGCGGAACTACGAGCGCTCCAAAATGGATTCCAATCACCGATGCTTACTACAACAACATCTTCTCAAAGATGTCAAAGCTCTGGCTCTACACTTTCATTATGCAACGCCCGAAAACCTTCTGGGGAAAATGCGTTTCCATTGTCGGAAAAGATGTCGAGTCTCACGCTCCCGATGGTACAGTCTGCGGGTCAGTTTCCGGTGTCACACAGCGCGACTGCCCGGAATTCATCAAAGGCCTTTATTCCGCTCCTTCTGCTGTTTTCTACATTGATGACTACAAGGCCCGAAACTATGCGCTTATGCGAACAGGAATTGAGCAGAACGTCTCTCTGTTCATTACTGCGAACCCAAGCACAGCGATTGAGTTGCAGAGAACGGTAGACGAAAATCTCGACGAAATGATAAAAGACATCGAAAACGGAACCTTAAGCGACAAATTCACCATCGGTGAAGAACAGCGTTCAGCCCTCTGTGCAAAATACAAGCCGAATCCAAAACGAGCGGCAGAGCTTCGCTCTCTCAAAGAAAAGTACGGCAGGATTTTGCCAAAACACTACTGGCCAGACCTCCAGATTCTTAACACTTGGCACTGCGGAAACACTCATGTCTATACCGAAAAAATCGGGGACTGGTACCCTGAGCAGACTTGCTGCCCAGAATTCGGCTATTTCGCAAGCGAATGTCGCGCAGGCCTCGTAATGAACGGCAAAAACGACACGGTTCTGTTCCCGCACATGCACTATTTTGAGTTCGTTGATTTTGACGATATGGAAAATCCGAATCCAAAATTCTTACAGACTAGCGAGCTGCAAAAGGGCAAAAAATATCTTATCTATATCACGACTTATGGCGGTCTCTATCGCTACAATATGAATGACCTTGTCGAAGTCACCGGCTTCTACGGAACGATTCCGACAATTCAGTTCCTGCAGAAGGTAAACGGCATCGTCTCTATGACTGGAGAAAAGATTTCCGAGCGACAGTTCACGGAAGCGGTAAGCGAAGCCGAAAAAGAAACAGGTCTTAAAACACGGTTCTATGTTTCTTTTGCGGACATAAACGAAAGCCGCTACCACTACTACTACGACTTTATGGACGAGAATACGACTCAAGAACAGGCAGAAAATTTTACAAAAGTCGTTGATGCAACGCTCAAGAAGCTAAATGTCGAGTACACGGCAAAGCGGGACAGCTTCCGTGTAAAGGACGGAGTAACTCACATTCTTAAGGCAAACGCTTTTGAAGATTTCAAGGCAGCGTCAATCGCAAAAGGAATGGCCCGTGACGGTCAGTTCAAAATGAACCTCCTTATGCAGGACGACAAGCGCCATGCGATGTTCAAAGAGCTGGTCAAATAAACCTTGACATAATCTTAATAATCTTCGATAATCGTAGACAATTAGGATTTATAGTCTAACAGACTAGTTTTTATATTTAAAGGAGATGCAAATTATGAAAAAATCATTGTTTTTAGCTTTTTCAGCAGCTGCAATGCTCTTTGCTTCATGCGGAACGACTTCAAAGGTTGAAGGCTCTGGCATTAAGGCAGATGCCCCAAAAGTAGGTGCCGCAAAGGTCGTTCTCGATGAATGGCAGGGTTCTGAGCTGGGCGGAGAAATTCCCCAGTGGGTTGTTGAGCTTGCAAACGGAAATTACGGTGAGACAGCTCTTGCAAAGGTTATGCCAGACATTAAAGGCAAAAAGACATTCGTAACAATCGGTTACGGCGACAATCTCGACTTTGTCCGCCAGTGGACAGACCTCGTTGATGTTGAGACAGAAGTAGCAAGCACTCTTTCACGAGTTGCCGCAAAGGCAGTTCAGGCCGAAATGGAAGGAAAGGGCGCAAAAGAAGGTCAGAAAAATGTTGATGCCACAACGACAGAGCAGACCTTGAATATGTACCGAACATCTCTTACAAGCGTTCGATTCAGCGGGCTCGAAAAAACAGCTCAGTTCTGGACCCTCTCTCACAAAGAGGCAGGAAAAGAATCTTACGACTCAAAATATTCATACTATTCTGTATGGACAATCGACAAAAAGCTTTTCGAGGATCAGCTTAAATCTGCAATGTCAAACATTGACGAAACTTCAACTGAAGAAAAAGCACTCAAGGATATGGTTCGACAGCGACTTGCAGAGCAGCTTTCTGTTCACACAAACAGCGATGCAGAAAACGACAAGGCTGACGAGGAAGCCCTTAAATAAGTTTTCTTAAAGAACAAAAAACCCGCTTTTTGTGAAGCGTTTCACTTCATAAGGGCGGGCTTTTTTTTGACTTTTGTTACCGTTTTACCGCTGGCAGCTTCCATCGTGGATTTTTTTTGCAGTTTCGCTGTCAGTCAAAAGCTCTACGAATTTCATTGCGAACTGCTCCGCCGTTCCAGGGCCTCGCCCCGTAAGGACATTATTGTCAAAGACAAAGGGAACATTTTTTATGTGAGTTGAATTTTCCATAACTTCCTCAGCCCAGTCCCTTGTGCCACAATATTCAGCGAGATTGTTTTCCATGCCTGGATAGCAAGTCCACTTCCTATTTGAGAGCATTCCCGCTTTTGCAAGAACTACGGCAGGGGAGGCACACATAGCGGCTATAAGTTTTCCTTTCCGGTCCATTTTTGTCGCAAGCTGAAAGAGATACTGATTTGCCGCAAGATTGCTTGCTCCGGGCATTCCGCCAGGAAAGTAAATTGCGTCCGGCTCTTTTCCGTCCATTTTTTCTATAAAATTCTTAAGGTTTATATCTGCAATAACGCGAATTTTATGACTTCCAGTAACTTCATCTGAAAATTTCTCAGCTCCGTCCTCCGGGACTGAAACGGTTGTGACATCTACATTTGCGCGACGAAGGTAATCGACAACAGTGAATGCTTCGATTTCCTCAAAGCCAGGCGCTAAAAAAACTGCAACATTTGGCATAAAAACTCCTGTAAAATAGATTCTACGACTGCAGGAACAATCGCAGAATGACAATTTTATTCTATCACTAAAATTAAGAAATTCCAGCGAATTCGCTAAAATACCGGATTTCTTTAAAAACTGATGTTTTTAGAACTTCAATACTTTTTCCAACATAGATTTTAGATTTTTTGGAGATTTTCGAGATTCTTTTCATTGAAAAATACAAATATATCTTGTATTATTGAAATATGAAGAATGTTTTGGTTATCGATGCATCAGCGATGTTTCGTGAATATCTAAAAGAAAAGCTTACTGACGAAAAGATTGGTGTCGAAATTGCTGACGCTCAGCGCGATGCCGTACCGAAGCTTCTTTCCATTCTTCCAGACTTGGTAATTTTAAACATCGCCAATTCAGTCAACGATGTGCTAGACTTCTTAAACAAAAAACAGAGCGACCCCAACGGAAAGAAAATCCCAGTAATTATGGCAGGTCCGAAAATTGACCACGATGAAGTTTCCGATTTGGTCCAGTACGGAGTCATCAAATATTTTACAAGGCCTATAAAATTCGACCTTTTCTTTGAATCAGTCGGAAGGGTCCTTCGCACAGCCTTTGCCATTGACCCTACTCCAAGCGTGCTTGACATGCACCTGAACAAAGACATCATCTTCATCGAAATAGCAATGGGCCTTAATCGCGAAAAAATTACACTCTTAAAATACAGGCTCATAGAACTAATCGAAAACAACGAGCTTCACCTTCCAAAAATAATTCTTATGATGTCTGACCTTCGCCTGAGCTATGTAGACGGGCTCAATATGGAGCTTTTGCTTCAAAATATCACTGCGGACAGGCGCATTTTAAAGCGAAATATAAAAATCCTTTCGTTCGATCCCTTTATTCAGAGTTTTATTGAGGGGCATCCTAACTACGAAGGAATTCAAGTTTCAAAGGATTTGTCTTTAGTCCTGAACACGCTGGTAGGTCTTGCTCCTTCCACATCGTCAGATGTTCAGAATTTAATATCTGACAAAATTCTTTCAGTCTCTACGGACAGTGACCAGGGCTCAATGGCAATGCGTTTCCACTCCGACACAGAAGAAGAAAGTGAAAACGACGAACTTGCATCAGGAAATCTTAAAATCGCAATAGTCGACACAGACCAGACGGTGTTGCAATATTTAAAGCGGCTGTGCGAAACATTGGGCGAAGTCGTGCTTTTTTCAAGCTGCAAAACCTTCATACAAGAACTTTCTAACGGAAAAAACAAATACACGCTGGCAATCTCAGGGATGTTCATGCCAGAAGTAACAGGTCTTGACCTGTTGCAATATCTTGTCAACAAACGGATTGACCTTCCCGTAATTATCTACTCAAGCATCGTTCAAAAGGAAGTGATTATGCAGGCACTCAAAATGGGGGCTTCAAGTTACCTTATAAAGCCACAGCCGCAGGAAGTGCTTACACAAAAGATTCTGGAAATCGTAAATGCAAACAGAGAGTAAAAAAAACAAAAAAAAATCAGAATTAAACGACACCACGCGTTTTTTGGCGAACACACTTCACGAAATCCGAACGCCTATTCAGACGATTATTGGGGCGGCGGAGCTTATAAAAACCACGAGCCTTGACAAGGAGCAAAGCGAATACATCAGGCAGATTCAGTTCAGTGCCGAGGGGCTTCTTGAGCTTGCAAACAATATCCTTGACTTTACAAAAATCAGCCAGAATAATTTTAAAATCGAAAACATTCCTTTTGATGTCGCTTATGTAACGGAGCATGTCGTTGACAGCGAAAGCGTAAAGGCCTTCAATAAGGGAGTTGAGCTGGTTCTTGACATTTCGCCAAATGTTCCGGCCCTCGTAACGGGCGACTCAATGCGAATCAGGCAGATTATGCTTAATCTTATAAGCAATGCCGTCAAATTCACAAAAAAAGGCTTCGTTCATGTTGAGCTTGACTATGACAAAAAAGAGGGGATTAAATTTTTTGTCACCGACAGCGGAATCGGAATAACCGAAGAAAACCAAAAAAAGCTTTTTACTGACTATTTTCAGGCAGACATTTCAACTTACCGCCTTTTTGGAGGAACCGGGCTGGGTCTTTCAATCAGCAAAACCTTAGTTTCACTTATGGGCGGAACAATCGGAGTAAAATCAAATCCGACTGGCGGCTCAATTTTTTATTTTACAGTCCCCCTGAAGGCCGCAATGGGTAAAAATCCGCCAATAAAATTCCAGAAAAATCCAGATGATTACCATATCCTGATTGTCGATGACTCTCCCCTTGCGGCGGAAAGCTTGCAAAATAAACTGAAAATGCTTTCGTTTACGAATGTAGAGACTGCGACAAGTGCAAAAATTGCAGGCGAAAAGCTTTTAGCCGCCGATAAAAGCGGGAATCCCTACACGATTATTTTTATCGATATGATTCTGGACGGAGAAATCGACGGCTGGCACCTGGCATTCAACATTCATCATTCAGAAAAACGCACTAATCAGCCTGCAATCTACCTGCTTGTTCCAGAGGGGCAGATGCGCGAAGACGCAAAAATGAAATTCCTTGATTTGTTCAAGGGCTATCTTTACAAACCTGTCAAAAAAGAGATTTTGCTGGCTCTTATGAGCGAAATTCTTTACGGAAACGAGGATTTTGAGTCAAAACTTGATTTTCTAGAAGAAGCAGAGGAAGAAGAGATTGTCGAGGCAGAATTAATTCCTTCTGAAACTGACGAAAAAACTCAAAGAATCGAAAAACAAACGACAAGCAAAAAGAAGAGCGTGGCAGAAAAAAACTCAAGGGTTGCCGAGGGCTTAAAGATTCTGGTCGCGGAAGACCATGCGATGAACCGAAAATTGCTTGAAACCTTCCTAAAGAGATTCGGGGCAGAGGTTTATCTTGCCGAAAACGGAGCCGAGGCTCTTGAAATCATCAAAAACACGCCGGAAATCTCGATGATTTTTATGGATATATTTATGCCGGAGAAAAACGGAATCGAAGCGACAAAAGAGTTGCGTTCAATGCACTACAACGAAATCATTATAGCCTGCACCGCGAACAACGACACGAACGACTTTGAGGAATACAAAAAAATCGGAATCAACGATATTCTGGTAAAACCGTTTAAAAGCGATACCCTGAAGGGAATGATTGAAAAATGGAAGGCTGTCTTGCAAACACTTTCAATCGAGCAAATCAACCTTATTAGCGGCGTCACTATTTTTGAGGAAGATGAAATATGACAAACTACATAAAATCAAACCTTCATACCCACTCAACTTTTTGCGACGGAAAAAATACGCCCGAAGAAAATGTTATTTCTGCGATTCAAAAAGGAATCAAAGTTCTGGGCTTTACGAGCCACAGCATGTACCCCTTCTGGACGGAAACCTATATGCAGCCGGAAGCCTTTTCGGCTTATTGCAGCGAGATTCACAGGCTTCAGAAAAAATATGAAGGGCAGCTTACGATTCGGCTTTCATTTGAAGCGGATTTTATTCCGGGAGTGACTCTTCCCCGCCACGAAAATTACAGGGATTTCTCCCCCGACTATCTGATTGGCTCAATTCATTTTATTTTTCAGAGAGACGGGATTTTTGCAGTTGACCATAAGCCTGAAATTTTAAAAAACGGCTCAAAAAAATATTACGGCAACGACATAAAAGCCTTGATTGGAGACTATTTTTCGCTTCAAAAAGAAATGCTTGAAAAGGGCGACTTTGAGCTTCTAGGCCATCCAGACTTAATCAGAAAATTCAACGAAAAATTTCCGTTTTTTAGCGAAGAAGAAAGCTGGTACAAGGAATATCTAAAAGATATGGCAGCTTTTATCAAAAAAAGCGGAAAAGCGACAGAAATCAACACGGGAGCCATATCCAGGCTCTGGCTCACAAAGCCCTACCCTAGCGAGTATTTTCTTTCCCTTCTGCACGAAAAAGGAGTTCCCCTCGCCATTACGGCAGACGCACATTCCTCTGAAAACCTGGACTTTGCCTTTGACAAATCCATAAATATGGCAAAAAAAATCGGCTATACCGAGGTCATTTACGACATCGATAAAGCCGGATTTAAGTTTTGTAAAATTTAGAGAGTTTTTTAAGAGACCTAGCGGTTCCGTCTCTCGTTTTCGCTCTGGCATGAGACGCACATAAAGGCATAAGGAAGAGCCTCAAGTCGTGTAAGAGGAATTTCTTTTTTGCACTTTAGGCAGATGCCGTACTTTCCCTGCTTGATTCGGTCAAGAGCGTTGTTAATCATTGCGAGCCTGTTCGCATCCTGAGCGCCAAGGGACTCAAGCAATGCGCCGTCAATGGCATCAGAAGCAATATCAACCTCGTCGCCCGGCTCGCCGCTTTCAACCATCTTTTTATATTCAGAATGTTTATCTGCTAAAGATTTTAAGATTTGCTCTTTTTGTGCTACAAGGGCACTCTGCATTTTTTCGATGAATGCGCTTTCCATGTTATCTCCTATTTTCACATGTTGACAATTTTTTTTATTATCAGATAATAATACGGTAGAATTCTTGAAAAGACAAGGAAAATTTAAGATTTTCTTTCGGATTTTCTGAATAATTTTTTGGAGGAATCGTGGCTAAAGAAGAAGCGATTGAAGTAGAAGGCATTGTAAAAGAAGCTTTGCCAAACACACAGTTCCGAGTTGAACTTAAAAACGGAGGCCATGTAGTTTTGGCTCATCTTTCTGGAAAAATGCGCAAGCATTACATTAAAATCGTTCCTGGTGACAGCGTAAAGGTTGAGTTGTCTCCTTACGACCTTAACCGAGGAAGAATCGTTTTCCGAGAGCGCTAATTATTTATCGCAACAACCTGCGTAATCCCCTTGTAAGCCCCGTAAAGCCGTGAATAACGGCAACAATGCTCAAAATCGGGCCAAAGGGGACTATTATCCATGAAATTTTAAAAGACCAGAGTCCTATCAGCAAAATGGCAAGTTTTTGAAGTGTGTAAAAGACCGCCTCTCCCCTTGTTTTCGGTTCACTTCGAGTATAAAAAGAATATGTGTTCTGATTTTCTCCCTGAGTATTTGCATAGTTGAACCATTGGTTAAAGGCATCGTTAAAATCGCCCTGGGTTTCAGAGCGGTAGCTGCCGTTTGTATTCCAATGTTGCCAGCTCCCACCCTGAAAAGGATTTCCGTAGCCGTAAGTTCCCGAGCGCTGACCGTAGCTTTCGTTTTCGGAGTATGAGCCGTATGAATCGTACTGCCGTCGTTTTGTTTCGTCGGAAAGGACATCGTAAGCGGCTGTTATTTTTTTGAATTTTTCTTCGGCAAGTTTGTCGCCCGGATTTTTGTCAGGATGATATTTTACGGCAAGCTTTCGATAGGCCGATTTTATTTCTGATTGAGAAGCTGTTTTCGTAATGCCAAGAGTTTCGTATAAATCTTCCATTCTGATAATAAAAATAACGAGAAAAGCCCAAAGATACAAGCAAAATTTAAAAAATGACTGACAATTTCCTCTTTCTGAGTTATACTATTCGCAAGATTTCAGGAGGTTAATATGAAAAAAATTCTAACTACAGTTCTTATCTCAATTTTTACCTCTCTCGCAGTTTTTGGCGCGGACTATTCGGTAAAAGCCGTCACTGGTAAGGTTCAGTACGAGGCTTCCGCAGGAAACTGGAAAAATGTTTCTGTTGGACAGATTCTTTCTGACAGCACCTTAATAAACACAAGCCTCAACTCTTCACTTGTAATTACCGGCTCAGCTGGCGATGTCACTATCAAGGCAATGCAAAAAGGTTCTGTAAAAGACTTGTCTTCAGCTCCTGCAAAGGTCGGAGGCTTAAAGAAGACCTTAAACAGAAACTCAATCGCAGGAAACGCATCGGCTGCAAGTAAGGGAACGGCCACAGCCTCTTCCCGGGCTTCGGAAGCAAAAGCAGACTTCGATTGGGAAGAATAACGGTAAGTGCGGCAGCCTGACGGGAGTAGACATTATGAAAAAGTATGTTAAGATTTTAATCGCATTCTTGAGCGCCTGCCTCTGCTCGCTTTTGGTGTTCACATCTATCGAAAACAAGGTGGCCGACTTATTCCAGAGGTTTCTGCCTTCGCTCACAGAAAGCAAAAATGTCTTAATGGTGAATGTTGACGATACCTCTATCGAAAATATCGGAACATGGCCCTTTAGCCGTGATGTCTACGCCGAAAGCCTGATTAGCCTTAAGGAACTGGGCGCAAGGGCGGCAGTATTCGATTTAAGTTTTCTTGACAAAAGCCCTGCAAAAGTTGACGAAAAATATGTAAAAGAGACCTTGCCTTCTTTCATTGACGAAAATTTTTCAAGTCTGAACGATGAGTTTTCTGGGGTAATCAGCTCGCTTTCCAGTAAGCAGATTTCTCCACAAGAAGCATCTTCGGCTATGTCAGAATACTCAGAATCGGCAAAGAACAACTTAAACACCTCAATCTCTTATGTAATCCGTTCGCAGGACGCCCTTCTTTCAAACGCGCTCAGATTTTTTAACTCATCTTTTTTGACTTTGACGGCAGATAATGAAACTCAGATTGACGGGGATTATCTTTCATATCTCGAAGAGTATGTTTCACTCAAAAATGTCATTCCCGAAAATGACACGAAAACCCCAGAATTTTCAGGCGGACAGCCTGCAATCCGTGAGCTAATGCAAAGCGCAAAAAGCGCAGGCTTTGTAAACGCATCCCCCGATAAGGACGGCTACCTTCGTCGTCTGAATCTTCTTGTAAAAATTAACGGGAAATACTATGGGCAGCTTATGTTCGTTCCCCTTCTCTCTTATTTTGAGAATCCAGAAATTATCGTTTCAAATTCAAAAATAATTTTGAAAAATGCAAAAATCAACGGAGAGTCAAAGGATATTGTCATTCCCCGTTCCCGTGACGGAAGTGTTCTCCTAAAATATCCAAAAAAGCAATATACAGAGTACAATGCAACTTCTTTATGGAACATTTATCGACTTTCACTTTTAGATAAAGAAATTTTTAAAACCGTTGAAGAGATGCAAAATGGCGGACTTTTTGAGCTTTGGGACGGAGAAAATGCCGTAGACCTTTACAATTCTGCGAACTATCTTAAGGAAGCCCTTTATACGGGAGAAAAGCCAGAGGAAGAAATTACTTTTGACCTTTATGAAGCATACAGAAACCAGTATTTTGTGACACTCTCAAATCTTCTCACAAAGGACTTTAAAGATAAGATGATGGCACTTTACGCAGAGGATCCTGATTCCCTCTCATACATCGAAGAATATTTTGACTACGCTATTTCCCTTTATGAAGATTACGATTCTTCGTTTAAGGCAATGAAGGAAAAGCTTTCCGATGCCTTCTGCATCATCGGGACGACCGCTACAAGTACAACCGACTATGGCTTAAACCAGTACGAAGAGCATTACCCGAATCCTGGCGCTCACTATACAATGGCGAACCAACTGCTTTCACAGGAATTCGTTCTGGACTACCCGCTTTATGTCGCCGTTCTGATTGCCTTTGTGTTAACCCTCATTTACGGCCTTATTTCCTACAGAATGGAAAACATCGGTAAGCAGATTGTTCTCGGTATTGCGGGAATAGCCATAATTTTTGCACTTCTGCTAATGTTTTTTGCAAAGACAAAAATTTACTTAGGCGCGGCACTTCCAATACTCTCGTTCGCACTTTCTTTCGTCGGAATTACGGTTTTAAATCTTTTAACGACTTCAAAGGATAAAAAATTCATCAAATCGGCTTTCAGCCAGTGTCTGGCTCCCGCTGTCGTTGATGAAATCGTCAAAAACCCGTCATCCTTTAAGCTTGGCGGGCAGACAATCGATATGACGGCGATTTTCACGGACATTCAGAAATTTTCAGGCTTTTCGGAGCTTTTAAGCGCGGCCCAACTCGTTGCCCTTTTAAATTTCTACCTGACAAAAATGAGCGACATCATTATGGAAAATCGTGGCACGGTAGATAAATACGAGGGAGACGCAATAGTCGCTTTTGTCGGTGCTCCCGTAAAGACAATCGAGCACGCGGCCCTTGCCTGTCGTTCCGCTATAAACATGAAAAAAGCCGAAATCGAGATGAACTCTTACATCAAAAGCGTTGCGGCAAACGAAAAAAGCGAGGATATGGACGAAGACCTTTACAACGCTTTCTGCATTATGGTCAAAAACGGAAAGGAAATTTTTACCAGAATCGGCTTGAACTCCGGTGAAATTGTCGCCGGCTACATGGGCTCAACGAATAAAAAGAACTACACCGTAATGGGAAACAATGTAAACCTTGCGAGCCGTCTTGAAGGAGTGAACAAGCAGTACAGGACAGGCGGAATTTTGATGAGCGAAGCGACGCGAAAAGGTCTTAACGAAGACTTTATCGTCAGGAGCCTGGACAGGGTTCAGGTTGTGAATGTCGTAACGCCAATCAGATTGTACGAGCTTTTGGATTTGCGTGAAAATGCGGGTGAAAATCTCATAAAATATGTGGACGCCTGGGAAAAAACAATGAAGATTTTTGAAAGCGGAAACTATGAAAAGGCACTCGAATGCTTTAAAAAGCTGCTTTCGGCGCGTCCTACCGACAACACAGCAAAATACTACATAGAGCTAATCGAAAGGTTCTTCATAAAAGGGACCTTCCCGACTGAAAACGATGATTTTGGAGTCGCATATAACGCAAAGAATCCGGAAAATATGAAGGCAGAATGGGTTGGAACAAAGTACGAAATCAAGGGAACATTTAAGCTCTTGCAAAAATAGGCTTATTTAAGGGAACTTCGAAAAACTCGCCTTCGGCGATTTTCCGAAGTTCCCGACGAGTTTTAATTTCTGATAATAGCAGAAATTAAAACATCGCACTTTCAGAGTTACCTCTAAAAATTGCAATTTTTAGAGGTTTCCTTAAAAGTGGCTGTATATCGGTCAGTTTTTAATTATTTCAATCGGAATGTTAAAGCTTCTTGCGGCGTTTTTGTACTCTGCAAGAAGTTTTTTTTGATTTTTAAAGCGGGCGAGTATTTGCTTTATCGGAAGATGGTCTCTTTTTCTGGCACGAAAAAATCTTTTTAAAGGATTCGCCGTCACGAAAATAATTTTTTCGCATTTTTTCAAGAGTTCCGGAGTCTTAAAAAGAACCGTCGCATTTAAAATCACGCTTTTTTCTTTATTTTTCTCGATAAACTGATTCGTAAGCTCAATGATTTTTGGATAGACAATCGATTCCTGCTTTGAGAGAAAGGCTCTGCCTGAAAAAACAATCTGAGCCAAGGCACGGCGGTTTACGGAACCGTCATCATTTAAGAGAGAAAGAGAGCGTTTTTTTGCCTCTTCTTCAAAAGCCGAAAGAATCTGTGGCGTACAAAAAGAAATCGCCTCGTGGGCAAGCTCATCCAAGTCAACGGAGACGAATCCCTGCTTTTCAAGCCCTGAGCAAATAAAATTCTTTCCTGCCGCCATTTTTCCTGTTACGCAGAGAATATACGGGGCGTTACGGGGTGTCCCCGTAGAAGGGGGTGGAGACGCAACGAAGTGCGGCCCAGGGGGAAGGCTTTCCCCCTTTTTAGATTCTTCACTCATCATTAATGGAATCGCCCCCAGTTTTTGTCACATTCGATTGACACACGGAGAGGAACTTTCAGGCGGACTGCATGCTCCATTTTGTCCCGGATGAGCGCTATTGTGTCGGAAATTGCTTTTTCGTTGTCGTCACATTCAAAAATCAGCTCGTCGTGAACTTGAAGGAGAAGTTTTGCCGGAAGCCCCGTCGTTTTTAACGCCTCACTCACATCAATCATAGCTTTTTTTACGATGTCGGCGGCACTTCCCTGAATCGGAGAATTTTTTGCAATCCGGATTGCCCCTTCTTTTTCCATTTTGTTCCGGCTTGTGATAGCATTGATTTTCCGTTTTCGGTCAAAGATTGTTTTTATGAAGCCGTTTTCTTCGGCAAGACGGACATTTTCGTCAAAAAACGACTTCACGCCAGAATAAGCGGCAAAATAATTGTCGATGAAATCCTTTGCCTGGGCTCGGCTTATTCCCAAATCCTTTGCAAGGGAGAAGGCTCCCATTCCGTACATAAGACCGAAATTCAAGGTTTTTGCGTTCCGCCTCATTTCAGCCGTGACTTCGCTCATTGGAAGGCCATAGACAAGACTTGCAGTTGACTTATGCACATCGATTTCGTTTTCAAATGCCTCGCAAAGATTTTTGTCACCAGACAAGTGGGCCAGGACGACAAGCTCAATCTGGGCGTAGTCAGCGGAGATAAGAACCTTTCCCTTAGTCGCAGTGAAGGCCGTTCTGATTCGCCGTCCCTCCTCGCTCCTGACGGGGATGTTCTGCAGGTTCGGGTCTTTTGAAGAAAGCCGCCCTGTCGCAGTTCCTGTCTGCATAAATGAAGTGTGAACCCGCCCGTTCGTGTCCGCCTGAGAGGGAAGAGTCTCGACATAAGTTGAAAGGAGTTTTGACTTTGCCCTGTATTCAAGGATTTTTTTCGGAAGCTCGTCAAGGCCCGAAAGCTCTTCAAGCACGCTCGTGTCCGTCGAATAACCGGTTTTTGTTTTTTTCCCTGTCGGAAGTTTTTTTTCTTCAAACAGGACGACTCCAAGCTGTTTCGGGGAAGCGATGTTGAATTCGTGGCCGGCCAGTTCATAGATTTCTTTTTCGATAGATGAAAGCTGGAGTTTTAGCTCGACTGCATAATCATTAAGGTATTTTGAGTCTATATGGATTCCTTCTTTTTCCATAAGGGCCAAAATTGGAAGAACTTTCATTTCCATATTCCAAAAAAGGTCGGAAAGATTTTCGTCATTGAGCCGTTTTTCAAAAAGAGTCCAAAGCTGCAGCGTAAAATCAGAGTCTTCGCTTGAATACGAAGCTGCCGTTTCGAGCGGAACATCGGCAAAGGTCTGCCCTTTTCCGACGATTTCGTCAAATTCCGTGCCCTTAAGGTGCAAAAGCGTTTCAGAAAGATATTCAAGAGAGTAAGCGGCCTTTCCGCTTCGGTCACTTTCCAAAAGCCAAGAGGCTATCATCGTGTCGGCAAGACGGGCGACGGAAAGACTTTCGCCTGGAATATGCTCGTTTCCAATCCAGTCTTCAAGCTTTAAAAAGCCCTGGGAATCCAGAACTTTGAGGTCGAATTTTGCGTTGTGAAGGACAATCGTGCATTTTGAGTCATAAAAAAGCCTTCTTATTTGCTCAAGGGCTTCTTTTTTGCCGATTCCAATCGATTCCGAAAACAAATCCCCGCCGCCATTCTCAATCGGAACATAAACGCCGCTTCCCTTTTCGTATGAAAGAGAAAAGCCCAGAAGGTTTGCCTCGCTCGTGTCCAAGGAATCAGTCTCAGTGTCAAAGGCAAAGACCGGATTTTCTAGAGATAAAATTTTATCGATGTAAGACGAAAGAGCCGCCGCATCTGTAATCGCCTTGTAATTTCCGTGATTTTGAGTAATCTGCGTAATTGGATCGTCATTTGAAGAAAGTTCATCCTGACTACTGTCATCTTTTTCAATATGACTTGCATTTCCTGCCATTTCACGGAAATCCTTCGCAATCGCCCTGATTTCAAGTTCACCAAGCTTTTCTGCGGCCGCAGCATAATTCAATACAGTCGTACAGCAGTCTGAAATGCCACATAAATCCGGAACTGTCGTGCAAAGGGTAATCAGTTTTTTTGAAAAGAAGGCGTTTTCCCGGTCACTGCGGATTTTTTCGCCTAAAGAGCCTTTTATTTTTTCGGCGTTTTCGTAAATTCCTTCCAGTGAGCCGTATTCAGAGAGCAATTTTACGGCAGTTTTTTGGCCGACTCCCTTAACGCCCGGAACATTGTCCGCCACATCACCCATTAAGGAAAGCAAGTCCAGAAGCTTTTCTGCCTTAACCCCCCAATCTTTTTCAACCCCGTCCTCGTCAAGCTCAGCCCAAATTTTGGTTTTGTCAGGCTTCATACAGTGAATGTGGGAGTTCGTAAGCTGCTGTAAATCCTTGTCTGCGCTCAAAATAATGCAATTCCTGCCTTCATCCTCGCATTTTCTTGCAAGGGTCGCAATTACATCGTCAGCCTCATAGCCGTCGCGGCGAATCACAGGAATTCCAAGAGCCTTTAAGATGTCTTCAATCCACGGGATTTGTGCATGAAGGTCTTCCGGTGTTTTCGGCCGGGTCGCCTTATATTCCTTGTAAAGCTCGTGCCTGAAGGTCGGAGTTTTTGAATCCATTGCGCAGACCATATATTTCGGTGAGTAAGTTTTAAAAATTGTAAGAAGATTTCTGAAAAAACCGAACACGCTGGAAACATTTTCGCCCCTTGAGTTTGTAAGCGGATGTGAAATAAAGGCAAAATATTCACGGTAAATTAAGCCGTATGAATCCAAAATAAAGAGAGTGTTTTCGTTGATAAAATTTGACATAAGACTATTTTATCAAAAAACTCATTCAAAGTACACAAAGTGCACGGCAAGAAAAATTTGACAACAGTTAAAATTAGTTTTAGTATAAAAGGATATAACATCTTTTTCATATATTATTTGGAGGATAAATTTTATGAAAAAAACATTATTTGCTACTGCAGTAATGGCAGTGATGGCAGCAACGGTGTTTGCTGGTGGCGCAAAAGAAAAGACTGCTGATACAGCAATTGCAAAAGCAATTCAGGAATCAAAATCGCTTACAAAAGAGCAGATTATTGAAAAAGCAAAGGAAGAGGCAGCTGCTGCAAAAGCTTCTGGCTCGGTATTCAAAACTTATGGAACAAGTTCACGTATCAGCGATGCTGCAAAAGGCTTTACAGCAAAATATGGAATTGATGTTGAGGCAACTAACGTAAAAGATAACGAAGTTTATACAAAACTTGATGCTGAAATTTCTGGAAATATTGACGGTGCCGATGTAGCCTTGGTTCAGAATGGTGCTGTACTGAAAATCCAGATGCTTGACACAGGATATCTTGTAAATTATCTGCCGCCGGATGCAACTAAGGTTGTAGATAAAGAAGACTCTGATCCTCTTGTTCAGCAGTACATCAACAAACTTTTCATTTTTAACACAAAAGGCGCAAATGCTCCTGCAATTACTAATGTATGGCAGCTTTGCGAACCAAAAATGAAAGGTACTGTAATTTTCAAGAGCCCAGAAACAGAGAAGGTAAATGAAAACTTCCTTATCATGCTTACAAGCAAAGCTTGGTCAGATAAACTTGCCGCAGCTTACAAAAACCTTTACGGAAAGAACATTGAACTTGGAAGCTACAAGAATGCAGGTTACAAGTGGATTGCCGAATTCCTTGCGAACTGTTCATTCGGAAGCTCTGACACAAAAATTGCTGAGGAAATTTCAAATGACGAGGCACAGGGAAAAGTTGGTTTGTTCGTATTGAGCAAGCTCCGCTCAAAAACAGTTAAGAGAGAAAATCTTGAAGTTGAATCTTATTATGCTGAGTCAAAGAATACAAAAGTTGAGCCATTTGCAGGATTTATGTATCCGTTATATGTTTTGATTGCAAAGACAACAACAATGCCTTACACATCAATGCTTTTTGTTGATTACCTTGTAACTTCAGAAGGATTCAAACCTTGGGGTAAATCAATCGGAGCATATTCTTCAAACAACAGCATCGGGAGCTAATGCCAGACCGTTTAATACACACCATAATGCATTAGATGCAGATTTCCAATTGCGTATTTCGCCAGAATTGTTTTTAAAGG
>CALGGS010000063.1 GCA_937915735.1 uncultured Treponema sp.
CATGCAAGTGTTCAATTTAATGTTTGGCAAATTCAAAAAGTCGAAATTAGGGCTATTTAGCAATAAAATTTCAGAGTTTCTTTACCAAAAGTTTCCTGCCAAAGAGAAAATATCTCCATATATTGGGTTTCTATGAGCCAAATTTAAAAACCTGAGGCATTTTCAAAGCCTCCTGTCTGAGAAAATTCTAAAATCAAATGTGCCATGGAATGTACAAGATTTTTTAAATACTTTTGTTCTTCAGTAGTATACCCTACAATATTTTCCCATTTATAGTCTGGCAACCAACAAGTCGCACTTTTAAAACCAAGCTTTTCATCAGGGGTCTCAATACAAACCTTAACTTTTCCATTTTCATACATTTCTGAATGAACAATTTCCGTTTCATCGTTAAGAGTCATAAGCGGATACAACATTTGCCTTCCTCCTAGACTTACAATATACCACAGAAAAACACACTGAACAACAAAAAATCCCCCGCAAGTGTGCTTTGTGGGGGAAATGTCATTTCCGTGCTTCTTGTTACACGGCAATCTAGGGATTATTTTTCGCTCTTTAGGAAGACAACATCCATACCAGAGGAAAGATAGCCGACCGTAGAGTAACAATCCGCAACACTTACACCGTCATTGCTAACAGTAGTCCATGCAGAACTCTTACCACCTAGATAAATTCGGCTTCCACCAACCGCATAGCGTTCTGTTGCTGGCATAATAATTGCATCCCACTTGTAAGAGTCATTACCGTCATCAATCTTTCTGCGAACAGCATACTTAAGGGCATTTTCTGTTTCTTCAGAGTTAAGATAAGTTACACAAGGTGTATAAGAGCCGTCGGATGATTCAAAGTTGTAAATTACAGAAATTGAACCATAGGTACCTGTCGTGCTGTCACTATCGATAGTTTCAACATCACCAAAAGTAATACCAGTAATTGCACCTGTAGCACCACCTGCAATTGTTCCCTTTACATATTCCATTGCACCAACAGAATTTCTATACATAATGTGAATTACATTATTCGGATCGATTCTCATTGATACATGAGTACCACCAGAAACACCCGGTATGTCAACACGATTCCAATTGGCAGCATTAGTCGGAGCAGTTGATGTAGCATATGCAACACGAACAGTTTCATTCTTTGAATCAAAATATGCAATTACAGGATAACCGCCTGTTGTTACATCAATATCCGAATACTTTCCTGCAGCATTACTACGTTCATTAATAGACGCACGGGTATCTTTAGTAGCGGCAGTTGCAGCAGTAAGACCAACTACATTGAATGCTCCTGTGTAAATAGTAGCATATGTAGCACCGGCTGCAGCAGGACAATTGTTATAGGTAAGAGTGAATGTTGTTCCATTATTTGTTACATTTGTAATTTCTGTAAGGTCAATTGTATATGTCTCACCATTTGTGAGGAATGCAATTGTAGAACCCTTTACAAGTCTTGTTGACCAGTAAGCAGCATTATTTACAGTTACCGTACAAGATGTAGCAGACTTATTGCCAGGTGTAAGCTGAATCAAATCATTTGAATAAGCAGCTCCCTGTGCACCGTTTTTTGCACCGGTTGTATTAGTGTTATTGTTCGTGCTGGTAAACAGGGTATTATTATTATTGCCGCGTTTAGCAAGACCATACTGACCTGTCGTATAAGCGGATGTAGACCATGTATGTAAACGGTCCTGGCCGTTATATCCACCATCAATTACAACCCAGCCTGCCATTGAGCCTTCCATATAATCACCGCTGCTTGTTGTATTAACATACGAATACTTTAAGCCTTTAGTCTGAGAATCATAGAAAACATTATGCATGGCAGTTCCATACTTTGCTGTTCTTGGAGAAGTCAAAAGATCCGGAGTAATTTCGCGCTTCATTGAGTAACTTGCAAGAGGATAGAATGAAGTCTGAACGTTTGAGTCAAGCCTCATAAGAGGATTACCTGTAATTGTTACTACTTTTCCAGTACCAAAACTTGTTGCACTGTTTGTAAGTTGAGCACTGGTCAGCCCAATAGCTGCAACACTACCAGTATTTGCAACATCTGTCATAGCCCAGCTGTCAACAGTACCTGAGTTACCGACGTTAGCCATAAAGAACATGGAAGATGCACCGCCCCCATTTGTTGTCGCCTTTGTATCAACTGCAAGTGCAGTTGAATTGAGAGGCTGGTCATAGCAGCGGAAAATCTGACGTCCGCTTCCGTCAAGACCGTTAATCAGGATTACCTGTGCGTCAGTACCACGAACATACTGTCCATACAACGAACCGTCATTACCGATTGCCATTGCCGGAGTTGTAGCAGTTGTCGGTATGTTCGTAAACTGGTGATTTATATCCCATGTTCGCAGGTAGCGGTTATCATAATAGAATTCCACTGAGTTGCGTTTTTCAAGGTTTGTATCAACAGTATTATTATTTTTATCGTTTAAGCTAAGAATATTGTTTACAGAAACTGTTAATTCGCCAGAGTTCTCAGGAACTGCAATAACAAATTCTTTTGTAGAAGTAATATTTGTTGAAGCAAGGCCTATTCCACCTACATGTACATAAGTATCAGTTGCATTTGCTGTAACATTTGCACTAGGCAAGTTGTAGCCATCAACTTTAAGATATTCGCCTTTTACAACTGCGTAATCACCATAGCGAGAACGGTTTGTAGTTCCATCAACATATTTTGTTTCGCTAATTGTGACATAGTCAGAGGTTGCTGTTGTATCTTCTACAAGACGTATAATTCCCGTGATATACGGCACGACATCCACCTGATACTCTTTGTCGGCTGAGTTTGTGCCGTCGCTGGCGGCTACTGTGAACACTACATCCGTCGCGGCTATTCCTTCCACATAGCTTGAATCTACTGTAAGACTCCAGCCAACCTTGTGACCTTCAGCTGTCGTAAATTCATTGCTTGTAACTGCAAATGTAAGTCCTGTTGCTGGCTGAGTTACTGTAAACTCGCCTGACCGAGTGCTGTATGAGGCTACGGTTTTAGAACTTACGGCTGTAGAATTAAAGTTTTTGCTTGTAGTAAGCGTAATTGAGTCAACCCGTTTTTCATCCGTAATCGTTCCTGTAAATGTAACTTCACCAGAAATCTTTGTATCACGGTCAAGATATGCAGTTGCGTTTCCGCTTGTGAATATGCTTGGCAATGTGTCTCCCAACTCAACATGTCCCGCATTCTCAACCTCTGTTGGGTCACTTATCGCCGGAACTGGCTTTTGGTCATCAACCAAGTCAATATAGATTGGCATATTGATTACAGTCCATTGTGAGCCGAAGCTAGCATAATTTCCATCGGCATCGTAAGTGTCGCCTGTTCCTGCCGTTGTTCCCTTTGTAGAATCCCAGATTGTAACTCCGATATTGCTCAAAACATGAGTACTTGCTGTCGCTTCTACCCATTCTGTAATAGAAGAAGTGTCAACATCGCTTGTCTCAATTTCAAAGCCCTTCAGGGAAGAAGAAACAATGCTTGCTGTCGTTGTGTCACTTGTCGTGTCATACAGAGAAGAAGTTGCCGCAGCCAATTTTCCAGCAGTTCCGCTTGTCGCAGTCGTTAAGATTCCGTCTGTAGATTTTGCAAAATCAAGCTGGTAGTAAAGGTCTCCAGTTCCCTCGTTGCCACCTACGAATTCAAGTGAAACTCCGAGTTTGTTTCGCATTGTAAGACCTGTTCCGTAGTAAGAGCCGCTTGAATCTGTCATGCTGCTTCCGGAAGAAAGAGTTACGACTTGCTGGGCACTTCCTTCGTAGGCTTTTGTAGTCGCGTTGTATGTTGCCCCGCTTAATGCAGAATAGAATTTACCTGTTACGGTTCCGCCTTCGCTAGAAGTAATTGACTGGCTTCCAAGTTCGTTGTCCGTGTAAGAACCGTTTCCGTTCAAGTCTGTTGCAAGATAAACTTTAGAAACGCGAGGCTTGTGGTTTGTAAGCATTACTTTCGTGCTTTGTGCGTCGGTATAATTTCCTGCCTTATCGCAGGCAAGAACAACAATTTCAATCTGTCCGTCTTCAAGCTCATCAGAGAAGAATTCTGTTTCCCATGTGAAGCTTCCTGAGTCGTTTTTCTTTAAGTAGTCAACGAATCCGTCTCCATCATCGTTAGAGATTGTAGTCGTTCCGCTTGAAGTTGAGCCAGTTTCTGCCGTCGTATTGTTTACGATGATTGCAGCCGGGAAGAACGCGTAGCTGGGGGCAGTTCCGAAGGTTTCAGAAATTGCAACATAGCCTGTTCCAACTTCCGTAATTGCATAGTAGCTTCCAGAAAGCTT
The DNA here is from genome assembly GCA_937915735.1 of uncultured Treponema sp. Taxonomy (GTDB): domain Bacteria; phylum Spirochaetota; class Spirochaetia; order Treponematales; family Treponemataceae; genus Treponema_D. The sequence continues at coordinate 4,289 of CALGGS010000063.1, forward strand.
AACGGCACCACCCTTTCGGATGAATGAATTTTCGCTTGTTACAAGGCTTGAAGAAATCTTTGTTCCACCATTGTAGCTAGAATAAGTTGCATCTGTATCTTTTACACCGTAAAGTCCGTCTTCTGTTACAGAAAGGTCAGGTGAAATGTAAGGCGTTCCGCTTGTTACGCTAGAAGTTCCCGTTGAAGAAGAAGTCCCGTTCACTGTTCCGCTTGGCAACGGAAGCTCAATTGTCGTTGTGCCGTTTGCCGTTCGCCTAAAGTAGTATGCGATAAAGTCAACTCCGCTTCCTGTGTCAGTATTGCTTGTAGCGTCAGTTCCCTTTCCGTAGATGTGGTAGACATAGTTAGAGTTTTCTATCTTTGTCATTGAGATTGAAGATGTCCTATCGCTGTCTGAATAGAGAGAATCTACAGTCGGTGCCGTGTTATCAACATTGATTGAGTAAGTTGCAGTAGCAGAATAAAGCTTTGACTTATCATAAGCCGTAACCTTGTAAGTGCTTGTGCTTGTCGCATCCTTGTCAACTGTAATATAAACCTTTACTTCGCTGTCAGTGCCGTCATTATCAGTTGAGATGAAATAATCAGTTCCAGCAGTAAGATTTACATTATTCTTCGTGATGCTTTCAATAGAAACGCCTGCACCATCTGTTGGTTCTGTTGCTGTACATTCGATATACCACTGTCCCTTGATGTACATTCCAGATTCATAAGACTTTTCAGCAATTACATTTCCGTTTGTTGTTACGCTAGTAACATTACTTGAGCTTGGTGCCGTTGTAAACTGATAAAGCTTTCCGTCAATATCTGGATATTTATTATTGATTGTTACATAAATACTACTACACCATGAGCCAAGTTTTCCGTTTGAGTTTACAGCTGCGGCTCGTAAGTAAACAGTATTTACGCTGTCACCTGTCGGATTCAACTCGCCATCTTCATTAAGATTTAGTTTCCATGCAGATGTCGTTGTTTTAATTCCCCACCATGCATCCAAATCATCAAGGCTTGCAAATCCATATTTTTTAGCGACTGCAAGTGTCGGTTGAGAAGAAGATGAATATTCCGTTCCAGCACTTTCATTAATCAAATCATAACCTGTAACAATAGTGTAGCCGTAAGATTCCTGCGCAGTTGTCTTGTCCGTTGAAGGGAATGATGAGCTTGAGCCTACCTGAACATAAACCGAGCTTACACCAATACCAGATTGAGCTCCGTCAGGAATTCTTGCTGTACCTGTAGTTCTGACAGTTCCACCAAGAGCATCTGCGTTACTTGGATTTGAAATCGCCGTAATTGGCTTATCCAAATCAGGGTTGAATTTGATTGTGTAATCCGTCGTGTATGCGACATTGCCCCATTCGTCAACCGCCCTGAAGTAAATCGGGATTGCGTACCAAGTCGTGCTTGTCGCTGAGTCACTTCCGCTTGCCGTGCAGTAAGTTGAATTTGAGTAAACATCGAGCAAGGTGTCGGCGCTGAATGTGTAAGAGACTGCCGCACTTCCAGCCTCTCCCTGCCAGTTAAGGTTCTCGCTTGCGCTTTCTCCAGATTTTGGAATGTACCACTGGACGCTTGCAATTTCGTTCGTATCCGTTGCGCTTCCGACAAGAGTTACAATTCCGTTGTACTGAGTTTCCGTGTCAGCAGAGGCAGAGCCGTGAGCCGTGTAAGATTTATGGCTCGTGATTGTGACTGTCGGGCCTTCGTTGTCAAGAGAGAATGTTTGAGTACTGTTTCCGGTCAAGCCTGAGTTGTCATAAGGAGTAATCGTGAGCGTAATTGAGCCTGTATAGCCAGAAACATCAAGGCTTGGAAGCTCCCAAATAGCATTTGTTCCGCTTACGCTAAAACTTCCTCCCTTCACCCATTCGTATGTCGTTGGAAGAGATTTTCCTGCGATTGCACTGTCGTTTGTCGTCTTGTAGCTTGCAATTTTCGTGTTTCCGTTCTTTAGAACTACCGTCATACCGGCGATTCCGTTCTTGTCGCTTGCGTCTATCGTAAGAACTACAGATTTTCTTTCAGTTCCGCCTGCATAGTAAGCGGCAGAAATCATCGTTGAGACAGTATCGCCGTCTGAATCTGTTTCCGCAACTCCGTCAGAGTCGTATGCAACAGCATAAACGCTTTCAATTACAGGAGATTCGTTATCAGCGCGATATGAGAATGATTCTGCACAAGCAGAATTTCCAAGAACTGTTGACTTTACGCTTAAAACAGGAACATTTGTATAATCAGAATCAGAAACTGTGACACCAGAAGCAAAAGTCTTATTTGCATTGTCAATTACTTCGAATGTAAAGTATTTTTCACCATCAGTAATTTCCTTCGCTGAGAATGAGAAGTCACCACTAGACGAAACGCTTACTTCGGTCTCGTTTATTGTGGACTGAGTGAAATCAGAAGAATTATATTCTTTTACCGTCAGACTCTTTACAACTTGTGTTCCAGTGCTATCGTCATCAGTTATCGTGCCTTCAACAGTACCAGAATCATTATTCTTCAAAATGAACTGACCTGAAGAATTCTTTGTGATATTAGTAAAATTCAAAACAGGGCGGTCTGTATTCTGCGAAACTTTGATAGTAACAACAGATGACTTACCGATATTACCTGCTACATCTTTTGCCACTGCTCTGATGTAGTAGTTTTTTTCATCTTCTAAGTCTGTTGTATTAAAGTTAGTAATTGAGTAAGACGAATTATCACTTGAAATTTCAAGTACATTCATGAAATTATCTGTTTTTTCAAGCTTTGTCCATTCAGAATCTACAGCATCGCTTGCTGTATTATTGTACTCAAGGTACTGGAAAGAATCGTCATTTAATGCATTTTTTCCGTCTTTAAGCGTGCCTGAAAGTTCTATTAATCCGTTAACTTCAATTTCGGCTGTAGTCTTTCGCGCATCGCTTGGACTGTTCAGTGTGACAGTCGGAACTTCTGTATCAATTGTGATTGTTGTTGCACTAATTGTATTTTTGTTTCCTTCTCCTGCTTTGTCTATTGCAACTGCATATACTGTGTAATTCCCAGATGTAATGTTTTCGCCAAATATTGAAGCAGGAATAGCATATTCATATTTTCCTGATTCTTCGTTATATGCAGCTGTATATGGCGTTTCCTTTGTGTTTATACCGTTTCCGATTACATACATGGTAACACTATCAAGTCCAGAATCAGCGTCACTTGCTGTAACATTGACAGGAATATTTTCAGTCTTATTTGAAAGAATTGAACTCATATCAGAGCTGATTTCTGGAAGCACAGTATCCACATTGATTGAATATACAGTTGTATCAAGTTTAGCATTACCTACATTATCAACGCAAACTAGAATAAGATAATTATTTCCTTCTCTAAAGCCCGTAATCTTTGTATTAAAGTTTGTTGTAATTTGGACTTCTTCTGTAGAATTACCGTTTTCATCAAGATTTTTTGTAATTGTTTGTGTGTCATCTGATGAAGAGATAAATTCTCCTGTTCTGTCGCTTGCATAGTTTTTGAGGAAGTTTTCAATATCAGTGTCAGAAGGAATATCTGTCTGCAATTTATAATAAATTGAATTTATTCCACTACCTTCTTCAGTAAAGTAACCTCGGATTTGGATTGTTGTATTGTTTCCGTAGGTGCCGGCCTTGTATTTTCCGCCGACTCCGTCACCGACACGGAAATACAAATCCTTGCCTTTTGCATCCAATTCGTGTTTTGCGACTGGTGATATTTTGTCTATTTTGAGAACAATACTTTTTTCTGCCGTATTTCCTGCACGGTCAGTAAAAATGAGTTTTGCTTCTGTTCCGTCATTAATTCCAGACAGATTTAGCTCCTTGAATTCCCATTCAGAAAGTTTATTTTCATCTGTAATTGGATCGATTGTGACACCTTCGATTGCAAGCTCAGCTTTTGCAAGTGCAAGATTATCAGTAGTAATTCCTGATAGCGTAAATGTGTGACTATTGTTGATATAGTATTGGTCGTTTCCGCTTGAGTCTGTACCGCTCTTATAAGCTGTGAAACCTTCGCTATTATCAGAAATAGTGGCGCTCTGGATTTTTGGAGCTGTATTATCAAAAATAACGGAAGTAAGGCTTACATCGTTTGTATTTCCTGCATTGTCAACGATTCGTGCATAGACAGTTCCAGTTTTCGTAAGCAGTTCTTTTGTGAGGGAAATCGAGAATTTTCCAGTTTCAGAATTAAAGTCTGCTTTGTTTTCCTCTGTTGCAGTTGTAGTCGTAAGTTTTTCATAAGGAAGAATGTATACAGCAGAAACACCGCTGGAAGTATCGATTGCTGTTCCCTCAATATAAATGCCAGCCTTACCGTTTACATAGGCAGACTCGGCTGTACTTGCATTAGAAGAATTTTCACCAATTTTTACGCTATTTTCTTGAAGTGTTGGTGCGTTTACATCAACTATGAATGAATTACCACCGAATATTTCTTCATTTCCTGTAAAGCCTGCTTCATTAGGAATGTTTGCACTACCTGTTTTGTATGCTGACTTATTTCCGAATGTATCAGTGGCCACAACAACGATATTATATTCTGCCTCTTCAAGTCCAGTAAATGTTGCACTCCAACATTCATCTGTAGTTCCAAATGTAACAATTCCTTCTTTAATTTTTAAGTCGTCTGTAGAAACAAGATAAACTTTGAAATTTGAACTTGCTTTTGTGAAGTTTTTATCTGTTATTTTTCCAGTCAGTTCAAGAGAACTAGATGCAAAATCATTATAAGAATTAAGCGTCACTCTCGGCGCATAATTGTCGCAGGCGACCGAGACTGTTTTCGTTGCCGTCCGTCCGTTTTCATCTGTCGCCGTGAATGTGACTGTTTTTGAATCTTCAACGCTTCCATTTGAATCCGTCCAGCTGACTGTAACAGGGTATGTTGTCACATCGCCAGAAACAGAGCCAGTTCCAACAGTCACGGAAGAATTATCTGAAACAAGAGAATCAAGGTTCGTGTCGGCAACTTCAACCGAGAATGTTTTTGTGCTGTCTTTTGCCATTGCGCTTCCGTTTGCAGAGACTGCGTTTCCGTCAAAGCCCGTGACAGTGATTGAAGGAGCGGTCTTGTCGATGGTGAGTTTGGCTTTTCCGCTGTAAATCGAAGTGTTTCCGGCGTTGTCCTTTGCAGCGAGGTATGCGTAAAGTGTGCCGTCATTTTCGATTCCAAGAGAACTTAATGCAGAAGAAATGTCAAAGGTGACGTTCCAGCCATCGTTGGTCTGGTTGAGAGGACTCCATGTAACGCTGTCACTGTCATATGAAGCAGGGGCAGTTTCGCTCGTAGAAAGATAATAGCCGAATGAGGCGATTCCACTACCCTCTGGATCATCGCTTGCATTTGCCTTTAGAGTCACATAGCTTGATTCATCGAGTTTTACAGTCTGGTCTGTAAAATTACTTCCGTCGATTGTCGGTGCAATCGGGTCCATTTTGAATGAAAGAGTCGTTGCGTTCTTCTGTTCGTAATGGTCCTCGACAGTGATTTCAAGCATGTAATCGCCGCTTTTGGTATCAGGCAACGGAGAAAGCGGGAATGACCAGCCTTGACCGCTTGTTGTGGCTGTCAATTCTGCTGGCTGAGGGGTCAGTGCTTCCAGGCTGTCTTTGTCGAGGAATTGTGCGGAAATCTTTGTTCCCTTATCAAAACTCTTTGCCGACGGAGAAACAGATCCGCTAATTGAGTCTGTGTTTGAGAGATAAGGATTTGTCGAGCTTACGGTGATAATCGGTGCACCTGAGTCTACTGCAAGTAAGAAGGGACCGGCTGTATTCTGATAAACTGTATCTGTGTCCGACAAGTCTGTTACAATCAGGTTACTGTCATAGGCATCTATTCGAATCTGATAAACGCCCTCTGTTTCAGGAAGAGTATAATTGAGCGAATAAGTTGTCTTTTTGGGATTTACGGAATATGGATTCAGATTGTAGACTTCATAAACCTGATTATCATCAAGCTTATTGCCGTTTGAATCATATAAGGTAACAAAAACCGTATTTATCGAATCATCGTCTGAGAATGTAATCTGGACTTTATTGTTGCTTGATGTGCCGAAAACATTGTTTTCGATTTTGATGTCACCTGCACTCTTTATTGAAGAGTCCGCGTTGCCGAATGAGATTTTCGGGCGGTCTGTCTCCTGGTAGACAACATAATTGCTGCCGGTGTTGAGTTCTGTCTTTGAAGAGTAAGTTGAGCTGTTTCCTGCCTTGTCCTTTGCGCTCAAACGGATTTCAAGCTGAATCTTCGGGTCAGGCTCTGAATCAGTTTTGAAGAGTTTTGTAATCTCAGCCGTGTCAATCTCTTTGGTGATGGAATAAACTTTTCCAAGATTCTTTGATAAGCCGAGGCTTTCCATTATTGAGTCACTTTCAGCAAGCTCAGCATCCAGATTTTTGCTTGCCCAAATGTCATAATAAACCGGATATTCCGTAGAACCGCTTGCCTCGTCAAGTAAATTCTGCTCCTCAATATTTCCTTTTATCGTTATCTTTCCGTTAAGATAGGTGTTTTCATCGCTTCCTCCAAAATAGTCTGAGCCAGAAACGGATGGTGTGATTGAACTGATTGTAACGACAGGTTTTACGGTATCGATATGAATGCTGCTGCTTGCCTCCCCTTTATGGCCGGAAGATGATGTGCCTGTGATTTTTACGGTACAGAGCCAGTAAATGCCACTGTCTGCTTTTTCACTGAAAAGGCTGGCAAGTCCGCTTATCTTTGAAAGGTCAAAGCTCCATTTTCCAGTTGAGTCATTATAAGTGAAGGGTGCTGTATCGCTCTTGCCCCAGTCAGGATTCTCATTGTTTGTCCGTGAAATTGAGTCAGTGTATTCGTATACCACTGAGTTTGTGCTTTCGTCGGTTACGGTAAGGCTTGGTGTAAATTCGCTTATATAAAGCGAGCTTGTGCTGAGACTGGCCGTTCCTGAGAATACTGCGTTCTCGTTGAATTCCCCGTGTACTGAAAGATTTGTTGGGGATTCAAAGGTGATTGTCGGCGGAACTCCGGCCGTGTTGCCTTCAAATCCGTAGACCGTATTTTGGGAGAAAGTAACTCCTTCAATATCATAGCCGGTAATGCCAAGAATATAATAGCGGGAAAGCTCGATTCCGTCTGGCAAAGTTACGGAGAAAGTTTTAGTCGTAACAGAGCTTGACTTATCGTTGTTGCTTGAATAGTCATAAATAAGAATCCAGTCGCTTTCATTTTCATTTGTGCTTATTGTTGTTGGGCTGAGGCTTTCTTCCTTTGCCTTTATGCTGTCAATGAATTCTGCCTCATAGTTTTCCATCGAACTGACTAGTCCGGCAAGATTATCCAAATCAGCTGATATAGTTGAAGAATCACTTGGCTTGCTTGAACTTGAATATGATTTCATCCATACGCGAACTACAGAGGGATCAATATTGATTTTATCAAGGCCTGCGCTGATTGTTATGGAAACAGTGTTTCCCGTAGAGGCCGTCTGGATAATGTCTCCCTCGCCGAATCCGAACTCAAAGCCGTTTACATTGTAAGTCGGGTTAGCGTCTGGGTTAAGGGAAAAATACAGCCGGTTGTCTTCGCTTGCGGAAGTATCGACTGCTGTTTCATTGAGAATTTCCAGTGCCTGACTTGCGACGCCATCCGTCTGGATTCCTGCAAGAATATCTTTGAGATTTGACGCGCTTAGACCACCGTTTTCTTTGTTGATTCCGTTTTTTGCACTCATCAGCGTGCTGTAAACATCATCATATAGATAAACCGTAGATGTACTGTTTCCCATTTTGTCCGTTTTTATTTCATCGGCAGAGCGAGAGCTTCCGCTTGGCGGATTCTGATAAATCTGGGTGGAATCAGTGAGGGAAATTTCTGCATAGTAGCGTTCTTCTCCGCTATCACTTGGATGCAGCTGGCTGTAACGGTCGCTTAGGGATTTTGATGAGGATTCAAATTGAGCAATCTGAACGCTTGTACCACCAGCGGTGGCTATTTCTTCCTCACGATAAAAAGGAATATCTTCGCCTTCGTATGTGCCGCTTGAAACAATATTGCCCGAAGCGTCATAAATTTTGACATCCATATAAGAAATAGTATGGTTATCAGAAATAGTTCCATCAATTGTAAATAGGGAACCGTATGCAGAGGGAGAAAAATTGCTTTTTTTAATTACCCCAGGATTAGAAATAATGAAAACTGGTGCAGTGTTATCAATTTCATAAGTCTTGGAGTAGGTTCCCGAATTATTTCCGGCGTTATCGTAACAAGTTGCGCTGAACTCGTATTTTCCGTCGGCATATTGCCATCCGTTGAAATAATCAGGGTTTTCCGCATCGTACTGGTTCAAGCTTATGCTCCAAGAAGAGCTATTAGAACTGAGTGTCGCAAGGTAAGATTCATTTACATAGCCAATTTCTCCTTCTGATTTTTCGAGAGATTTGACAGTAACGGCGACACGGGCGATTGACTTATCATCTGAACAAGTTCCGTAAAAAATAAAAGTGTCCCGGATTGCCAGTCCTGATTTTTCAGGATATGTGATTGAAAGTTGGGGAGCTTTTGTGTCGATGGAACTTCCAAGACCCGAGTTTTCACCGCAAGAAAAAAGAATCAAAGAGAGGCCAAGTAATACCCCCCCCCGTACAAAAGATTTTAGACAATTAAAAAAAACTTTTTTCATATTTTCCTCCAAGACACGCCCCAACAAATCGCAAGCAATGCAATCGAAGCCGAAGAGGCAGTCGAGAAATCTACAGACTTTATAAAATTATTTAATTTTATAGGGAAAATATTAAAATTGCATTAAAATTTCAATTATTTTTATTTAAAAAATATTGAATTTCTTATTTCTATCAAAAAGAATCTCTATTTTCTCAATACATCAACAGTATGGGAGCTTGCCCCTAATAAATCAGAGCGCTCCGCAACAGACATCTGGTACTCAATAAAGTGGGAAAAATCCTCTTCGCTAAGAGCGTTCAGCTCCCGCCGCATATAGTCCGCTGCCCCGTCAGGAGCAAAAACCTTCACGCGTTCCAAACCCGCCATTTCCTTCAGGCGATTCATATCCTCAAGCCGCGTATAAGAATACAAATCATCGTTAATATTCGTGATTGTATGAAAGTCCGAAGTCAGACTGCCTTTTTTTAAAACTTCACCGATTTTTCCTTCTTTAAAGCAATAACTTAAAACCGCATATTCATTCATCAGATAAGCGACAAGAATATATCCTCCCTTTTTCGTAACCCTTTTTGCCTCATTCAAGGCAGCCAGGCGCTCCTCATCAGAATGAAGATGATACATAGGCCCAAAAAGAAGCGTAATGTCAAAGCTTTCATCATCTAAAAAATGAAGGTTTCTGGCGTCTCCTTGCCAGGTTTTAACCCTTTCGTGTTTGCCCCGTAAAATCTCTAAGTTATGAGCGACAAGCTCCACCGCAGTGACATCAAAGCCTTCGCGGGAAAGAGCAACAGAATAACGCCCAGTCCCCGCCCCGACATCAAGAATACGAATGTTCCCCTGACTTTGCCTAAGGCTCTCACTCCTCACCTTTTCAATAAAATCATGAATATACTTCATGGAAACGGTAAATTCCACGATTCCGTGCCGTGTCGTGAGACGATGCTCTTCTTTGAATTTGTTGTAATATTTTTCGAGTGGAGTCATAAATTCTAACTAATCAGGTGCATTATATCACAATAGTAAGATTTTTAAAATAAAAAAACCGCCCCAAAAGGAGCGGTCAATCTGTCCTTCAAGGACTATTTATCGAAGTGATATTTCCAGTAAAGAGGAACTGCGATAGCCCAGTCTGAGTCACAAGTATCGAAGTCGAACTCTACGCCGACAGTGTTGTTGTCGTTGATGTCATAATCAAGGGCGAAAGCTGCCGCAAAAGCTGTTTCCTGACCACCCTTTGAAGAAGAAGTTGAGTCTGTCAAGATTTTTCCTTTAGCAGTTGCCGTAAGAGCGTCAGCCAAGCCGAATGAAACAGAAAGAGCTGAATAGAAATCATAACCAATAAAAACACCATCATCATCAAGGAAAACATCATCGTTTCCGCCGAGGTTGTAGAGAAGTTCAGCTGCAAATGAAACCTTGTCGAGGTCGAATGTAGCGTAAGCGCTCAAGAGGTTTTCATATCCGAGTCCGCCGAAGTATGTAAGGTCCTTGAATGCAGTCGCATAGTCAGCCCAAGTGTGAGCAAAGCCTGCGCCAAGAGTCAAGCTTTCTGAAAGGCCAAAGAGTGTCGGCAAGTTGACATATGCGCCAAACTGTCGCTCATCGCTGTCGATAACATCCTGCAAAGAAAGGCCAATCTGGAACAAGTCCTGTCCGTAAATAGCACCGATTCCGATGTTGAATTCTTCGTCTTCACCATCTTCTTCTTTGCCATTGAGCCAGTTGACGTCTGCTGCATCATCTGAACCGTCGAATGAGAATGGAGCGGTAAGAGAAATGCGGAGGTCCTGATCTTTAGCTGGGCGGAGAGTTACAGTAAATCCGTCTGAACCGATGTTGCCGGCATAAAGATTGTCATCATAGATTGGAAGATAAGAACCATCAGAGAAAATGCCTGTGTGCATACCCAAAGTAAGGATTTCGATTGGACGGAATTCAATATACCAGTCATCCAAGCTACCCTGAAGACCAAAGTGTTTGTAGTCATAGTCGTCGAGAGCTACAGTTGCTTTTACCATTGCGTCAACACGGTCAGTGAGAACTTCAAAGTACATTCTTTCTTTGATTGCAGGGAAATCTGTGTAAGTGTCATCAGCTGCATCACTGTGATAAGCGATTGTACCATCTTCGTACAATTTGTTGTAGAAAGAGAATTTTACTTCTGCAAAAGCAACACTTGAAGCGATAGCAATTGCGACCAAGCTTGCAATAATCTTTTTCATAATAAAAGACCACCTTTTTGTTTTTTTTATAGTTAACCAACGCTAACTACTTTAATCTGATTTCAATCTACAGATTTTTATTTTCTTTGTCAATCAACTTTTGTGTAATTCTTTGCGTTTTCGTGTGTTTTAGTTGAAAAATTTGCGATTTCTATGGTTTACCTTTAGTTGTTGAATATCTTTATTTCCAATATACTTTTCTTATTATGGAAAATTTAAAATGGATTGTTTTAGCCCTCGCAGTTTTGATGTATGCACTCGTCATCGCTAAGCAGGACAAAAAAGTTATTTTTACGAGCATTGCCGCAGTCGTAGTGATTGCTCTCGGTCTTATTTTTCCAGGCCATATTTTTACTACTGGAAATACCCGCCTTTATGCGCTCACGCACGCATTTTCAAGCCTCGTAAACTGGAATGTTCTGATGATTTATGTCGGCAGTATGACGGTCGCAGCCTTGTTCTTGTATTCAAAAGTTCCCGCAAAAATCGCCGACTGGATTGTAAAGGTAAGCCCTTCGACAGGAATTGCAATAGTTTTGATTCTTGCGATGACGGGAATCATTTCAATTTTCGTAGAGAATGTCGCGACAGTTCTCGTTATGGCGCCAATTGCGCTCTCCCTCTGTAAAAAGCTGAATATGAATCCCACTATGTTTATGGTAGGTCTTGCCGTAATGTCGAATCTTGAAGGAACGGCAACCCTCGTCGGAGACCCTCCAAGCATGATTTTCGCAAGCTACGCCGGCTACACCTTCAACGACTTCTTTTTTCACAACGGCCGCCTGTCAATTTTCTTCGTCGTGCAGGCCGGTCTTTTAGCGGGCTGTATTTTCTTTTACGCAGTTTTTGCCCGTCTGAAGGACAAAACCTTGGTTGAAGGCGAGCCGGTTGTTTCTATCGTTCCGGCAATCCTTCTTTTGTCATTGATTTTTGGCTTGGCGGCAATTTCCTTCATTCCGCAGGAAATTCCCTTTCTCTCAGGCTCTTTCGTTATGCTTCTGGGAATCATCGGGCTTCTCTGGTATCTTTTTGCTCAGAAAAAGACAAAATCTGAAACTTGGCTTCTTATCAAAGGCTTAGACTGGGAGACAATAGCCTTCTTAATCGGAATTTTCGTGGTCGTGGGCGCAATAAGCGAGACAGGTCTTTTAAAAGATTTCGCCTCATTTTTAGCAAATGTCACCGGCGGAAGCAAGCTGGCAGGCTTTATCTTGATTCTTGCGGTCTCGATTTTCATTTCTGGTTTCGTAGACAATGTTCCTTACATCATCGTAATGCTTCCGGTTGCTGGAAATATGGCCCAATCAATGGGCATAAACAGTGAGCTTTTCCTTTTCGCACTTCTGATTGGCTCTTGTCTTGGCGGAAACCTCACTCCTTTCGGGGCAAGCGCAAATGTTGTCGCAATGGGAATCGTAAAAAAAGAAGGCCACCCCATGAGCTTCGGAAAATGGCTCAAATTAGGTGGCTCATTCACTGTGATTACGACATTGGCAGGTGCAATCGTCCTCTGGCTTATCTGGTCTTAATTTTGTGTCTAATTAAACATCTAATGAAAAGACCGCTCCTGCCTGAGGAGTGGCACCAGCCAGACCATAGCCTGTCGCCTCGGCAATCTGAACATTCGTCTGAATTTTTGACTGGGTACTCTGAATAAGAGCGTCCAGCTGAGAATCGCTCATATCCTCCGTCTTAACATCCAGCTTTGGCTGACTTTTCATAGAAATAAGCTGATTCAAAAGTGAATTTAAAATCTGAATTTTTGAGATAGAAACACCTTTCTGATTAGGTTTTGCCGCAACCCCTGTTACATGGTCAAAGTGGGCATAAATTACATTCGATTGTGAAACAGGGACATAAAGTTTTCCATGACCACTAGAAACAACTCCAGCGTAATTGAAATTATTTGCGTTTAATGAAACTCCATTTACCATAATCTCACCCCCAGCGGGTCCCCCACCCACTTTTTTACATATCTACTTACATTATCGGAGAATGAGAAAATTTTATTAGAAAAACATTAAATGCAGATATTTCGGCCCTTATTTTCCAACGCAGAAATTCGCAAAAATCGAGCCTAAAATGTCCTCTGGAGTTACATCGCCCGTAATTTCGCCCAGTGCGTCAAGGCTGTCCTCCAAATCCTGAACAACCGCGTCCAGCGCGAAATCATCGCTCAAAGCAAGTGCATGCCGGACACTTTCAAGAGCCCTTTCCACAGCCAGCTTCTGCCTCTCAGAGCCAAGCCCCGTTCCCCTGCTTTCCGTGCTCTTTGAAAAAGAAAGGGCATTTTTTACGGCTTCGCTAAGCTTCCCGAGCCCGATACCCTTTTTCGCCGCAATCCGAACCTGCGGAATATTCAGAGAAAGCAGTCTGTCATTCGGAGCCTGTCGAAGAATCTCCTCCCCCAAATCACATTTATTCCAGACAAGAATCAACGGAACTGATTTTTTGTCATTTCGAGAAAGAGAGTGAGAATCGGGAGTCCCGTCTTCACAGTGAGACTTAATGAATTCCTCATCCTCCTGTGTAAGACCAGCTTTAGAATCCACCAGATACAGAATCAAATCTGCCTCCTTGCTCAAATCCTTTGTTCTTTCAACACCAACTGCCTCGATTTTGTCTTCCGTTTCCCTTAATCCCGCCGTATCAAAGATTCTCGCCGGAATTCCAGAAAAATCTATCCAGCTTTCAATAAAATCCCTCGTAGTTCCTTCAATATCGCTGACGATTGCACGGTCTTCTTTTAGCAGCGCATTAAAAAGCGATGATTTTCCTGCGTTCGTCTTTCCACAAAGAACAACCCTGGCCCCATCCTGATATATTTTCTCACTTTTCCAGCTTTCACTAAGCTCAACTAAAACTTTTTCGGCTTTTTTTAGCTCAGCAGAATCAAAGCTGTCAGCGATAGTCTCCTCATCCTCAGGATACTCTATTTCAACCTCTATAGCAGCAAGAGTGTCAATAATATGCTTTTTTACACCGTCAATCGTCTCATAAAGATTTCCAGCCAGCCTTCCGGCAGCCCTGCTCTGACTTTCATCAGTCTTCGAGTCAATAATTTCACGCACGGCTTCTGCTTTTGTTAAATCTGCCTTCCCATTGATATATGAGCGAAAGGTAAACTCGCCTCTTTCTGCCGCGCGAAATCCATTTTTTAAAAGAAGATTATAAATCGTTTGAACGACATGAACTCCACCATGACAAGAAATTTCTGCCATATCCTCGCCGGTAAAAGATTTTGGAGAACGAAAGACAGAAACAAGCACCTCGTCAATTCTCTCCTCTTTCTGAATCCACCCGTAAACGATTGAATTTCCCTTTGCTTCAAGCAGAGCCTTTGGTCGAGAAAAGATTTTTGAAAGAAGCTCAATGCAATTTTTCCCTGAACAGCGGACAATTCCGAGTGCCGCTGGAGCAAGAGCCGTCGCAATTGCAGCGATTGGTTCATCCGGAGTATATTTTAGATTTGTCATAGCTATGCCTTATTCCCCCACAGATTATCACAGATTTTACAAATTGAAAACACGCATAAATATTTTAGTTTTCAAAAGTACAAAAATTTGCTATTTTTATTCTGTAAACAAATAGAACAGGAGTTTTTATGGAAATCACATACCAGAAAATGGTAAAAATTCATTACACGCTCAAAGATGTAGATGGAAATACGCTCGACACATCGCTTAACGGTGAGCCTCTCGAATATATGCACGGAATTGGCTCTTTGATTCCAGGTTTGGAGCAAGAGCTTACAGGGAAAAATCCTGGCGACAAATTTCATGCGGAAATTGAACCTGCCCTCGGTTACGGAGAATATGACGAAAGCTTAGTTGCAGAAGTTCCTAAAAAACAGTTTGACGCGAATTTTGAAATCGAAGTCGGCCAGCAGTTTCAGGCAGACACAGCTACGGGTCCTATGATTGTAAAAGTCACAAAGGTTAGCGATGACAAAATCACCGTCGACGGAAATCACGAGCTTGCAGGAAAAAAGCTTTTCTTTGATGTAGAGGTTGTCGATGTCAGGGATGCGACTGAAGAAGAATTAGAGCCGTTCGCATCATCTGGCTGCGGTGGCGGCTGCTCAAGCTGTGGTGGCTGTTCTGGCTGCGGCGGCTCTTGTGGCGAGTAAGTTTTATCAAAAAGCTTTAAAATACCAAAGGGTACAGCATTTTACTGTACCCTTTTTTTACGCTTAATTAAATTTTACAAGCTGTAACGGACTATTTAAGAGCCGCAGAGATTCTCTCAAGAACCTTTTTGCGGTCAAGCGGTTTTACGATATAGTTTTTAGCTCCAAGAAGAAGTGATTTTTTGACCAATTCCTCTTTACCAAGAGCACTGACCATAACAACGCGAGCGTTTTTGTCGAAAGCAACGATTTGCTCAAGGGCTGTGATACCGTCCATTCTAGGCATAGTAATATCCATTGTTACCAAGTCAACATTTGGACAGAGTTCCTTGTATTTATCAACACCGTCTTTTCCGTCAACAGCAGTAGCTACGACCTCATATCCTTCGCTTGTGAGAATCTGACCGAGCTGTTTTGCAACGAACATAGAGTCGTCAACGACGAGTACACGGATTTTTGTTCCGTCAGCATTCATGCCCTCTGGCGGACGCTCATTGATTGAAGGAAAATCCTGTTTAGTTTTCATTTTGGCACTCCTTTTTATTACATGCGTTCGCGAATTGCGACGTTAACTTCGATTTTACCACACTCAGTGATAAGAGGAACGATAAGTGCCTCAACACTGTTTGTCTGACTGCCACCCAAAGCGGCAATTTCCATTTTTTCACCAGCGAAAAGAGCCGGAGGCGTAAGGTCGAACTTGAATCCAAGCTCATGCAATTTTGTGACAGCCTGAGCTGTGATGAGGTTGGCAAGCTCACTGATTGTAGCCTTAGCAAGATCATCAAACTTAGTTAAAGTTTCACCGTTCATTGCAGATGCGATATTCAAGGCTGTTTCAAAGGTCATATCAAAAAGAACACGACCTTCAACATCACCAGCAAGACCAACAAGGGCTGCGACACCCATCACAGGCATTGCGGTTGATTTAAGATACAAATCGCCGCGTGTAACAGTTGCTCCGCCCAATACTTCTTTCAAAATCTGATATGAAGTTTCTACAAAAGGGTTAATGTACTCTACTCTCATGAGTTTCTACTCCTACCTTATTTTATACTATTTAACAATATTTACGCAATTCAATTTAAGCTTTTTTTTTGCTTAATTATTTTTTGCTGAAAATATTTATTGTTCCGACTGACTTTGAAGCCCATTTTGGGTCTTCTTCAAGTGACTCATTCTGACCTAAGAAAATAACTCCGTTTCCCTTAAGCTTTTCGCTAAAGTCTGTAACGATTGTCTGCTGGCTTACCTGCGGCAAGAATGACAACAAATCCCTAGCAAAAATTATATCACAAGTCGGCAAATTATTGGTGTTTGCACAATCATGATACTCGAATAAAATGCTGTCACGGATTTCAGGAATAAAAGTGAAATCTCCGTTAGCCTTTTTCGTGATATAAGGCGCATACCAGTCATTTGCCACATCATTCGGAACAGAAAGCAAAGGCGCGTTTGAAATGCTCAACAAATCGACCTCGTGAGCATAAATCCTGATTTTAGCCTCTGGGTAGCGCTTTTTAAGAACGCAAGCCAAAGAATATGTTTCAGGCCCCTTTCCACAACCTGGATTCCAAACGACAATCTGTTTTGCAGTGTTATCTGGCAAAGCCTTAAAAATTGAATCTGCATAAGCCTTGTCCCACCAAGTTCCGCTAAATGGCGAATAGAATTTTTTAAGGAACAAGTCCGCATCAGTCGGATTCTGAAGCTGAGTTTTGTCTTTACCCCGCTCTTTTTCCCATTCCTTGTAGCGAGTCTGCATCCATTTGTCATTAAGAGATGACGCCGTGAATTTTCGCATATTTGCAAGTGAATCTACAACGAATGAGTAATCAACCTTTTCTTCTTTTTTTGGAGCGGCAGCCTGCTTTTTTGCGCCTCCGTTTGAAGCCGGGCTGGCAGCAATTCGGGCAGACATTTCTTTCATTACCTGCTCTTCGCTGGCTTTGTTATCGGCCTTTGTTCCGAAGATTTTGTCGATGTCAAGAAGGACATACAAGCGATTGTTTACCTCGACTACACCCTGAATATATTTGATGTTGATATCACCAAAAAGAGGATGAGGAGGATTAATGCTTGATTTCTGAATTCCAACGACCTTGTCTATTTCATCAACGACAATACCAAAGGTAAGCTCACCGATTGAAACAATAAGCATATTTTCGAGAGCATCATACTCTCGCTCCGGCATATCGATATTGAAGAACAAACGCAAATCAATAATCGGAATGATGTCGCCTCGGAGATTGTAAACACCAAGAACGAAGGGCAATGCATTCGGAACATAGGTGAAACGACCGGCCTTGGCAATTTCTTTTACTTTCATAATGTCGATTGCATAATCTTTTCCCGCCAGCGAGAAAGTGACCATTTTGTAATCGACTACAACCATATTGTCCTGTTTAGGAGTATCAGCGACATCAGCTCCCGCAATGTTCTGAATATTTCCTAAACTTTCTTTAAGAACTGAGTTGATAGAAGGTTTTTCTGTATTTTCTGTACTCATTTTTATCCCCTTAGTCCTTTAGTCTTCAAAAGCATTTTCTTGTCGTGCCTGAATTTCCTGACGAACGCCAAGCTCAAGCAACTGCGTGACATCAATAATGAGAGAGACAGAACCGTCGCCCAAAATTGAAGCGCCTGAAATTCCAGGTGACTGCGTAAACTGATCGCGAAGTGGCTTAATAACGACATCCTCTTCACCGATGAGGTTGTCAACCATAACGCCGATTTTTTTGTCCTGAGAACCAACGATTACTACGAAGCAGTATTCGCCATCCTCGTTTGTACGAATATTGAACAAGCGGCTCAACCTGAGGACAGAAATGACCTCGTTTCGGACATTCAAAACCTCATGATTGTCGATTGTATTGATTTCAGATTTTTTAACCCGAACGCTTTCAATGACGGAAGCGATTGGAATTGAGTAAACTTCGCGTCCAACCCGAACGAGCAAGCCCTGAATAATAGCCAGCGTAAGTGGCAATCTGATTGAGAATTTAGAGCCTTTTCCGTGCTCGCTTGTTACCTGAATCGTACCGTTGAGCTTTTCAATCATTGTTTTTACGACATCAAGACCAACGCCTCGACCAGAGACATTCGTAATTTTTTCTGCCGTTGAGAAGCCTGGCAAGAAGATAAGCTGTGCGGCTTCCTGGTCTGAAAGCACCTTTGAAGGGTGAATGAGTCCCTTACTGATAGCCTTTGCCTTAACCTTTTCAACATTGATTCCACCGCCATCATCAACTACATCAATTACGATGCTGTTACCTTCGTTGGCAGCTTTAAGAAGAACGGTACCCGTTTCATCTTTACCGGCATTTCTACGCTCATCAGGAGTCTCAATACCGTGGTCAACTGAGTTTCGCACACAGTGCATGATTGGATCCATAAGATCGTCAACGACTGTTTTGTCAAGTTCAGTGTCTTCACCTTCGAGAAGAAGGTTGACCTTTTTGCCCAAGTCCTTCTGCAAGTCTCGGACAACGCGCGGGAAACGATCGAAAACCTGACTGATAGGAACCATTCGGATTTTCATAATACCTTCCTGCAACTCGCCTGTAATACGGCCAAGATTCTGCGTAGAAGAATGGAATTTTGAATTTAAGTCTTTGAAACGATTTTCAAAGGCATCGAATATTGTAGCGATATCACCATATTCGTTCGTGATATTTGCCTTAATGTCTTTAACAGCAACTCCGTTCTGAATTTCTTCGAGATACTGAGGAAGCTGTTCGAACATTCGGCGAACTTTTTCCTTGTAAGAAGAATCGAGATTCTGGAATTGGATGAGCATATCCGCAAACTGCTGCTGACTCTGGTTGAAAGAAGCTTTAGTGATAACCGTTTCTGAAACAAGATTCATAAGATTGTCAACTCGCTTTGAGTCTACGCGGAGAATCGTACTCTGCTGGGCGTGACCTGTAGCAGGAGCGGATTTTGCGGCTGGCTTTGGAGCTTCTTTTTTCGGAGTCTCCGCCTGCGGAGCACTTGAGGCCGGGGCAGGAGCCTGCTGTACAGGTGCTGCCGGCTTTGGAGCTTCTGCGACAGGCTTAGGAGCCGGTGCGCTCGCAACAGGAGCTGCCGCCGGAGCAGAATCGCTCGCAGTCGCATCATTGATATTTTTTGCGTCAACGCTCAATGTTACATCGTCAAGGAAAGCCGTATCTTCAAGCTGTTCTGCTGTATTGCTTGAAGCCACGAAATATGTAACATCTTTATGGAATTCATCTTCGTAAAGAGCATCAAAATCAGGAATCGTTTTAAGAACCGTGCCACACGCCTTTAATGCCGCAAAAACCTGAATTCCACCAACAGAATTCATCGGGTTTGACTCGTCAAAGGTTACGGCAACAGACCAAAGCTGCTGGCCAGCCTCACATCCCTGTTTAAGTTCTGCAAGCTCATATTCAGAAAGATTGACAGTTTGCGCGCTTGATGAAGAAGCGGCGGGTGCAGGTGCAGAAGGAGCCGCCTGAGGCGCAGGACTTGCAGCCTTTGGAGCTGCTCCACCACCGGCAATCATTCCCTTGATTTTTTCGGTAATTTCTTCAACACTTTCACCGTAGACAGAGCCATTTTTGCGTTCTTCAAGCATGGCCTTAATAACATCGAGAGCAGTCAAAAGTGTATCAACAATATCTTCTGTGACTTTTATTTTGTCAGAACGGACTTCATCGAGAAGGTCTTCCATTGTGTGGGCAAAATGCGCAATCTCGCTAAACTCAACAGTAGCGGAGTTTCCTTTGAGAGTATGCGCCGCGCGGAAGATTTCGTCGATAGCGTCGTGATTGTTAGGATCGTTTTCGATTGCAAGAATATTGCTTTCGAGATTGTCGACCATCATTTCGGACTCAGAGAAATAGTCTTTCAGAAGTTCTTCATTAGTAGCGTCAAGATAATCACTCATACTATCTATTTTAATCGGAAAATCTCAAAAGTCAACTAAAAAAGCAAGATTATTTTAAAATTGAGGAGTTGAGCCGTCCGAGCTTGTCTGCAAGCAGGCAGACGCCTTCAACCATAGCCTCATGCTCTTTTGGCGCAATTCTCGCATAGAGAGTGTCAGGTGTGTCCCCTTCAAGAACGGGCACTTTTTTCTGAACCAAAATTTCGCCTGTATCACAGCCGGAGTCCACGAGGTGAACCGTACAGCCGCTTTCTTTTTCGTGCGCGGCAAGGACAGCTTCGTGAACATTATGCCCCCACATTCCTACCCCGCCGAATTTTGGAAGAAGGGCAGGATGCAGGTTTATAATCCGACCAGAATATTCATCAATAATTTTTCCGCCAAGGACAGACAGATAGCCCGCCAGGACAATCGCGTCTATTTTGTTTTCACGGCAAAGCGTAAGAATCGCCTCGCTAATTGCGATTCTTTTTTCGTCGCGGCTCGCTTTTTCCGCATTTTCTTTTCCAAGGACGGAAAAAGGACTTCTGATTTCTGCCTTTATTCCAGCATTTTTAGCGCGTTCAAGGGCATAGGCATTTTTTGTATTTGAGACCACGAGAGAGATTTTGTAAGGACAATCTGAATGAGTTTTTTCATAGTCGATTAGAGCCTGGAGATTTGTTCCGCCACCGCTTACCAAGACAGCAATTTTCATCATTTTGACACCGCCCGAAGTTTTTGAATAAATTCTTTTGTAAGAAAGATTTTTTCGATTCCGAAAGAACGCAGATTTTCGTTCCAGTTAATTGTTACCTGGACGCCGGTTTTTCCTGTACAAAACGATGTTTTTTCCTGCCCATAAAGAGAAATAATGTCTATCAACGCTTCGTCGCCTGCCTCTTCTGAAACCTGACGGGCAAAGCCTTCGACTAAAAATTCTGCGACAAAATCTTTTAACACCTCGCTCTGAAAGAAATTGATTTTGTGCTTGGTGTCAATCGTCATCCCTGAAAGGGCGCCGAACAAAAATGAGTCAAATTTAATAAAAATGTCAGCCTCGTCAATTTTTGCCTGATAAAGAAAATCGTTTTCTGTAAGAGAATCAAAAAATTCGTCGATATTCCGCTCATCAAGTGATTTTACGGTAAGTTTTCTGATTTTTGGCTCACCAAATTTTTCGCGTAAAGAAAGTTTGAAATACTTGTAGACAGATTTACAGACCTCCATAATTTGGGAAATCTGAGTATCTGATAAAAAACTGTCGATTTTATAGTGCTTAAGCTCTTTTTTCGGCTCTTCGGATGAAGCTGGAATGCCTAAAAGCTTATCTACCTCGGCCTGTGAAAGTGCAACCTTGTTTTCCATAAAAAACAGTGTACAATAGATAAAGATAAATTTAAAGAGAGAGGGAATCTCTAAAAAATTGCAATTTTTATCTGGAGAAAAGTATGAAAAAGATATTTTTTAAGGCGCTTTGCGTTAAAGTGCTTTGCGTTTTCACCCTGTTTTGCGCAGTTATTATTGGTGGAAAGCTGGGCTGGCAAAAGCTCACTGAAATCAAAACAGAAAAAAGTCATGCGCTTCTTTTTAAAGAGCTTGAACGATGCGCCGAGCTTGTCACGGCAAAAACAACCTATACAGATGTCATCTCAATCAAAAAGACACGAATCGCAGGGCTTGCAAAATCCTTCAGCATCATAAAATACACGGGAGTCATCAGGGCCGGAATTTCAGACATACGGCAGGCAGAACTTTCGGTGAGTGATGGCGGGAAAAAAGCAAAGGTAATTCTTCCGCCAATGGAAATTCTTTCAAACGACATTTCAAGTATTGAAGTTTTTGATGAGAATAAAAGCGTTTTCGTAGAAATTTCACTCAAAGATGTTATGGAAGAAATTCGCTTTAACCAAGAAAGCTCTTCTGCCCAAATTCTGGAGACAGGCTTTCTGGAGGAATCTAAAAATCAGGCTGTAAAAATCATTGAATCAGTTTTATATGCGGCAGGCTTTTCAGAAGTCGAGGTTTTTTAAAGAGATTTTAAGATTCTAACTCTTTTTTATTGCGGGATACTATTTTTAATAGTATAATATCGCAAGTTTATGAACAATATTACCGAAGAATATTACGAAACGGAAAATCTCAAAACTAAAAAGAGAATAAATATGGGTCTTTTGAGTACGGTTCTTACACTCATCACCCTAATCGTATTCGTCTTCATTATTGTCATTTCTTACAAAGTAAATCAAAGCTACAATGACGTCCGCTCTTCAATAAACAGATTTGTAATTTGTGAGCAAAGCTCAGACACAATAAAAACCAGCTCAAACGAGTTAACTGAACTTGCACGAATGTTTGTCGTAAACCACGATGAAAGATTTGCTCTCGCCTATGTCGAAGAGCTTGAAGAAAATAATGCGCAGCAAAAAGCCCTTGAAGATTTAAAAAGATTTTGTTCCGACAAAGAAATTGCATTACAGCGCCTTGAAGTCGCCATCTCACAATCAAAAAGCCTTACGGCTATGGAACTTTACAATATGCGGCTCTGCTACGAAATTTTCAACAAAAATACCGATGAGATTCCTGACTTAATCCGCAAAATCGAAATAAAGCCCAGTGAAAGAAATCTTTCGCACGAAGAGCTTCACGAGCTGGCTGTTAAAAATATGTTCGGAAACGGCTATCTTATCTACAAAATGCGCGTAAATGACAACTGTCTTATAACAATAAAAGCTATTTCCGACGAAATTAAGCAGGAAGTTGATTTAAACGCAGAAATTTTAGGGCGGAATCTAGACAGGCTTCGAATTTTCATCTTAATTCTCCTTGTCGTAAACGCCCTTAGCACGATTGGTCTTAAAGAATTCCGGGATGTCACAAAATCTTACAACAAAATGTACGAAATGGGTGAGCGCCAAAACAGAATTCTCCTGAAAAACGCGGAATACGACGCTCTTACAGGAATTTTAAACAGGCGGGCTTACGAACAAATCTGCTCAAGCTCTGCTAAACAAAAAATCAGCATCGCGCTTCTCTTAATCGATATGGACAACTTCAAGCATATCAATGACACTTACGGTCACACGGGTGGCGACTCGGCCCTAAAAGCACTTGCTTCCATTTTGCGGGACACCTTCAGGAACGAGGATTATGTCTGCAGAATCGGAGGGGATGAATTTGCGGCAGTTTTAGTCAATTTCAAGCCAGAGGGATTTAAAATCGTTCAGGAAAAAATCGCCTCCGTCAACGAGCGGCTCTCTCAAATTGAGGGGCTTGCGGATGTATCTGTAAGCGTAGGCATTGCATTTTCATCAACAGGCTACACAGAAGAGCTTTACAAAAAAGCAGACAAAGCCCTGTACTCAATCAAGGAATCCGGCAAAAAAGGCTGTCAAATTTTCGAAGGCTAAGCGACTTTTTTTACATTTCTCCGGCAATTAACAAAAAGCAATAATTTTCAATTTTTATCTTTCAATTTTCAATTTTCTATATTATTCTAATATGATTTACTTTCTCTAAAATACAGGTGAATTGTCGATGAAAAAAATTACCGTTCCAGTTTTAAATATTTTGCTTGCGACAGGCGTTATCCTTGTTTTGGCAGGCCTTCTTTTAATCTCTAAATTTTCTGCGGGGCTTGGAGTTGAGCTTCCGACAGTTTCTATAATGATGATGATTTCTGGCGCGGTAATTTTTTACCTTGCGATGACTTTCATCCATTGGGCGGTTCTGTTTTTCTTCGGACTTTTGGTCTTTTGCATGGGACTTTGCACGACCTTTGTTTTTGCCGGGATTCTGCCATTTGCCCCCGAAAGCCTATGGCCAATCGGCGTTTTACTTTCAGGACTCTGCCTTCTTCTGACTTGTATTTTCAAGCACAGGAAAGTCCGCGGAGTTTACCTCTTTCCTACAATTCTAATCGAGATTTTGGGAATAATTTTCCTGATGTTCTCTCTGCATGTAATTAAAGTCCCTTTTTCGGTTTTTATCTCAAAGTGGGGGCCGATTATCCTTATCGTTGCGGGAGCTTCCCTAATCGGAGTTTTCCTGTGGCAGCGAAATTTCAATGATTTTTTTCCTTACGACAAGGACGAGCTTTCAGATTTGACTGACGAAGAAAAAGAATTTTACGGGGAATAAGATTTGAACTCTTCCTGGCGAAAAATTCTCGCCACCGTTTTGTTTTTTTTGATTTTTCTCGACCTCACTTCCGCCAAAAAAAAGAAAAGGGAAGAAGACACAAGTTCCATACCGACGGAAACTTCTGCCGTAAAAATTGCCCTCCCGGAAAAAAAAGAGTTTGATTATTTTTCAGATATAGATGCCCCTACTCTCGAAAATGTAATTCACGGAAGCCCTGAAAGCTTAAGGAGCGCTATTTCTGCCTTAAAACGAAGCCGTGAAAACATGAGCGAAAGCGAGCAGGTGCTTCACTATGTTGCCGTCTCAATCATGCAGATTTGCTGGAAAAGTCAGAATTTTATCGAAAATACGACTGGGGAAAACTTTAAAAACGGCTACACGGGTGCAGTTTCATCTTCAAAAAACGGAATTTACGACCCCTTTTCAGAGCCGAAGGATTTTTTAGCTTATGCCCTTCCCTGTCTTGTTCTTGCTTCAAGCGAAACACGGAGCGATTATTTTGATGAAGCCGAAGCCGCATTAAAATCTGCCCTGAATTTAAACAAAAGCTCAGTTTTTGCGAATTATCTTCTTGGAATTCTGTACAGGCGAAAAGAGGATTTTAAATCCAGCAACGAATATTTTGGGTACGCTTCTGATTTAGAGCCAAACTGCTTTGAATGTTCCTATGCTTTTGCCGAAAGTTTTATGTCTATTTCCGAATATTCAAGTGCCTTCAGCCTTTCGGAGCGGCTTTTGCAGAATTTTCCGCAAAACAAAAATCTTTTAAAGCTTTGCGCAGAATCAAGCTTTGCTTCCGGCGATATGACGAACGCAGAACTTTATGTTTCGAGAGTCCTGCAGCTTGAGCCAGAAAATTCATATTATCTCCTTTTCAGGGCAAGAATTCTCGTAAAAAAAGGCGAGTATATCAGGGCGGCCTCTCTTTTGGACGCTTATGCGCGCAAGGACTCAAGCTCGCGGGATTATCTTGTACTTCGCTTTGAAGTCCAAAAAAACTGGAACAAAAACATTTCGGCGGCGACTACGACAATAGAAAATGCTCTCGTCTTGTATCCGGAAGACACCGAAATTGTCCTTGAGGCGGCGAACCTTGCAAGTGAATCGGGAAGCAAAATCGCAGGTAGAAGCGGTGAAGAGCTTGCAGAGCAAATCCTTGAAAAAAATCCCGACAATTTTCAGGCATTACAAATAAAAATCAACTCGATGGTTTTAAGTCAAAAATGGACTGAAGCCTACAAATCAAGCACAGAACTTTTAAAAAAAGAAAGCCTTCCGAATTCTGCCCTGTTTACCCACATAAAAATCTGCCTGAATTCAAACCACAAGGCTGAAGCATGGCAATACGCGTCAAAATTGTATGCGCAGAATCCGACAGACGAGGAGGTTTTGCAATCTTATATCGATGTCCTTGTCTCTACCGGCAGAAATCAGGAAGCGCTTCGCCTGATAAATCAGCTGATTCCAACTTCAGCCGCAAAAATGAAAAGTTTCCTCTATTACGAAAAGAGTTTTTTGTCCAGCGGGGAAGCGGCCATTCTTGCAGATTTGCGTTCAAGTCTTACTGCAAATCCAAGAAACAGGGACAGTCTTTTTCGTCTTTACAGGATTTACTACAATAAAAAAGAATATCGGAAGGCTCAATATTACCTGAAGCAAGTCGTAGCCCTTTCTCCGAACGACGAATCCCTGCTAAAGCTGAATACAGAACTGGACAATTTACTCAGAAATTAACTTGTCAACTCGATTTGAGCAATCTGTCTTGATTTTGACTTTATTTTGTGGTAGTGTATCGGAACTATTTTAAATTACGATGGATGTAATATCGCTTTTTGCGGTTTACTAACAGGAGTAAAAAATGTTTGTATCATTATTACAGGATGCGGCAGCTGCTGGGGCAACTTCTAGCCAGACTCTTATGTCTGTAGTTCCGTTCATTCTTATCATCGCCATTTTCTATTTCTTCATTATTCGTCCGCAGAATAAAAAACAAAAAGAAACTCAGAAAATGATTGATGCCCTAAAAAAAGGTGACAAGGTTGTCACAATCGGCGGAATTCACGGTCTTGTCGCCCAGACAAAAGAAAAAACCGTCATTTTAAAGCTTGACGAGGGCGTAAAAGTAGAATTCAATCGTTCTGCTATAGCCGGAGTTGTAAACGAAACTCCTGCAAAATCTGAAAAAACCAGCGAAAAATCTGATGAATCAAAAGATTCAGAAAAATCAGAATAAAATAAATAAACAAATACCGGAGTAAAAAAAATGAACAAACGAAGTCGTTTTATCATTATTCTGGTAGTTCTTGCTGTTTGTTTTGCATTCCTCTGGCCATCTATCAGTTGGTATGCATGCACGCCGAAAGACCAGCAGAGCCTAGCTCTTGGTTCTCTCGAAAAAATCAAGGACTACACAGTCGTTAAGGCAAAGGAAGAGGTTGATTACCTTATCGCAACTGCAAAGGCAAATCCTGACACAGTTCTTGACTCTTCTTATGACTATCTCGTAAAGAGCGCAAAAAAGAACTACAAGGAAAACGCAAAGGCTTACAAGGCCGCTGGCATTAAGGAAAATGCTCCAAAAATCCCAGCTGTTATGACAGTCGGTGCGATTCTTGATTCTTTCACAGGCACTAACGCTCAGGGAGATTTGAGTGCGGTCATCGAAGGCAAATATCGTGACGAAATTCTAGCGGCAAAAAAACGCTACAATTCTTCTGTAAAGCTCGGCCTTGACCTTTCAGGCGGTATGAATGTTATCGTCCGTGCAAATCTTGATGAAGCTCTTGCGACAAAAAAAGCTGAGGGCAACGAAATTACAGACGAAGCCCAGTGGAAAAAAGACGCAATGGCTCAGACAATCGAGACATTGACAAGCTCAATTGACAAATTCGGCCTTACATCTCCTGTAATCAGACAGCAGGGCGAAGACAGAATCTACATCGAAATCCCTGGTGCGGCAGACCGAGAAAGCATCAACTCTATCATTATGGGTAAGGGAATCTTGAATTTCCGGCTCGTCGATGAAAACGCAACAAATGCATTCAACGCATATTACGCACAAAACCCCGCAAACACCTTCAATTCTGACGGAAAACTAATCGATCCTTCTATCATTCCAGATGATTGTGAGGTTATGGGCTACTATGTAAAAGACGATTACGGTCTTGATGAAAGAACAGGCTTTATCGCAGTCAAAAAAGAAATAGCCCTTGACGGCGAGCATGTAAAATCTGCTATCGTTTCAGCTGATCAGACAACAAATCAGCCGGAAGTAAACTTCATTCTTGACAGTGAAGGAGCCGTGATTTTCGGTGAATTCACGGGTGCTCATGTAAACGAGCGGCTGGCAATCGTAAGCGACAACAAAGTCAAGTCCGCTGCTACAATCAAGCAGGCAATCAACGGCGGTCAGGTTAATCTTTCTGGCGGGTTCAGCGTAGAAGAAGCTCAGAACATTCAGAAAGTTCTTCAGACAGCTTCCCTTTCAGTTCCGCTTGAAGTTGAAAGCCAGCAGGTTGTCGGGGCAAGCTTGGGAGAGCAGGCAATCCATCAGGGCTTGAACGCTCTTCTTTGGGGCTTAGCAGCAGTCCTTCTCTTTATGATTCTTTACTACAAGGGTGCAGGCTTCAATGCGGTTGTTGCTCAGATTTTAAATATGTACATCATGTTCTCGGTTTTGAGCGCTTTCAACCTTACACTTACACTTTCTTCTGTCGCTGGTATGATTCTTACAGTCGGTATGTCAGTTGATGCCAATGTAATCATTTTCGAGCGTATCAAAGAAGAGCTCAAAAACGGAAAAAGCCGGGCTGCGGCAATCGCTTCAGGCTTTGACAACGCTTTCTGGGCAATTATGGACTCTAACATCACAACATTCATCGCTGCGGCATTCCTTTCAAAGCTCGGCACTGGCTCAATCCAAGGTTTCGCAGTTTCGCTTGCAATCGGTGTTTGTTCATCAGTATTCACCGCTCTCGTAGTTTCTCGCCTTATGTTCGACTTCAACACAGAGGTTGCTAACAGAAAGACAATGAGCATCGGTTGGGGGGTAAAATAATGAAAAAAGTAATCCAGTTTAGCAAATTTTTCCCTTGCGCCGTAGTTTTAAGCGCATTAGTCATCATTGCGGGAATTGTTTCTGTGGCAACTCGCGGAATCAACTTTGGCCTTGACTTTAAGCCCGGTATGATTGAAGAAATCAAGCTCGCTGACACAGTCCTTGAAGTAACTTACAACGGAACTGCGACAGTTTCGCTGGAAACAAGCGAAAACGGAGTTGATATCATAGTAAGCGGTATCGGCGAAGAAAACCGCACTGTCGAAATTCCATTCACAAGCGTTTCTACAGTTTCAGAACTTGCCGCAAAAATGAACGAAGTAAAAGGTGTTTCCGCACACATCAAAAAAGAAGTTTCAATTCCAAACGGAGTTTTCGTTTCTTCAGGTTCTTCTAAGAACTTGGGTGAAAACGCCCTTCGATTGTTTGTTTCTGATGAAAATTCAGCAGTCACGGCAGATGATGTTCGGGAAGCTCTCAAAGAATTCAACAATGTTGATGTAAAAGAAGTCGGAAGTGACAGTGACAAAGCATTCCAAATCCGAATGGGCGTTACTGGCGAAGAAAGCAAGACAATTCAATCTGATTTGAACAAGGCTCTCTACAACAAATTCGGCGAAGACAAGGTTGTGATTTCAAAATCTGACTTTATCGGAGCTCAGTTCTCACAGACTCTCATCAGAGACTCTATCATCCTTGTTCTTGCAACTCTAGTTTTGATTTTCATCTACTCTGCTATTCGATTCCACTGGGATTTCGCTTTGGCAGCTGTAATTGCTATCATTCACGACTCTTTGATTATGGTTTCTTTCATCTCTTTCATCCAGATGGAATTCTCAACAACAACTCTTGCCGCTATCCTTACGATTATCGGTTACTCAATCAACGCGACAGTCGTTATTCTTGACCGTGTACGAAGCGACATCAAAATCGTTGAGGCAAAAAACTTCAAAGAAATCTTGAATTCAGCTCTTTCTTCAACATTGAGCCGCTCTATTATCACGACACTCACGACATTGTTCGCGGTTTTGGCATTGTTCTTCTTCACAACTGGAACAATCCACGATTTCTCACTTGCCTTGACAGTAGGTTTGATTAGTGGTTGTTATTCTTCAATCTTCATCGCAGGAGCATTTATCCTCGCAATAAGAAAAAATCAGAAGTTCCAGACTGTAGCAAAAGCAAATGTAATGCAATTCCAGCCTACAGAAGAAGCTGACGATGTAGAGTAAAAGCAGTGCCATTTTAACGCTAAATGACAGCTAATCCCCGTGCTTTTCATGAGTCACGGGGATTTTTTTTGTATCTTTCAATTTTTTCCAATCTAGTCTATAATGGTAGCATTAAAAATCCGATATTAAATAATAAAATGGAGGAGTCAAGTGAAAAAAACTTTCCTTGCAATTTTCGGTATTGCAATAATTTCAGCATTTATTTCCTGTGGTTCAACCGCTACACTAGAGCCAGAAAACAAAAACACAGCAGAACCTGTTGAGCAACCTGAAGAAAAAAAAGAAGAAGCTCCGGCAGAGCCAGTGGCAGAAGATTTTTCGCAAGCAAATCAGGCATTGCTTGAACAGGCAGAAAAAGCTCGTCTCGCAGCAATCGAAGCCGGGGCAGAAAAATATTTTCCGGATAAACTTTCAGAAACAGACAAAATCTTTGAAGGTGTAAAAAAAGAAGTTTCTGAAAATCCAAGCAGCGATTATTCTGAAAAAATCAAGGATGTCATAAAACGATACGAAGCCTTGGCAACCGCTTCTTTGGCAAAGGAAATGAAAGAAAAGGCAGATGAGTTCGGTCTTTCTGACCCGAACGGCGAAAAAGCTCTTTCAGATTTTGAAGCATCCACTGCTTCCAGCGATATGAACGACAATGCGAAAAAAGCTCTCGCAGCTTATTCAGCCCTGCTTCTTCAAAAACTCGGTGAAATGGCAAAAAGTGAGCGAAGCGCCGCACTTGAAGCAAAAAAGAATGCTGACAGCGTAAAGGCCGGAGTTGCTAAAAAAACTGAGTACAAGGCTGCAAGTGACACATTCAAAAAAGCAGATTCCAGTTTCGTGACAAAAGATTTGGAAGGCGCATACAAGGGCTACCGCTCAGCTAAAAACTCATTTACTTCCCTTTATGAAGAAATAAAAGAAAAACGCGCTCAAGCTCAGGCTGCAATCGAAAGGGCAAAAAAACGAGTTTCAGAAGCAGAAAGCTACACTGTAGAAGCCGACTCAATAGCTCCTCTTACTGGGGAAGTCGCTGGAATCGAAAAAGAGGATGCCGTTCTTCTTGAAGCGGATAATTTCGCAAATCCAGATGACGCTGTAATAAATGTTGAAGACACTGCCGAAGCAAAGGCCGCAGCCGCAATCGATAACGCCGTTAATAGCGCCGCAAACGCTCTTGACAGTGCAATTAAAGGAGACGCAAAATGAGATTTCAATATAAAAAAGTTTTAAGTGCCATATCTTTAATTGTCACAGCTTCTTTAAGTTTTGCACTGAGCTACAAAAACAACACATATCAGAAGCTTGCTGACGAATACACCCGAAAAGCCGAAAATGCTTTGGATGCAGGCGAATATGTTCTTGCCGAAGAATATGCCGCAAAGGCCGAAGAAAACGCGCGGCTTTCCGAAGAATTTGTCAAAAAAATGCTTGCAAAAGCAGATTGTGACGCAGTTATGAAGCAGGCCGCAAAAAAGCTTGAATATGCAAAAAGCATTAATGCAGAACGAAACTTTCCAATGGCATACTCTTCCGCTCAAAAATCTTACGCAAGTGCGCAGGAATCTTACAATGGCGAAGATTATGTAAGTGCAACGGCATTTGCCCGGCAGGTACTTGAAGCTCTGGCCGACATCAAGGAAATCACTCCCCTTCCTGAATATTATGTCGTTCGTCCGTGGACAGAAACAAAGGACTGCTATTGGAACATTTCTGGCCGGCCCTATGTCTACGACAACCCTCTCTTGTGGGAAAACCTCTATCAAAACGAAGAGAACAAGAAGAATATGCCTCGTCCAAATGACCCGAACCTTATTCTTCCTGGAATGAAAATGAAAATTCCTAGCATTACAGGAGAATATCGCGAAGGCGTTTACAATCCTTCAAAAAAATACGATCCGTATTCAGCAAACAGATAATTGAAAACTAACTGATTTTAAGTTATAATTTTATCTTAAATATTTCATCATGCGAGGGGCAAAATGAGCGTCACACAGTCAATTACAGAAGTCACTTCAATCAGCAAAAAGGCAGAGTCTATTTTTTCAGAGCTAGACTCCCTTTTTCCGCAGCTTTTAGATAAAAGCGAAAAGACTTCTTTTCATCATTTGCTTTCTACAATCGAGTCGCTGCAGGCCTCCATCGCTTCTTCAAAAGACAGCGCTGCCCTCGCAACCTTTGGTGAAAAATACAATCCAGTTTTTGAAAAACTCAACGAAAAAATCGAAGATTTGAATTCTCTCGACAAAATGATTGCCGAAATCAAAGAGGATTCTGAGCAAATGGAGCTTATCGCACTTAACGCGATGGTAATCTCAGTAAAATCTGGTGAAAAGGGTCTGGCATTCAGTAAAATCACTGAAAATTTACAGCGTCTTTCAAAGGATATGTTCACATATTCAGACAAGCTTTCCGCAGAAGAAAAGCAGCTTCTCGAAGACATCAACAATCTAAAGGTAATTTTCTCCGGAATTCTGGATGCCCAAAAATCTATTGCCGCAAAAGACAGCGAATGTACAAACGAAATGAATTCTCTCGTTTCAAAAGTAACACCGGCAATGGAAGAACTCAGAAACGAGGCAGGTACAATTTATCCGACAATCGAACAGACCCGCGACAGTGTTCACCAGAATTCAACTTCAATCTTAAGCAGTCTTCAGGAGCTTTCAAATACCCTCAGAGATGCCGAAAGATACGAAAGCACTCCTGACGCTCAGACGCGCTACATCGAAAAGGCAAAAAATCTCGCCTCAACAATTTCAAATTCAATGGGAAGAGCTTGTCAGACTTTTGCCGGAAACTGGAGCGAAGTCATCGAAATCCTAGACAAGGCGGACGGCTCAAGAATGGATTTTGAGGGGCGTTTTTTAAACAGGCACGCTTTCGGAAACGACAATATCGAACGCTCGCTCGAATCTATCATCAACAAATTCAGAATTATCATCAATGAATTCAATAAATATTACACAGTTCAAAAGGACTTGGAAACGACCTGCCAAGGAATCACCTCAAAGGCAAAAGCGATTTACTCGGTTTTTGAAAATTTGCGCCCGGTAATGAGCCGCCTTCATCATGTCAGAATCCTGCAGCAAATCGAAGTCTCAAAAAACGAGGCGATTACTTCTGTTCAGGATTCCGTCACTGATATGGACAACTTGATTAACGCGGCTAACAAATCGCTTGACGGCATGGAAAGCGTACTTGAAAGCTTTATTCACGACACAAGCACAATGCTTTCAAATTTCGTGCTTTCAATTCATAAAGACAATGACGAAATGACAAGGCTCAAGGCAGACAAAGAGACTTGCTACAGCGATTTAACGAACGGCCAAAGCAACCTCGTAACTGCCATTCAGAATTTCACCGTATTCCCGAACGGATTTCAAAACAAATGCGTTCAGGCACAACAGAATTTACAGGATTTTATGCGCCTGAACGCTGAAATTGGCTCTATTTCTGACAGTTTCTAGGTCTTTAGATTTTCTAGATTTTATACCTTAAACAAATCTATCTGGACTCCAATCTGATTGATTGAGTCTTCCATTGTTGCAGAAATGTCCGTTAAGGTCGTTCCGTTTTTAATGATTTGGTTTGCCCCATCGTACATTCGGTCAATGCTTTCTTTGATTGCCACCGTCGCCTCCTGCAAGACCTTTACGCCTTCAAGAATTGACTGATTTCCTTCTGACATTTTTTTAGAAGAAGTGCGAACTTCGACAGTTGAGTCATTCATCATTTTTAAGGCATCCGTAATCTGATGGCTTCCAGTCTCGCTTTCTTCCATTGCGCCACGAATCTGACGAACCAGCTGGTCTGTTTCCTGAACATTTTCATTTACAGAGTTAAAGGCAGATTTTACTTCTTCCGAAGAAGCGACGACGGTCGTAATTGACTGCTGAATTTTTTTAAGCTCTGCACCAATAACCTTTGACTGACCCGCAGAAGTTTCTGAAAGGTTTCTGATTTCGTCTGCAACGACCGAGAAACCGGCTCCAGCCTCACCGGCATGCGCCGCCTCAATAGCTGCATTCATCGCAAGGATGTTAGTTTCGCTCGCAATTTTAGAGATTGTCTTGTTAGCCTGCATAAGTGTATGACTTTGCTCTTCGATTGTGGCAAGCTGCTCATTCAAGAGATTCTGCTTTTGAATTCCATTTCGGGTATATTCTTCGAGAAGCGCAAAGGCCTGCGCCATTTTTTCGGTGCTTTTTGAAACTGAGAGGATGTTTCCAATCATCTGTTCGACGGCCGCACTCGCCTGATTTACTCCGTTTGACTGACTTTCAATCATTTCGTCAAGGTTTTCGATATTTTTTGCAATCTGAGTGACGGAATTTACAGTCTGCGCAACACTTTCACTCTGATTTTCAATCTGAGCAGTAACATTATTCATGTCTTCTGAAATTTGGTCGATAGAAATGCCTGTCGCTTTTGTCGTCAACTGTAAATCATGATCAACTGTCTTTAAAGAATCCTTTGAATGCTTAACCTCGCTGATAATCCTTCTGAGATTCTCAATAAAGGTATTGAAGCCGCGAACAACACCGCCGATTTCGTCTTTTGATTTGATTTCAAGCCTCTTCGTCAAATCTGCATCGCCCTTAGCAATTTCTTTTATTGAGTGGTTAAGCAAAAGGAGCGGTTTTAAAAGGACTTTCATGTAAATAGCAATGAAAATAATTAAAAGGATGGCAATTATAATGCTGAAAAATGCGATGCTGTAGCCGCTTTTTTTTGCAGAAGCGAGCACCTCTTTTTCGGGAAGAGAAAGACCTAAAGACCACTCTGTCTCATAAATAGGATAGTAGAAAACATAGTCAGTTTGTCCGACATTTTTGTTCAGGATTTTTGCGACATCGTTGTTACCCATTGTCATTTCATAGGCTAAATCTTTAAAGCCTATGAGGCCTGTATCATCGTCTTCCATATTGGAGATATTCTTCATTAACTCGTCTTCTTCAGGATAAGCGATTGTCGTTCCGTTTCCATCAAGAATGAATGCAAAGCCTTCTTCACCGACATTGATTTTTGAACATTCCATTTGAACCATTTCAATGTCAACGGCACCCATAAAAAGCCCGAAAAGAGTTCCGTTTGAGTCCAAGGCCGGAAGAGCGACATAAAAAACATATCCGCCAGTTTGAAGGGACTTTTCTGGATTCGTAATACTTGTTCCCAGCCCCTTGTCGATAATATCTTTATAATAATTTGTTTGACTTACACCGAAAATTTCTTCGTTTGAAGTGTGTAACACTCCGTCAAGGCCACAGATTCCGACATACTCAAAGTCATCGCCAATTAAGGTCGGGTTTTCAAGCATATATTCATAGACAGCCTCAACATCGCCCTCCAAAAAAACTTCGTTTTTTGTAAATACTCGCAAATCCTTAAAATATCCGTCAAGCCAATATGTAACTGCCGTTGAGCTTCGTTCTGCCAAAGAACTAAAAAGATTTGAATAAGATTTTATGCTGTCACGGCTGGTAATAAGATTTAAAACAAAAATGAGAATGGAGAAAAAAATCACAAGAAGAACAAAAACTGCCCGCTCAAATTTAAAGGCAAGGGAATTAGAGAATTTGCTTTTTTCAAGCTTAACTTTAGGAGCTTTCACTTTTGGAGTTTTTGGCTGTTTAATTTTTTTTGCTTTCATAGTCTGCCTCGTGCTGCACAAAATGATTACTCTGTCCCCGACTCTGCTGAATATTATACACTATTATTATCAATCAAATCTTTAAAAAAGTCAAAATTTCTCTAAAAAAATAACTGGTATATCTAAAAAAATGCGTTATAATAACTTAAAAATTGCTAAAAAGGAGTAAAAAATGGCAAAAAAATCTAATCTTCCCTTGTATCTCGTTGGTATGGCTATCGTCCTTATCGGTTGTTTCCTTCCTCTTGTAGGAACGAGTTTCGGTAACGGACACAGTGCATTCAAGGCAATCACTGACGGCTCAGGAGACCTTAAAGTAGGCTCAATTCTCGCTTTGGGAGGGGCGATTGCTGGTATCGTATTCTGTTTCGTTTCTGTAAGAACAAAACTTCCCGTAAAACTCATCTCCCTCATCGTTTCAATCGTTGGTGGTGTTTATGTACTTTTGAGCTACATGAATCTCGCTCCTTGGGCTAAAGGCATCACAAAAGCCGCACTCAAGCTCACAGGAACAAAGCCAGGAATCGGTCTGATTTTGATTATCATCGGCTGGATTGTCGCTCTCGTAGGCTGGATGCAGAGCCGGGACTAATTCAGTTCATAAATAACAGACTTATCGTCCACGGTCACTTTTATTGTCCGGGACGATAATAGCATCTATCATCACACCCTTTTCTTCAGATTTTTTAGCAACAAAATCCTTTGAATATTTACCGTTGCCTCTTGGTGTCGGATGAGGTTCCGCATCTCCAATCAGAATAATCTTTCGCTCAGCGTCTTTTCGCCATTTATAATATTCAAGCGAAGCAAAAAGTGCCTCGTAAACCGCTTCAGGAATGTCACCACCTTCAGTTCCGTGAATGTAAAATCCGTTCAGATTCTTTCTTAAATCTTCAATTCTGCTCGTGAATTCAAATTTTTTGACAGGAAGGTTCATCCACTTGTAGGTATCGCCATAATCACGGTACAAAAGAAGTCCCATACGAAGACTCTTAAATTCCTTTATTTTCTCAAACATCGCTGGAATCCAAACCTTTCTAAGCATCTGAATGTCATCCTTCATACTGCCCGTAGTATCAAGTGCAAAAACGACATCGGCACATTCTTTGTTCTGAATTCTGTCTAAAGCTGCCATAATATCATCTGGAAGAGTCTCAGGACCTTTTGAATAAACCATTTCTCCACCGCCAAAAGCGGCGATATTTTTGAAAGTCTCCGCGGCCTCAGGGTTATAATCATCAGTTAAAATAATTTCTTCATTTTTATCTTCAGAATCATCAGCTGGGGGAAGGGGAAATTCCTCAGTTTTATCTTCAACTTTAGGTTCTTCAATCGGAGAAAATTCTACGACACTTTCTTCTTCAGGGGCAGAACTTTCTTTCTCTTCTTCCAAATCCTTTACTACAACTTCAATAATCGGCTCTTCCTTAGGAATTACTTTTTTTTCAGATTTTTTCTTTCCAAAATCAAACATAAAAGGATTATCCGCGTAATCTCCAGTGTAGTCGCCGTATTTTTTTTCAAACGAGCGGATATTTATAAAGGTTCCACGCCCAATTTTTACAAGGCCGTTTCTCGTCCAGGGATAGCCGTACGCAATTTCAGACGGAATAAAAATATGAAAGGCTTCACCAAAAATCTCGTCTTGCTCTGGAGTAGAGTCCATCAAGGGATATTTTGCTCCCTCAGATTTTAAGAACTCACCGTTCAAAACGCGTTCTTCATCCCCGTTTATCGGATTATATTCAAGAGCACGGTAAGCGTAATTATCGACCTTTCCTTCTGGATCACGGGTCGTTTCTACAAGCATAACGCTCTCGATTCTGGATTTTTTCCTGATATAAAGATGATAGCCCTTTACAGAGTCAAAATCTACTCCAGAATCATAAACTAGTCGCAAATCTTCTTTATGAATCAGAATATCTTCGGCAGAGAAAGCTTGAAAAATACAGAAAAACAAAAATAAGGAAAAGATAAGATTTTTTTTCATCTCTAAATTTTCGGCTAAATTCTGTTGTATTTAAGGAAAAGTGTGGTATAATTTAAAAGACACCATGGCTGACAACGAATCGCAGACAGAATTCACCTCTGTCGACATAAACGAATTTTTCGACTCAAAAGAACAAAGTTCCTCTGGTTACGGTCCAATAGACACAGGAATCGTTGTTTTTACAGAAAATCAACGAAAGCTCATAAAATCACTTCGCTTACAAATCTCAGTTTCAAATAATGCACAGCTTGAACCTTTCAACAAACGAGTCGAAGATTTAAAAAAGCTTGCTTCCGCTATTGCTGCATTTCCTTCGCTGCTGGAGCGCGCGAATCTTACAGGAGGAACCCGCACTCCAACATCCTTAATCGACTCTCTTATAAACTCAAATCGAGAGGGAGACACAACGCTTCAACTGCCTTCAAAGGCAACTCTGGGAAAAGGCTTTTTGGTCGCAAAACTGCACACATTTTCATCGCTCGAAAAAATCGGACAGGCAGAAAATGTTGACAAAAAGTTGCTGTCCGCAATTCACGACGAAACAATTTCAATGATGTTCCTTTTGCTTGCAGAAGATGTCTACTTAAATCTGATTCGCGACACAAGCTTACCGATGCAGTCTCGCCGTCAGCTTGCGCTTTCGCTCCTTCTTCTGTGGGAGCATCGTGCAGATCAAAATATTTCTGACATTTCACCAGTCTTGCAGTCGGTTTGGAAAGCCCGCACCCGCTTAGCCCCAGCCTTCGGCACTATGATGGGCACCAGCGAGCTGATTATGATTTCTTTTCAAATGGATGATGTATGGGCAGAATTCATCAAAACTAAGCTCGGAGATTCTGGCGTAAACCAGGCAATGGAAGAATTTTTATTCGGAATTTCTTCCGAGCAAATCAACAAGCTAAAAAATATGCTTCGTGAGCGGGGAATTGCCGCAATCGGCCGTGATGAAGTAGCAACCTTCTTAGGAACAGATGTCAAAACAAATGTAAGTGAAGATTACCGTGACTTTTTCCAGCAATATTCTCTCCGCCGTGACAACGCCCGAGCCCGAAAACGCTTGAATCTTCCGGGACCCCACAAAACGCTTGAAGATTACTTTATCGCATTCGTAATGGAAAAAAACCGCGAAAAGCAAGAAAATGACATCGTCGCAAAAAACGTAAAAGAAGATGTTTCAAGTGCAGTTGTAAACGCATAAAAAACTATAGTTTACCATTACTTGTGTACGGTAAGCAATAATTAAATTGGAAAGAATCATTCAGTTGCTTGTTACTGTAAAATTTCGGCGACTCAAGATAAACGACAATACTGTCAATCGTGCTGCCCAAATCAATTTCGATTGCATTGGCAGTGCTGGAAGTCAGAGTTGTTTTATTAACTTCTTCAGTTCCATAAAACGATGAAACATAAAATGTCGCGATATGCTCGGCTTCCGTTTCTATACTGAGTAAAATTTTTGAAATCTCTGCTTCACCAAAAGACAGGGTAAGCTTTATTATATTGTTGCTTCTTCCATCCGAACCAACAGTCGAAGTTTTAATCACATAAGGGTTTTTATTTTCCGTAACAGAATTATAGTTAATAAAAGTGCTTAAATCCCCGCTTTCATAATAGCAGACCGTAACATCCTCGTTATCCTCAGAGTCCTTTCCATAGCCATAATATTCTGCCGTCAGATTTATATTACCAACCGAAATCTTTTTATAACCAAAATCTCTTTCTCCACAGCCAAACAGCAGACAGGAAAAAAATGCGGCCAGAAAAAAGCTAAATGTCCGTTTCATAGCGGTAAGTATAACAGAATTTATTTTTAAAGTAAGACTTAATACAAAGATTTTTCAGCGTCCCTTGTCGGGAGCCTGCGGGACAAAAAAAAGCCGGCGGCCGTCAAAATCTTAGATTTTGCCGAGACTCACTAAAAACTCACCTCGTGAGTTTTTGCCCTGCTTCGCAGTGCCGTTCCCTACCTACTTTCCCCCGGAACCGGGGCTACGATGATATAAAATTTTACTGGCTGAGATTAGACTGATTTAAATAAAAAAAAGCCGGCGGCTGCCTACTTTCCCCCGGGATGGAGTATCATCGGCGTAAGGGTGCTTGACTTCCGTGTTCGGAACGGGAACGGGTATTGCCACCCCACCATGGCCACCGGCATATTAAATGCCAACTGTAATAAAGGAACGCTGACCTGCCCGGCCAGGGGAAAGAAGGAGATTATCCGGACTGGAAGGAAGATATGGCCAGGACTCACGGCCTATTAGTACCGCTCGGCTGTGCGCGTCGCCGCGCCTGCACCTGCGGCCTATCGACCCGGTAGTCTTCCGGGGGCCTTCAGGGGAACCGAGTTCCCGGGGATGAGGCGTCTTGAGGCCGGCTTCCCGCTTAGATGCTTTCAGCGGTTATCCGTTCCGAACTTAGCTACCCGGCACTTACCCTTGGCAGGATAACCGGTAAACCAGAGGTTCGTCCACCTCGGTCCTCTCGTACTAAAGGCAGATCCTCTCAAACATCCAACGCCCATAACAGATAGGGACCGAACTGTCTCGCGACGTTCTGAACCCAGCTCACGTACCGCT
>CALGGS010000064.1 GCA_937915735.1 uncultured Treponema sp.
TAAAGAAAGCGGCGCAGGAATCAAGGGTATCGAGCTTTGAAAGCAGGTCTTTTTTAAGGTTTTCGCCTTCCCGCTTGCGGTCGCTTATAAAGTTCTCGAAGACCTCATTAAAAACGCCCTCGATTTTAGACCAGTAAGTGTCTGCGTCGTATTCGTGGGTGATGTTGAGGACTCCTTCCTGACCTACGATAAGGGAAAGGGGAATGTCCTCAGCCGTTTTTCCAAGGGCAAGGGCAATCTGGCCGATGGCCTCGGCGTACATTTTCGCCGCCTGGGGGTCTGCGCTCACCTTTGCCGTGCTTGCCATATCCTTTACGCGGATTGTCACATCCACCTTGCCGCGGACGATTTTTTCTGAAATGATTTTCCTGATTTTTGATTCAAGAGGATTCAGGTAATACGGAATGTTTATGTTTAAATCTAAAAAGCGGTTGTTTACGCTCTTTATTTCGACACTAATCTGAGTGTCTTCGATAACGGATTCCTTGAACCCGTAGCCTGTCATGCTGTTCATTTTTTCAGTATATCACATTTCATCGCTAAAGGCAAAATCTTCTGTCATAAAATCAGGACTAATCGCTTCCATGTTCAGCCGAACCTCCCAATGGAGATGAGGTCCCGTCGCAAGCCCTGTACAGCCGGAAAGACCTATTAACTCGCCTTTTTCGACAATCTGGCCCAGGCTAACCTTCATCTCGTCCATGTGATAATAAAGCGAGTAAAGGCCCGGAAGATGCTCAACGCAAATGCTCCAGCCCGTAGTGATTCTGTTTTCCGCCATAACGACCTTTCCCCGCCCACAGGCTCTAACCTCGCTTCCAGTCGGAATTCCATAATCGATTCCGTAATGAAGGCT
The DNA here is from genome assembly GCA_937915735.1 of uncultured Treponema sp. Taxonomy (GTDB): domain Bacteria; phylum Spirochaetota; class Spirochaetia; order Treponematales; family Treponemataceae; genus Treponema_D. The sequence continues at coordinate 857 of CALGGS010000064.1, forward strand.
CGTTGATGATTTTCCGTTGCTATAGGCAAAAACCCGCCTGTCTCCAAAAAATGAAGTTCTTCTTGTAGCGGGATTCGGAGGCACAAAGCGGGAAGTCTCGTAAACTGAGCCGTAATTCTTTGAGCCAAGGATTGCATTCAGTCGCTCAATCTGATTTTTTCGCTCGTCAGAATTGTTTGTCCTGATTGCTGTGTTCGTCGCATTCAAGGGAATTGTCTCGGAAATGAATTCCTTTTCAATGATTTTTATTGGAACTGAGATATGCTCTTCTGTTTTTCCCAGTGCAGAGAAAGAAATTTTCGCCACATAATCGCCAGTTTTTGCATAGGTTGAAAGAGGAACGGCACTTAGAAGCGAGAGATTTACGATTTTCGCCGTCTTATTATAAGAAATTTCGTAAAGCTTTGCTTTTGCGACAGTCTTTTCAGTCAGATTTCCGTTTTCAAGGACTCGATAAAGCTCCAAAGCACCACTGTCAAAAAGCCTTTCACCCAGATTCTTTATAAACTTTTTATTTTTCGTCTCAAGGTTCAGCCTGACAAAAACCGCGTCCCCTGGCTGTAATAAGTCCTTGTAAAAAACATTAAGATTATAATCCTGATATTTTATGGATTTTTTTTCAGCAAAAAGAGAAAAAGTAAAAATCAAAAGAAAAAGTGAGAGCAAGATATTTTTTTTCATAGAATTACCCCGAAAAATTCTGCTTCTTTACACAATCGAAAAAGTCACTTCAAGATTCGGTAAGTCAATTTTTCCGACTTTTAGCATGACTTTTCCATTTAAATCGACGGGTGCCTCCCCGCCAATCACGGTCTCCATTCCAAGGGCTGTAATGAAATACAAAGCCCTGCTCTGCTGCCTGTCAACGCAAATCGCTTCTCCAGTCCATTCCGGATGCTCCAAAAGATAAACGAGGGTCCAGTGAGTGCGGCTGTTTCGCTCCGCTTTTTTAGAAGCCTGCATTGCTTCCTCTCCCTCGCTCATCCGCATAAGCATTGTGTCCTTATCGATTAATTTTTCGCCCTTTAAAAACGCCCTGAGCTGCTCATGGCCCAGCAAATCACCGTAACGGCGCAGAGGAGAAGTGACCTGAGAATACATTCCGACACCAAGACCGCCGTGACTTGAAGGAGTTACATTTACATTTCTTTTTCGCATACATTTTCTGAGTCTGAACTGACCGGCCAAGCCTTCAGGGAGTTCTTTCGGAATGTCGGGAGTTTCAGCGGAAATAAAGGGGAATGGAATATTGTTTTTAAAAGCGAATTTCGCCGCTCCCTCACCCGCAAGAACCATCGCCTCGCGGACGACATCACCACTTTCGAAATGAGGGACCTCCTCAAAATTAACTTCTTTTGTCTCGGCATTAACAGTAAGATGAATTTCCGGAATCGAAATATTCACAGCCCCCTTCTTTAGCCGCCGCTCAAAATTACGGCGGGCAATGTCAAAAAGAGGCTTTAGCTCAGGACTGTCCTTTAATTCATCTGCCTTTTCGTATGTAAGCCTTTTTACATCGACAATCGTCCTTAAGACCTCACAATCCTCAAGCTCGCCATTTTCTCCAAGCTTGATTTTAAAACTTAAGGCACGGCTTTCCTCACGAAGCCCCAAAGCGTAATCCTCAAGGCAGTCCTCGCTAAGCATTCGCGCCGCACCCTCCGGAAGGTAAAGAGTTGCGCCACGACCACGGGCAACCTTGTCAATTTCTGAGTCTGGAAGAACGAATGAAGCCGGGTCCGCTATATGAACCCACAAAAATTCACCATCAAATGCAATCGCATCGTCAGGGTCAGTTGACCAGGGGCTGTCTATTGCATAAGAAAGGCCAGGAACACGAACCCTATCTTCTTCGGGAGGAGTTCCCAAGCCAAGCGTCGCGCTTTTTGCACTGAGCCCCAGTCTGATTGGATAGGGATTTTTCGTAATCGGCCATATTTTTGTATCCAAAAGGAGCTTATGTGCCTTTTCGGGAGTTTCCTTAAAGCCCGCTTCTTTCATCGTCCTGCTTTTGTCTGTCGTACCAAGGGCAAGAGACTCAACATCGCTCATAAATTTTGAGTCTTCCGGTAAAAGTTTTTTATTCTTCAAGCGCTCTATAAAGGCCGAGCGAATTTCTTCTGCGTGCTCCTTTTCATAAGCCTTTTTCTTTAACTCTTCGATTTTTCCAAGGCTTCTCGGAATGAAAAAAATCTGGTTGCCACGCAAAACTTCCTCGAACTCAAAAGAATTTTTCAGCTCACAGTAAATGCCCCAGCTTTCATCAGCCTTAAGCTCCCCTCGAATAAGAGAAGCAAGCTCTGAAAAACTCTGCTCAAGGCTCGCAGTTTCGTCGTCACTCAGCAAAAGCTCGTGAATTTCTTTAATCTGACTCTTAACTTCTGAGCCTTCCTTTGCCGCATTTTCACTAAAATCTAAAAGGGCGTCTATATTTTTTGCCTCGCCCTCGCACAATAAAATTACATCTTTTTCACGCACCTTTTGATTTGCGTATACGGCTTTTTTTCCGCTGGCAGTGGCACGGCTAACGCACCAGTTCACCAGGAATTTATCGCCGTCCCGTTCACCGACCAAGGCACAGGTATTTTTGTAGATTACGACAGAATTTTTTTGCATTTATTTCCCCCAGTTCTCGACCAAATCAAGAGCATCCCGTTTAAATCTATATGTATTTTGAGAGACCCATTCCCTCGCTTCCTTAAATCTTCTCAGCGCCTCAAAAAAACCACAGGATGAGCTTCCCCAAAAAGCAAAAAATGAAGATACGGGAATTTCTCCGTGGTCTAAATAAAAACGCGGAACGAGATTTTTTAAATAAAATCTGTTTGAATATTGACTGGCTCCTGTTTCCATAATCGGAACTTCAGTATTGTAAGACAGGCTGAATGCAGTTGAAAATGAAATTCTTTCGCCCCAAAGCCACGCACGGAAAGAAAAATCAAGGTTTTGCCAATATTGTGAGCGAATCGTGTAATCAAATCCGCCAAGATTTATGAATTTTTTGCGGTTAAAAAGGCTTATATTGTCAAAAGGAAAAAGGTTTGCGCTTCCGTCAGAAACGACCGAAGTAGAAAGAACCTTTAACGCCGCTTTTTTTATTGAAGGAGAGAAAAGCACCGGAAAAGCGAAATTTTCAAGACCTACAAGGCGAGGCGTTATGCAAAAGGTCTCGTTTTCCGTAAGATTTTTTGCAAGTGTTGGTGTCAGTATATCATTAGTAAAATTTATAGAGTCCCGGAGAATAAGAACATAATCAGAATTTGATTCGCTTACGGCAATGTTGATTAGCTCACCGTCCGTCGTGCTTTCGTGGGGAATAATAACCTTAACAAAGGGAAACTTTTTTGAAAAATCATAAAGATTATAATTATCAGTATCAGCTTCGATTGAAATTATCTCTGAAAAACCGCAGTGCATAAGGTTCTCAATCATCTTTGAGCGATAAGAGGACCAGCTTTTGTTGATGATAACAGCGCAAATGTTCATTTTTATGTCAGGAACATTTTCTTTACCACCGAGAATCGTCATACTTATGAAATGCTGGTTAAAAATTGAAGGTATAGAATTCATCGCAGATTTTACAGTCTTCATTTTCCAGATGAGCTTTTAAGCTTTCGTCCAGTTTTGCCCAGATTTTTTCAATTCCGTCAGAGAAAACGTTTCCTGCCGCATTTTCATGGGCAAGCTGAAAGCAAACCGGAACCGTTCCGCAAGACAGAATCGTCATATCACGGCGCAAATGCCAGCATGGAATTCGGTTTACGGGAGAAAGGTCAGCAGATTTTAACTCAGGGAGCTTTTTGCAGAAAGAATTGTACTTTTGGATAATCAGCTCGCCCTTTGACGGGGAGTCCTTTTCTTTCCAGAAGCGGTAAAAGGACTCAAGCTCGCTTTCGTTTGTTTTCATTCGCATAAATTGGGGATAAACCTTTCCTTCAAAATATTTTTCAAGAACAGAAACAGAATTCAGCGCCTTTTCAAAATCTTCTTCAGGACAATTATGAATTTTGGAGTACGAAGCCTTGTTCACAGAATCAAGGTAAATTATCCAGTTGACCTCGGCATTTTTTTGAGAAGAAAGTTCCGAGATTTTTTCGGCAAGGCCTTCGGTAACCAAAAGGCCGTCAGTCTCGACTAAGAGTGAAATTTTATGATTTTCGTCATTTTGACTTATGATTTCGCCAGCAATAGCCAAAAATTCCGGATTTAAAAGTGGCTCGCCGAAGGCTGAGACTGAAACGACCGCATTTTCAGAAAAACCTTTTATCTGAGAAAGGATTTTTTTGAAATCATCAAGAGCCATAAAAGCCTTTGAAGACGGATTTTTTTGAACAGATTCAAGACTGTAGCAATACTTGTGGTTGTATTTTGAGGAAATCTGAATATTATAGAAAGCAGGGACAGTTTTTAGTACGGAAACAGACGCCTTTGCAAGATTTGAAAGGGCGTAAGCATCTGACATATCGATTTTTTGAGCTTTTGCCTCGCACCAAAGATTTTTACAGGCCAAAAAATTGATTTTTGACGAACATTCAAAATTAAGGCGGAGCAAGCGGTAGTCCTCGTCGGCAATCAGGGTTTCAATTTCAAAGGAATTTATGTCTCCCCTCATAAGTGAAAAAATCGCTTCACGGTCAACTTTTTTTTCGCCCTCAGATTTTAAAGTCGTCCTTGAAAACTCAGAAAGGATCGCACTACTTCCGCTTTCGATAATTTCAGGAGTAAGTCCGTAAGGGAAACCGTCTGCAAAAGAATATTCAGCTGCATAATTTTCGTGAAGGGAGAGAAGCTCGGCCGTAAGCTTTTCGTTTAAAAAAGGAGTGTCAGCGAATGAGACAAGGGCATTTTTTGCGGAATTCTTTTTGAGATTTTCAGATATTTGAGAGATGAAAAGTGATTTTGTCCAGTTTTCTTGGGAAAGGGAGTCAATTTTAGGATTTTCTGAGATTATTTTAGAAACAAGAGCTTCAGAAGCTGAATTTTTTTTCGTAAAGACGAGAACCCGTTCGCCGAATTTTTGGGCGAATTCAAGAACTTTCTCAAAAGCGGATTTTCCGTCAAAAACTTTTTCAAATGCGTGCGTTGTAAGCTCTGCGCCATACAAAATCACAAGATTTTCCATAACAAAATTATAGCGAAAACTATAAAAAATTAAAAGTGATTAAATTTTTACCTTAATGAAGCTGAATTTATTAAAGCACGATAATCACAGAAAGATAAGAATTTTTAAAATCTTCTTCGCTCATTGAGAAAATTTCTTTTCCGACGAAAATTTTCTCGCCTTCCATTCCCGCCTTCTGTACCAGCGAAGCGTTTTGAATAAGGTTTTCTTTTTCTAACAACAGGAGGATTTCTTTTAAATGGCGAGCCATTTTCATAAGGACTTTAGTTCCCCCGTTATGAAGGTCTGATAGCAATTTTCCATTCTCAAAAAAGGAATCGCCAGGAATCACGGTAAGTTTTTCGTCCTTTTCACAAAGAGAAAGGTTTAAAAGTGAAGAAGCGGCGGAAAAAGAATTCACGCCTGAGATAAATTTTACTTTAAAGCCATGATTCTCGACGATTTTTGCAGTTCTGGCAGCTGATGAATAAAGGGAGACATCTCCAATTGAAAGAAGAGCCACAGATTTTCCGTTCTTTAAGAAGGCTTCTGCTTCAAGGGAAATTTTTTTATATTCATCTTTTCGCTTTTTTTCATCATCCGTCATCGAAAATGAACAGGCGACGAGCGTTTTTTGAGAAAGCTCAATAGCCGAAACAGAGGAAACAGCTTTAAGGGCAATCGAATTTTTAGAAGTTTTAGGATAAAAAATCACATCACACTCTTTTAAAACCCGAATTGCCTTTAAAGTGAGTTCTTCAAAATCGCCAGGACCTGTACTTACAGCATAAAAAATCGGCGCAGGCATATCAGCAAGCTTACTTTTAGCCAATCTCGCCATTAAGGGCTTTTGTCGTCTTGATTTCTTTGCCGTCTGCAAGCAATTTTTTGCCTGCAATCTGAACAACTCCGTCTTTAGCCTCGATAGCGACCGAGAAGAACTCATCGCCTGAAATCTCAGCCTTTTTGACAGCGTTTACATCGCTTCCTTCAAGGACGACTTTAGTTCCAGGTTGTGCCCAGGAAGCGTCAAGAACCTCAACGCACTCTTTTCCGTCTGCATCCTTGTAGTCTCCAGCCAAAAGCATACCGTAGCTTTCGACTCCACGCATCTTTCTTGGTGCGAGGTTTGAGGCGATTACAACATGCTTTCCGAGAAGGTCTGCCTCCGTAAGATATTTTCGAAGCCCCGACTGGATTGTTCTGGGCTTTCCGCTTCCGTCGTCCATTGTCTCGATGTAGAGCTTGTCACCGTCAGGATTGGGCTTTATGTCAACGATTTTTGCGACTTTAAGCTCGATGTTAGCGTTGAAGAAGGCAATCTGCTCTTCTGGAGTGAGGGCTGGCTTTTCTTCTTTTGGCTCCGCTTTCTTTTCTTTTTTCTGCTGGCTCTTGGACTTTTCTTCTTTTTTAGACTCACCCTGCTTGCCAGAAAATTTCGCGCGGAATGCGTCTACGGTCTTGTTGTCAAGGGGCGTGAAGTAAACGGCTGTCTCTTTGACCCCATCCAGTCCTTCCATTTTGCCCAAATCGTCCCAGGTGAGGCTTCCATCTTCCGCCTCTTTTCCGTAGTGGGCGTCGTAAATGGTGTGACCCAAGTAGCCTGCCACAACCTGAGAATACTGTGGCAAGTATGGCTGAATCATAATCATCAGGTCTTTGATTACATAGGCAAGGTTATAGAGAACATTGTCGCTGACTTCCTTGTTTGTTTTGATTGCCTTCCACGGCTCTGCGGCCTGGAATGCCTTGTTACAGA
>CALGGS010000065.1 GCA_937915735.1 uncultured Treponema sp.
TTTATAAAGTGTTTGATTTCTAAAAATCATTCCGTTTTATCTTCAAATATTTTTAGTTTGTAATTAGTGTGTCTGCGAATGTGGCTTTTTTAGTTAAAAAATGTTCATATTCTGGCTTAAAGTGCAACACATAAAATTTTTAATCTGCCGAAAAGGAATCGGCAAAGGAGAAAAACATGGCTAAGGAGAAGTTCAACCGAACTAAACCTCACATGAATGTTGGTACCATCGGACACGTTGACCATGGTAAGACAACTCTTTCAGCTGCTATCACTTCATACTGTGCTAAAAAGTATGGTGATAAAGTTCTTAAGTATGACGAAATCGACAACGCTCCAGAGGAAAAAGAGCGTGGTATCACAATCAATACTCGTCACTTGGAATATCAGTCAGACAAACGCCACTATGCACACATCGACTGCCCGGGACACGCTGACTATGTTAAGAACATGATTACTGGTGCTGCTCAGATGGACGGTGCTATTCTCGTAATCGCTGCTACTGACGGCGTTATGGCTCAGACAAAAGAGCACTTGCTCCTCGCTCGCCAGGTAGGCGTTCCAAAGATTATCGTATTCTTGAACAAGGTTGACCAGCTCGACGGCGACGAAGAGATGCTCATGCTCGTAGAAGAAGACGTTAAAGACACAATTCAGAAATACGGCTTCTCTGCTGATACACCAATCATCAAGGGATCTGCTTTCAAAGCTCTCCAGGACAACGCTTCTGCAGAAGATACAAAATGTATCGAAGAGCTCCTTACTGCAATGGACACTTGGTTCGACGACCCAGTTCGCGACGATCAGAAACCATTCTTGATGCCAATCGAGGATATCTTCACAATCTCTGGTCGTGGTACTGTAGTTACAGGACGAATCGAACGCGGTGTTGTTAATATGAACGACCCAGTCGAAATCGTTGGTATCCGCCCAACTGCTGCTTCAACAGTTACAGGTATCGAAATGTTCCAGAAAACTCTCGATCAGGGTATCGCTGGTGACAATGTTGGTATCCTTCTCCGTGGTGTTGAAAAGAAAGATGTTGTTCGAGGACAGGTTCTCGCAGCTCCAAAATCAATCAACCCACACACAAAATTCGAAGCACAGATTTATGTTCTTTCAAAGGAAGAGGGTGGACGACACTCTCCATTCTTCACTGGTTACCGACCACAGTTCTATTTCCGAACAACTGACATCACAGGTACTGTTGAATTGCCAGCCGGAACAGATATGGTAAAACCAGGCGACAACACAAAGATTGTTGGTGAACTTATCCACCCAATCGCTATGGACGAAGGTCTTAAACTTGCTATCCGAGAAGGCGGACGCACAATCGCTTCTGGTCAGGTTACAAAAATCATCGAATAGTCTTTTAGGCTAATCGGTTTTTAGGCAGGGTAAAGGGGCCGTCATTCTGAGTAAATCAAAGAATGACGGTTTCCGCCCTGCGCAAATTGTTCTTTTGGAGTAAAATTAAAATGGCTAACAGCAAAATTCGTGTCAGACTTAGAGCATTTGATGTAGAGTTGATTGACCAGAGTGCAAAAGCCATCGTGCAGACTGTTCAGAAGGCAGGGGCAAAGGTTTCAGGACCAATTCCTCTTCCTACAAGAATCAATAAGGTAACAGTTCTTCGCTCACCTCACGTAAACAAAAAATCACGCGAGCAGTTCGAGATGAGAACTCACAAACGCCTTATCGACATCTTGGATCCATCTTCAGATGTTATGGATTCATTGATGAAGCTTGAATTGCCAGCCGGTGTAGACGTAGAAATCAAACAGTAATTATTTGGTTTCATAAAATCTTAAATCAAACAGTAAGTCTTAACTGCGTTGCAGGCGGGTTGCTGTTAAAAAACGGTACGGTTCTGTAGACCCAGAATGGCGGCCGATAAAGAAGAAAATTGAGTTAAAGCGAGGTTTTCTTCTATAGGAGTTATCAGAATGAAAGGTCTGATTGCAAAAAAAGTAGGAATGACACAGGTATTCGACGAGAATGGTAATCTTACACCAGTAACCGTCATTCAGGTTGAACCAAATACCGTGATTGCTACTAAGACAAAAGAAAAGCATGGCTATGATGCTGTTGTACTTGGTCTTGACGATATGAAAGAATCAAAAGTCAACAAAGCATACAAGGGTCAGTTTTCTGAAAATGTTTCACCGAAGAAAATTCTGAAAGAATTCAGAGACTTCGAGTCAGAAAAAGAAGTTGCAGTTGGAGACCAGATTGGTCTTGAATTGTTCGAAAAAACATCTTTCCTTGATGTTACAGCAACTTCAAAAGGTAAAGGATTCCAGGGCGTTATGAAGCGCTGGGGCTTCCACGGTGGTCGTGCTTCACACGGTTCAAAATTCCATCGAGAAGCAGGTGGTACAGGAAATTGTACAACTCCAGGACACAGCATGAAGAATATTAAAATGGCTGGTCGAATGGGATCTGAAAGAGTTACGGTACAGAATCTTAAAATCGTCAAAATCGATCCGGAACTCAAAGTATTGTTGGTTCGTGGCGCAGTTCCAGGAAATAAAAAAAGCACGCTGATTATCAAGTCTGCGGTAAAAAAATAATCGAGAGGATAAGTACAAATGGAAAAGAAAGTCTATTCAATCGATGGTAAAGAACTCCGCACAATCAATCTTGATGATAAAGTGTTCGGACTTCCTGTAAACGAAGATGTCATTTACTACGCCATCACAAACGAATTAGCAAATAAGCGCGTTGGAACTGCTTGTACAAAAACTCGTGCTGAAGTTCATGGCTCAAATGCTAAGCCGTACAAACAGAAGGGAACAGGTCACGCTCGCCGTGGTGACAAAAAATCACCAATTAATGTTGGCGGCGGTACAATCTTTGGACCAAAACCACGCGATTACAGCTACTCAATTCCAAAGAAAGAAAAACGCCTTGCAATGAAATCAATCTTAAGCCTTCAGGCTCAGAGCGACCGACTTACAGTCGTTGAAGATTTCACAGTCGAGAGCGGAAAAACAAAGGACTTGGTAAAAATCCTTAACAACTTTGCGAAGGATGAACGCACAGTTCTTATTTTGAAAGATGATGATCAGAAAATCAAACAGGCTGCTAGAAACATCCAGAATTTGTATTTCTTGTCATACAACCGACTTCAGGCACACACTCTCTTCTACGGAAGAAAAGTTATCGTTCTTGAAAGTGCTGCAAAAAATCTTTCAGAATTCTATACTAAACTTGATGAGAAAAAATCAGGTGCTACTACTGCGGAGGCTAAATAATGTTTATCGATATGCATGATGTCCTTATTGAGCCTGTGCTTTCAGAAAAAGCAACTGCTTTGCGCGAACAGAACAAGTATGTTTTCAAAGTAGCGCCAAGTGCAAACAAATTCCAGATTAAGGAAGCTGTTGCAAAGCTCTTCAATGTAAAAGTTGTGGACTGCACAACTGTAAATGTTCGTGGCAAGGAAAAACGGGTTCGTGGTAAACCTGGAAGAACTGCCAGCTGGAAAAAAGCTACTGTTAAGCTTGCTCCAGGAGAAACGATTAAAGTTTTTGAAGGCGTTTAATTAGATTTTTAGTTCTAGTTAAAATCGCAAAAACTTTAGTATTGTTTAATCGAAGATTAAGGGGAACCAGATGGCTCTTAAAGTTTTTAAACCATATTCAGCAGGTACTCGTACCCGTATTGATTTGGTAAGAGAAGAACTGACAACAGATAAACCCGAAAAAACACTGGTATCAGGTCTTAAATCAAATGCAGGCCGAAACTCACAGGGACGAATTACCGTTCGTCATCAGGGTGGCGGTCACAAAAGAAAGTATCGCGTAATCGATTTCAAACGCAATAAGCACGGTATTCCTGGAACTGTCAAGACAATTGAATATGATCCAAACCGAAGTGCTAACATCGCTCTTGTTGCTTATGCAGATGGCGAAAAACGCTATATTATCGCACCAAAAGGTCTTGTCGTAGGACAGAAAATTATGGCTGGTGAAAATGCAGCTCCAACTGTCGGAAATGCACTTCCGCTCGAAGCAATTCCTGCAGGTTTCACTATCCACAACATCGAGCTCACCCTCGGTCGTGGTGGTCAGCTTGTTCGCTCTGCTGGAGCTGGTGCTACAGTTCAGGGTAAAGACGGTGAGTATGTTATCGTTCGTCTTCCTTCTGGCGAAACACGCCGAATTCATGGCAAATGCTATGCTACAATCGGTATCGTTGGAAACGAAGAAAGAATGAACGCTCAGCTCGGAAAAGCTGGTCGAAAACGCTGGCTCGGTATTCGTCCGACAGTTCGTGGTATGGCTATGAACCCAGTCGATCATCCACTTGGTGGTGGTGAAGGCGCTGGTAAGGGACATGTTCCTGTTACTCCTTGGGGTCAGCCATGTAGAGGTTACAAAACTCGCAATAAGCGAAAGACTTCTAACCGTTTCATTATTTCTCGTCGTAAGAAGTAGTGGCGGGTCCTCAAAATCAATAGGAGTTAACGGTGTCAAGATCTGTTAAAAAAGGACCTTTCATTGAAAAGAGTCTTTATAAGAAAGTTATTGAAATGAACAAAGAGTCAGACAAGAAGATGATTAAAACATATTCTCGTTGCTCTACAATCATTCCAGAGATGGTTGGAAACACAATCAGTGTTTACAACGGTAAGTCATGGATTCCTGTTTATGTAACGGAGAACCTCGTCGGTCACAAACTCGGCGAATTCGCTCCAACTCGTACATTCAAGGGCCACGGCGGTTCAGACAAAAAAGCTGGTAAGTAGGGGTGAATATTATGGCTGAAAAGAAAGGTTATGTCGCCACTACAAAATTCCTGATTGCATCACCAACAAAGGTTCGCCCAGTTGCTCGTGTAATCTATAAGAAGTCATGCTCAGAAGCATTGGCAATTCTTGATAATATGCCACAGAAAGGTGCTCGCTTGATTAAAGGTACTCTTAAATCAGCTGTAGCAAACGCTCTGTTCGCTAACAAGAATCTCGATGAAGATATGCTCTTTGTAAAGGAAATTCGCATTGACGAAGGTCCTCGTCTCAAGAGAGTTTGGTTCCGCGCTCGTGGTCGAGCAGATCAGCTCTTAAAGAGAATGTGTCATATCACCGTCATTGTTGACGAGAAGGCGGGGGAATAAAGTGGGTCAGAAAGTAAATCCAATCGGTTTGCGTCTTGGTATTAACAAGACTTGGCAGTCACGCTGGTATGCTAATCCTCGTGAATATGCAGACCTCGTTATTGAGGATATGAAAATCCGCAATATGGTTCGTGCTTTGCCAGAATGTCAGAATGCTGACATCGCAGAAATCGAAATTGTTCGTCATCCGCAGCGTGTTACTATCGTAATTCATACAGCACGCCCAGGTGTTATTATTGGTGTAAAGGGTGCTAACATCGAAAAAATCAGTGCCGAAATCCAGTCTAAATTGACCAAAAAGGTTCAGATTAAGATTAAGGAAATCAAACGCGCTGACATCAATGCGTCACTCATTGCACAGAATATTGGTCGCCAGCTCTCTGGTCGCGGTTCATTCCGCAAGGCTCTCAAACAGTCTTCAGCTAACGCAATGAAAGGCGGAGCACAGGGAATCAAGATTCGCTTGTCAGGTCGTCTTGGCGGAGCAGATATGAAACGCTCTGAAGAGCACAAAGAGGGACGAGTTCCACTTCATACTCTTCGCGCTGATATTGACTATGGCACATTCGAGGCACATACAACATACGGTAAAATCGGTATCAAAGTTTGGGTCTACAATGGCATGAAATATGGCAAAGATCTTCAGGAAGATGCTGGTCAGCTTGTAAGAAAGCCTCGTCACGACCGCTCACAGAATGAAGGTTCAGACAAAGCAAAGAGCCGAAAACCTCGTGAGTCAAAAGCTTCAGACAAAAAAGAAGCTGAGTCAAAGGAGTAAAGTAAATGCTTAGTCCTAAAAGAGTAATTCACCGCAAGGTACAGCGCGGCAGAATCAAAGGCTGTGCCACACGAGCAAATACAATCGACTTCGGCGAAATCGCTCTCGTAGCTCTTGAGCCAGTTTGGTTGAGTGCAAAGCACATTGAGGCAGCTCGTGTTGCTATCAACCGTAAGCTCGAACGAAAAGGCAATGTCTGGCTTCGAGTTTACCCAGACAAACCGATTACAAAAAAGCCTGCTGATACTCGAATGGGTAAAGGTAAGGGTGCTCCAGAGTTCTGGGCAGCAGTTGTAAAACCAGGCGTAATTTTGTTTGAGGTTGGCGGAATTGATATTAAGTTGGCTGAACGAGCTTTAGAGCTTGCTGCTAGCAAACTTCCTATCAAAACTAAAATCGCTTTCAAACCGACTAAAGACTAAGGAGTAAGAAATGGCTGATAAAAAATCTAAAAAGAGTTTTAAAGAGCTTTCTTACGCTGAGTTGGTTGCACAGCGAAATGAGCTTAAACAGAAATACATGGATCTCCGATTCCAGATGGTAATCGGTCATGTAGATAACCCTATGCAGAAGCGTGCTATGCGTCGCGACATTGCCCGCTTGAACACATTTATCCGTGCAAAAGAAATTGCCGGAGAAAACAAATAGGAGCTGACCCGTGGCAGAACAGGTAGTTCAGAAGAAAAAGGGTGGTAAACGATCTTTCGTTGGTCTTGTTACTAGCGACAAAATGGACAAGACCATCGTTGTATCAATCGATACGAAAAAAATGGATACCCTTTACAAAAAATATGTTACACGAACAAAGAAGTGTAAGGCACACGATGAGAAGAACGAAGCTCACATTGGTGACACAGTTCGCATCGTAGAATGCAGTCCAATCAGCAAAGACAAGTGCTGGAGACTTGCAGAAATCATCGAAAGAGCTAAATAAGCTTAAGGAGTTAAAGACATGCTTCAGATGCAATCAAATTTGACAGTTG
>CALGGS010000066.1 GCA_937915735.1 uncultured Treponema sp.
GCCCCATTCCCTTAAGATGTGCCACACAAAGCTGGATAAGAGCAAGCGTGAAACAGAAAATCTGAAGGTTCTGTGCAGTTCCGAGTGTACCAGCAGAAGCATCATTAGTCCAAAATGGTACCCACTGAACATCAGCATAGGCATTTGAAATCGGAGGCACAGAGAGATTCTTAATCCACTCTGGAAGCTGCTCAGGCGTAAGGCCGAACCATGTACAGGTTACAGCACCCCAAACCATGGTCGCGACTCCCAAAAGAAGGACGAGGCCAAGCATTGGCGAAACTTTCTTGCCACCAAAAAGGCTCTTCAAAATACAGATAAGCGCGACGGCCGTAACCAAAGCACCATATCCGCCGTCTCCGAAAATCATTCCGAAGAAGATTGTGAAGAAGGCCAGGAACCAGCCTGAAATATCGTATTCGTGATAGCCAGGAACAGTTCCCAAGAAGTCCGTAAGCGGATAAATCAAACTTACGAGCTTGTTGTTCTTGAGTTTTGTCGGAACGGCATCGTCATCACTTGGATCTGATGCCGCATAAGCCCATTTCTGAGCTTTTGCATAGGTCTCGAACTTAGCCATAGAATCCACAGGAACAAATCCCGTAATCCATGAAAGCTTGTCCTCGATGCCCATACCTGAATAAAGATTCTCAAGCTCAATATCTTTTGAAACCGCAACAATAGAATCTTTTAATGAAGAAACATACTGGGTACTAGACTTAAGCTCCTTTTCGATTTCTGAGATGCGCTTTTCGCAGTCAGAAATTTCTTTTTTGAGAGAATCTGTTGAGATTCTGGGAAGAGGCACCTGATAGGCTTCCGCAGGAATTCCCTGAGGTCTTTCGTTTACAAGAAGCGGCTTATCACTTACAAGAACGAATCTTACCTGAGCCTTTTCCCTTCCCACGACAATAGTCTTTGCCTCGTCAGAAACAAGGGCATACTTGTCAGCAGGAATCTCATACAAAGCCAGATTCAAGCCCTTTTCTGCCAGCTCGGTGAATTCAGCAGGATTAACCGAACCCCATGCAGAAAAACGCTCAAGTTCCACCTTATTGCTGGTGATTTTATCGAAACAAGACTTTTTCTCTTCGGTAAGCGCAATGACATTCTTTGCAATGTCATAGGCGGCTTCCTTTCCGATTAAAGTCGGCTTGACAGATTCTTTTTTGCCGAGTTTTATCTCAGTGAGAATTCCAAGTGCCTTTTCAACAGCAGCATTCTGAGCCTTATAGGCCGAAAGCTCCTCACTTGACCCCTGAACTTCCTCGACATGAAGAACGCCAAGCTTTCTAAGTGCCTTTAACGATTCCTTGCGCTCATTTTCAAGAACAACAAGGGAGATTTTTTTCATTGGGACTATCATGCGCGAGCCCCCTTTGCTTCTTCGACCATCTTAGCTGCAGCGGCTGCGGCGTTTCTCTGGTCAATCTTCTTTTTAGAGACCTTAGAGATTACAACCGCACTTACCTGCTGGTCGCCAAGATAAACCGAAATCTTTTTGATGTTTGCCTTTGCCTCAGGAATCTTAACCTTCTCAAAGAGGTTTACGCGCTGGCTTGTAGTGCGCAGCTCCTGAGAAAGCAGCCTTACCTGCTCATCAAGAACGCTGGCTTCCAAATCTAAAGAAAGAGCCTTTTCCATGCGGTCGGCAGCCAAGTCAATCCAGAGCGGCGTCTCATACAAATCGTAGTCACCGCGACCGAACTCAGCTCCCTCGTAAACAGGAATCGTAACGCCGGCGATGTTGCCGACACCTTTCTTTATATTGCGGACAGTAACCATACCTGGCTTGAAGGCCTCTTCCTCGCCGAAAACGCTGATCCACACCTTGAATTCCTGTTCAAGGGCGACACGCTGTGCCCGGACTTCATTTGCCTTCTGCTCGATAGTTCTGATTTCAGATTGAAGCTGCTGCTTTTTGAGCGTAAGGGTCGGAAGATAACGCTGATACATTTTGAGCGCATCTTTCTGAGCCTTTTGTTCATTTTTAGTCAGCTTAATTTTAGCCATTCAATCTACCCCGCAAAAATTATTTGTTAGGCCAGAATTCAGAAATCAATTCAGACTTAATACCAGTCTCGTCTTTGTCGAAACAATCCGCAAGAATCTTCCAACCCAAGTCGAGAGCACCTTCAAGAGAAATGTTGACAGACAAGTCCATCATTTCTTTCTCAAACATTTCACCGTATTTAAGGAGCTTTTCGTCCCACTTACTCATCATAAAGCCCATTGATTTCTTTTCAAGGGTATCTTTATAAGAAGAATAAAGACGAATCATGGCGTCCATGAGGGCACGGTGGTCTTTTCGGGTCTTGCCGTTTACGTTCTGCTTGAGTCGTGAAAGAGAACCGAAAGGCTCGATACGTCCGCCCTTAAGATAGTACTGACCTTCAGTGATGTAACCAGTGTTATCCGGAACCGGGTGAGTAACGTCGTCACCAGGCATTGTAGTTACAGCAAGAACTGTTACTGAGCCGCTTCCCTTAAAGTCAACAGCCTTTTCGTAGCGGGCAGCCAGCTGAGAGTAAAGGTCTCCAGGATAACCACGGTTTGAAGGAACCTGCTCCTGTGTGATGGCGATTTCCTTCATAGCGTCTGCGTAAGAAGTCATGTCGGTAAGAAGAACGAGAACGTCCTTGTTCTGCAAAGCGAACTGCTCCGCTACAGCCAGTGACATATCTGGAATCTTGATACATTCTACGGTCGGGTCAGCAGCCGTGTGGATGAACATGACTGTCTTGCTCAAAGAGCCGCCGTCCTCCAGAGTCTTCTTGAAGTAAAGGAAGTCGTCGTATTTAAGACCCATACCGCCGAGAACGATTACATCAGCCTCAGCCTGCATAGCGATTCGTGCAAGGAGCTGGTTGTAAGGTTCACCAGAGATAGAGAAGATTGGAAGTTTCTGAGAAACGACCAGAGTGTTGAACATATCAATCATCGGAATGTTGGTACGCATCATTCGCTCAGCGAGGATACGCTTTGAAGGGTTTACAGAAGGACCGCCGATTGGCTTCATGTTCTCTGTAAGAGCCGGCCCGTTGTCGCGTGGCTCACCCGAACCGTTGAAGATTCGTCCCATCAAGTCGTCGCCGAAAGAAACGCGCATTTCGTTTCCAAGGAAGCGAATCTGGTCACCTGTTGAGACACCTCGTCCGCCTGCGAAAACCTGCAGTGAAACTGTGTCACCGTCGATTTTGTTGACCTCAGCGAGAGATTTTCCGAACCGTGTGGTGATTTCTGCAAGTTCGTTGTATTTAACGCCCTCTGCTTTTACTGTGATTACGGAACCTGTAATAGATTCGATTTTATTGTATACCTTATTCATATCTATTCACCGTCCCCCTATGCTTTGAGAAGATTCTCTGCTTCTGCGTTCAGTTTGCCTGATTTTGAAGCATACAAATCATCGATTTCTTTTTCGAGTTTCTTGAAGTCATCGCTTTCAAACTCAGTGTAGTTCCAGTCGAGGAACTTCTGGCGGAGCTGGTTGAAGTAAGTTCTCGCTTCGTCTTTGTCTGAGAGTGTGAAATCAGAACCAAGAATCTTAATCAACTTGTCAAGGTCATATTTCTGTCGCTCGACAGTTGCGTTAGCGTCGATTGCGTCGAATGAGTTCTGCTGGAAGTAAACTGCGTCAAGCATCTCTTCCTTAAGGTAAACAAGGTAGTCATCAAGAGATGTACCTTCCTCACCGACAACCTTCATCATTGAACCTACGTCTACACCCTTTTTGAGAACATTGAAGCAGTATTCAACTTTGTTCTGTTCGATGATACCTGTGTATTTAGACCATGACTGAATCGGGTCAATTGCAGGATATTTACGGGCATCAGAACGAGCTCGTGAAAGACCATGGAATGCACCGACAACTTTAAGAGTTGCCTGAGTAACAGGTTCCTCGAAGTTACCGCCAGCAGGAGAAACCGTACCGCCGATTGTGACAGAACCTTTGCTTCCGTCTGAAAGGCGAACCTGACCGGCTCTCTCGTAGAATGCTGCGATGTAAGACTCCATGTAAGCCGGGAATGCTTCCTCGCCAGGAATCTCTTCCAAGCGGCCTGACATTTCTCGCAAAGCCTGTGCCCAGCGGGATGTTGAGTCAGCCAGAAGAAGGACATTCAAGCCCATCTGACGGTAGTATTCTGCCAGAGTAACTGATGTGTAAACCGAAGCTTCTCGTGAAGCAACAGGCATTGATGAAGTGTTACAGATGATGATTGTTCGCTCCATCAAAGATTTGCCTGTTTTCGGGTCTTTGAGCTCAGGGAACTCAGTCAAAGTCTCGACGACCTCACCAGCTCGCTCACCACAGGCCGCGATGATTACGATGTCAACATCAGCGTATTTTGAAGTGGTGTGCTGCAAGA
>CALGGS010000067.1 GCA_937915735.1 uncultured Treponema sp.
CAACCGCCGATGTTTCAAACGCTACGGTGAACATCGTGAAGAGCGAAGGCTGGCTCAACAGCGCCTACATCGTGTTTGAGCAGGTTGAGGGCGCGACGTACAAGGTTCTCTGCGATGATGTGGAAATCGACGCGCCGCTCATCCGCTACTACGACACCTACACATACTACGAACAGAGCGAAAACGCGGACCTGCAGGTGACATGGACGAAGAAGACGCTCTCGAAGGTTGTCCGTGCTGACGCTCTCGGTCTTGCCGCCGGTGAGCATACGATGAAGGTTTGTACGGTTGGGACTGAAAACACAAGCGAATACTCGACAGCATCGATGAAGGTAGTCGATCACGACAGAAGTGGATTCGCATTCGCTCCAAGTGCAACAACGACACCTGGCGCCTACAAGGCGGACGGTACGCTCAAGGACAACGCAATCGTCATCTACCTCACTCAGGGAAACAAAAAGACTGTGACCGCCACAATCGGCGGGAAGTCATACACAGGCATTCAGGACATCACTCAGGCAATCAAGACGAAGAATACTTCAAATCCTGTTGATATCCGAATCATTGGAACCGTAAAAGCTGAAAGCAATGATCTTTCATGCGCTGACATGAAGTCAGCGTATGCGATTGGCGTGAAAGGCGCTTCCCAGGTGACAATCGAGGGTGTAGGACACGACGCTACACTGTACGGAGCTGGAGTCGCAGCCTTCCAGAGCGAATATATCGAAGTCTCCAACCTTGGTCTCATGAAGTGGGGTGGCGGTAAGGACGGTGACGGAGTTTCTCTCAAAGCAGGAGAATACGCTTGGATTCACAACTGCGACTATTTCTACGGGGATGCAGGTAGCGATGGCGATCAGGTGAAGGGCGACGGCTCTATGGACTTGAAGGACGACCAGCAATATACGACAATCGCTTACAACCACTTCTGGGATTCTGGAAAGATGTCTCTCTGTGGTATGAAGAGCGAGACAGGTCCGAACTACATCACATACCACCACAACTGGTTTGACCACTCAGACTCACGACACCCTCGCATCCGCACGATGACAGTTCATGTCTACAACAACTACTTCGACGGAAACGCAAAATACGGCGTCGGAGTCACGACAGGGGCGAGCTGCTTTGTCGAGCAGAACTTCTTCCGAAACGCCCACGACCCGATGATGTCTTCAAAGCAGGGAACAGATGCGCAGGGGTCTGGAACTTTCTCAGGTGAAGCTGGTGGTGTCATCAAGGCCTACAACAACAAATTCGTTCAGAACAACACGAACGGCGTAAAATTCCAGTACATCACGAACAAGTACGACTACACGAACAATAAGGAACTCGGCAAGTACAAGGAATGGTACGAGACCGTGGGAACAGACAACGGTGACGGAACTTGGACAATTTATGACTCGAAGGTGACCGATACTGATGACGAAATCGCGGACAATTCCCTCATCGCTATCGAGGATGCTTCGAAGAAGGGAGCGTACTATCAGATTTCAAAGAGCAAAACAGGATTCTATATTGATGTCCCTGCGAATGTCACAAAAGTCATCGTAAAGGCAAAATGCGGTTCAAGCGACAAGACTGGGACGAGCGAGATGCTTTCTGTAAACGGCACTAAGACATCTATTGATTTATCTGCCGATTATAAAGAATATGAAACAGAAGTTTCTGTCACAACAGACACAACAATCGAAATCGCAAATGTCAACTCAAGTTGCTCTATGAATGTAAAAGAAATCAAAGTCATCGCAACGAGCGGCTGGCAAACGAAACTCACTTCCGGCGCAGATTTGACGAACATCGACGCTTACGAAGTCGACAACCGCTCCGACCAGGTTCCGGCAAACGTGACCACGAAATCTGGTGGCACACAATACTCCAACTTTGATGTTGCTCTCGGTGACAGCGGAATGGGTGTCACTATCGCGCCGACAGAGCCTGAACAGGCAAAAGCGGATGTCTTGAAATATTCTGGCCGCCACGAAAGCGACTACTACTACAACTTTGACAACTCCGTAGATGACGCAAGCTATGCGAAGAACGACACGCTGAACAATGAGCTTGTCGCCTACACGAGCGGCCTCACCGCCACCCAGGGCATTTCCGCAAGTTCATCATCTTCTGGTGACTCAAGTGACGACAGCGGAGACTCTGGAAATACGGAGACAAGCGGAAGTACGACAACGACAACGCCAGCCTCAATTACTTATCCAACTACAACCTTGTTGGCTGGCTCATATTCAAGCAAATTTACAAATATTGGATTTAGTCTTGTAAATAATTCAAATTCTAGTTCTATTGCAGACAAACAGATTGATATTTACTATGGAGATTATCTTGCGTTCCATCTTGATTCAGCTTGCACTGTAGCTTGTACAACGGTTGGAAATAAAGGTTGTGCAATTATTGGTTCTAATGGTACCGTATATAAAGATTTAGGAACTGACACAGGCTCATTCTCATTAAATCTTGCAAGCGGAGATTATTACATTACAACAGGAACAGGAGTCCCAAGTGGAAAGTATACTCGCTTAAAACCGACTATTTCTATTACATACAGTACAGAATAACTTCCCTTTCCCCCGTGCAACACGGGGGATTTTTTGTGTTTCCATTATCTTTATTTTATTATCACCCAAGTAGCGCCGTTTCCGCCCATGTTTCTGTCGGGGTGACCTGAGGAGCCTAAATTTTTGTTCTGTTCAATAAAAGTTCTGACCATCGGACCTAAAACAGGGTCGCTTCCATTTGAATGATTTCCCTTTCCGTGAATAATCAGAATTTTTTTAAGTCCGCGGCGAACTGCATCATTTACAAACGAGGTGAGCCTGCTCCACGCTTCCTCCCGCGTCAGTCCGTGCAAATCAATTCTTGCTTCGGGTCTCATTGTGCGAAGATATTCCCTGCTTTCCATTTTTGCCCTCTCGGCATATTCATCAGCAGCCTTATCCTTGTCGGTGACGCCGTATCGGCGAAGCCAAAGCTCCATCGGATTTACAGTCTGTTTTGATTCCCGTTCCATCTGCTCTTCATAAGTTCTTCCCTCACTTTCCAGCCTTGCTCTTTTCCGAGCAGCCTTTTCTTCGGCAGTTGGAGCGTTTGCCATTTTGTGCGAAACCTGAGGAACACGGGCTTTCTCTTTAGAGCGCGTTTTTTCGCTTTTTTGCACATCGTCCCACTGTGCCAAAATATCACCAAAATCCATAATTTACTCCATTCTATTCAAGCTCTATCAGATTATCATTTTTTGTCCAGCCTGAAAATTGCTCGCCTTCTACGAATGACCAGAAGGCCGTTTTTTCTTTAATTTTTACTTTTTCGCCGCCTTCGAATTTCTGACCGACAGCCTTGTCCTCTGGAACCTGCTTTACCTGTCCGCCGGCAAAAATCGCCTGTTTTTTTCCGAAATGCTTCTCAAAGAAAGAAAGTCTTGTGTTTCTTGCCAGCTTTTCGTATTTTTCCCGCTCAGAGACAAGATTTATCTGTTTTTTGCCAGTCGGTTCATTTTCAGAATCAGGATTTTTAAATGCGTTTTCAAAAATATCATTCTGCCTGCCAGAAAAAAGTGACAAAGTCTTGTTTTCTGAAGGTTCATTTTGATTAGTCACGATGATTTTTACATTTTTTGGCTCTTCAAGCACTCTTTTCTCACCATTAAAAGTTACTGCCTCAACGGTGATTTCTGGAAGAGAATAAGCCCCAGATTTTAAGATTTGCCATTCAAAGCGAGCAAGATTTTTTGTGTCATAAGAAAATTCCGTTAATTTTTCTTTTCCATTCGCAAAATCTGCCCTCTCAACCTCTCGAAAAATTGAATTCTTTGGGAGAGTCCATTTAAATGACAGGATTTGCACCGCATATCGTACATTCAGTAAAAAAGTGATTTTTTCGCCTTTTTTAAAGGTGTAAGTATTTTTATCCGTAAGATTTTTTTGATTTTTAAATTCTATTTCGAGTTTTGGCGAAATAAGGGCGGGATTTTCGTGCACAAAAACGCTTTCAAACTCAAAATAATGATTTTTTCCGTTTATTTTTGCAAAAAGCGGGGGGATGTGGCTCTCTCCGCTTTCAGAAAAAGTAAACCACAGCGAAAGAAGAGTTCCCCTCTCCCCACGCTCAGAAACAAATTCTTCTTTTTTTGATGATGAAAACTTTACGCCTGAAGGAAGGTCTGGCAGTTCAATCTGAAGATTTTTCGGTTCGACTCCGACAAGGGAAAGCTCATAGCAATTTTCCATCTGAGTAAAAAAAATTTCCGATCGAGGTAAAAGCTTTTTGTCAGAAAAATTGTCAGATGAAAAGGCAAAAAATGGCAGGAAGAGAAAAAAAACTGAAAATTTAAAAGACTTTTTGAAAAAAAACATTTAAAATTACCATACTTGTCGCTGGAGACAAAAAAATTATATCATAAAGCCAGAAAAATCTATAGAAAAGAGGAGAAAAAAATGGAATTTGATTCAAAGCATGCAGTTATTGTACCGGAAGGCGTTTTTGTTATTGGTACATTTGACGAAAATGGAGTTCCCAACGCAATGAATGCGGCCTGGGGAATTCAGTCTGATTACGAGAAAATCTCGCTTTTTCTTGCCCCTCACAAAACGACTGAAAACTTAAAAAAGACGGGGGCTTTTACAATCGCTTTTGCGACAAAAAATACGGTCGAGATTTCTGATTATTTCGGAGTTGAATCAGGAAAAAATGTAAACAAAATCGAAAAGGCCGGAGTGCATGTTCACAAAAGCACTCATGTAAACGCACCAATCATCGAAGAATATCCTTTGGTTCTTGAATGTGAAGTCGAAGAATGGGACGAAAAAAAAGAAATGCTCACCGGAAAAATTGTCGCCGAGCAAGTTGACGAGTCAATCTTAACGGACGGAAAAATTGACCTTGGAAAGCTTCAGCCGATTATGTACGACGCTTCCTTTCATGTCTACCGTGTGATTGGCGAAATCGTCGGAAACGCCTTCAAAGACGGGCTTAAAATCAAAAATAAGTAAGTTATTAGCCCAAATATCGACTTTCGTCACTCACAAGAAAATTGTGTTTAAAATCGAAAA
>CALGGS010000068.1 GCA_937915735.1 uncultured Treponema sp.
TAGATCACTCGGCTGTATAAGATGACGACCTTTTAACATGAGCCGAGTGTAGCACATTCTACGAAAACATGCTAGGAAAAACAAAAAAAAATTACAGGGCCGAGTAGCTTCCGCTGGAATAGGCCGTCCCGGAAGCCGCATCCGTCAGCTTAAAAGTTACCGTGGCCTTCTCCCTGTTGAAGGAAAGGGAAAAGACCACCCTGGTGCCGGGAAAAATCTTCTCCGAGAACTTAAACCTTCTGACACTTTTTACCGCCCGGCTTACCCCGAAGTAGCGGGCCGCATACAGCGTCACCAAGTCAATCTGGGCCACAGCAGGAAGCAGCTTCATTTCCGGGAAGTGCCCGTCAAAGTAATCGCATTCAGCAGGAATCTCTACCTCAAGCTCAACGGCATCTGCCGCCTGCGAGCGGACTGTCTCTGGAAGCACGCCATGTGCCAGTGCACCTTCTGTCATAACGGAAGGAATTATAGCCCGATTCATGCAAAAAGGCAAATAAGGCATAAAAAAACACTTTTTTGTTGACAAACTATATTGGATGCAATATAGTTACGATAGTTAGGTTGTATTCAACTTAATTTTACGGAGGATTCTTTATGACACTGTATGATTACACGGTAAAAGACAGAAAGGGAAACGATGTTTCCATGGCGGACTTTAAGGGCAAGGTACTTCTCATTGTCAACACGGCGACCGGCTGCGGTTTTACCCCCCAGTACAAAGGCCTGGAAGAGCTTTGGCAGAAATATCACGGCCAGGGCCTGGAAATCCTGGACTTTCCCTGCGACCAGTTCGGCCATCAGGCTCCGGGAGACGATGAGGAAATCCACGAATTCTGCCAGATGAAATACAAGACCAGCTTCGACAACTTCAAGAAGATTGAAGTGAACGGCGAGAATGAGCTTCCCCTCTTTACCTACTTAAAAAGCCAGCAGGGATTCAAGGGCTTTACCGGCGTAAAAGGGGCGCTTATGAATGCAGTCGTTGGAAAAATCGACCCTGACTTTAAGAACAACGCCAACATCAAGTGGAATTTCACCAAATTCCTTGTAAACCGGGAGGGCGCTGTCGTTGACCGCTTTGAGCCCACCGTTGAACCCAAGAAAATCGATGACAAAATCGCCGCATTATTGTAATTTTCAACTGCGCACTATAAAGGAGACTATACCATGAGCTATGACATCATCATCATCGGCGCAGGGCCCGCAGGTATTTCAGCCGCCCTGTATGCAAAACGTGCAAACCTGAATGTGGCTCTTATCTACGCGGGCGAAAGCCAGCTGGAAAAAGCCCACAAAATCGACAATTACTACGGTTTCCCACAAGGAATCACGGGGCCAGATTTATATAAAAACGGAATTCAACAGGCTAAAAACCTGGGCATTGAGGTAATCGAAGCCGAAGTCACTCACATAGAGCTTCTCGCTCCCCCGCCCCAGACCCAGTATTCTGTCAAAGCGGGCGAAAAGGAATTGAGCGCACCTGCAATCATTCTCGCCACAGGAAACAAAAAACTCCGCCCCGCTATCGAAGGCATCATTGATTTTGAAGGGAAGGGCGTTTCTTACTGTGCGGTTTGCGACGGATTCTTCTACCGCAAAAAAAATGTGGCCGTCATCGGAAACGGAAAATTTGCAGTCGAAGAAGCCACGCATCTTGCACACATCGCAGAAAGCGTAACGATTCTCACTGACGGAAAAGATGAAAGCGAAGTCAAGACAGCGATTGCCGGGGATTCATCAATCGCAGGAAAAATCAAAATCGATACAAGAAAAGTCACAAAAGTCATTCCAAATGCGGATGGCACAAAAGTCGGCGGCGTAACATTCGCTGACGGAGAAAGCCTGTCATTAGACGGCGTATTTGTCGCCCTGGGAAGCGCAGGAGCCGCTGATTTTGCGAAAAAGCTCGGTCTCATGCTCAACGGAGACTCTATCGCCGCAAACGAAAAAATGGCTACCAACGCGCCGGGAATCTTCTCATGCGGAAACGCAAACGGCGGACTCCTACAGGTATGCAAGGCAGTCTATGAGGGCGGTCTTGCAGGCTTAAGTGCAGTTGACTATATCCGAAATTTGAAGAAAACAGTATAGTAGATTATATGCTTGCTGAAAATCGTGAAAAAATCATCGTCCGCACCAGTATTCTTGGAATCGTGGCCAATATTGCCCTGGCTTCATTCAAGGCGCTGGTCGGCTTGCTCTCAAACTCCATCGCCATCGTTTTGGATGCGGTGAACAACCTTACCGACGCGCTTTCTTCCGTCGTCACGATTATCGGAACCAAGCTGGCAGGAAAGCCCGCCGACAAACAGCACCCCTTCGGTCACGGCCGGGCAGAATACCTTTCGGCACTGGTGATTGCGGTCATTATTTTGTATGCAGGTATTACTTCCCTCGTTGAATCGGTCAAAAAAATCATTAATCCCAGCACGCCTGACTACACCAGCGCGGCTCTGATTATCGTAAGTTCAGCCGTCATCGTAAAGATTTTACTGGGTCTTTTCGTTAAGCGCACCGGCAAAAAAGTGAATTCTGATTCCCTCGTGGCAAGCGGTCAGGATGCCCTTATGGATTCGATAATTTCGGCATCCACGCTTCTTGCGGCGGCAGTGTTCGTTTTGTCAGGCATTTCCCTTGAGGCGTACTTGGGTGTTATCATCGCCCTTGCCATCATCAAATCCGGCATTGAAATATTGCGGGAAACATTGAGCAAAATCTTGGGCGAGCGTGTGGATGCGGAAATTTCCCACGCAATTAAGAAGACGGTGGTTTCTTCCGACCCGGAGATTCATGGTGCATTCGACTTGATTTTGAACGATTATGGCCCGGACAGGCACATTGGCTCAATCCACATTGAGGTGCCTGACACTTGGACGGCAGACAAAATCGATGTGGTAACTCGGAAGATAACTTCGGAAGTGTACGAGCAGCACAATATCGCAATGGCGGCAGTGGGAATCTACAGCGTGAACACAAAGCACAATTCTGCCGCGGAAATCCGCGCAAAAGTGTCAAAAA
>CALGGS010000069.1 GCA_937915735.1 uncultured Treponema sp.
CTGTTCCGATTGCAATATTTTTTACTGCCATGATAGACTCCTATTAAAGTTCGATAACTTTTGGGTTCTGAGCTGCGTGTGGATGCTCTGAACCAGCATAGATTTTAACATTTCCCATAAGACGGCGGCCGAGCTTGCCGTTAGGAAGCATACCAGCGATTGTGCGTGCCAACGGATCAGTTGGGTGGCGTTCAATCAATTTTTCGAAAGTGAAAGAACGCAAGCCGCCAACAAAGCCAGTGTAGTGTCGGTAAAGCATATCTGTGCGCTTGTTACCTGAAACTGCGACTTTTTCTGCATTGATGATGACTACATAGTCACCCATTTCCTGGTTTGGTGTGTAAGTTGGTTTGTTCTTTCCGCGAAGGATAGAAGCAACTTTTGCTGCAACGCGACCGAGTGGTTGTCCTGCGGCATCGATAAGATACCAGTCGCGCTTCTGATCGTATTCTTTTACGAAAATGGTTTTCATTTTTCTAACCTTAAAATATAGATTCTTTGTGCGTCATTGATTTGCATCTTCAAATCGGCACTTTACTGGCGATGAGCAGTCGCAAGTAAATGAATATACGGGGATACAAAGTATAGAATTTATGGAGTTTTTAATCAATAGATTTTTTGAAAAAAAAGAAGAAAAGCAGAGCGCAAAAAAACAAGGGAATTGATTTATGAAGAGTAAATGTAGCCTCCGCCGTGGAACGCCTTTAGTTGCCAGGCTGGCCTGGCAATGAGCGCTAGCGAAGCGTGGAAGGGCGGAAGCGAGAAAATTGGCTCAAGATACAAAAGCTATTTTTCGTTATTTAATTTTTCTTCCCGTCTTGCTTCGTTTCGGTCACGAATATCGGCGATTCCGATTAAAATGGCGAGGAGGCCGATAAACGCCGCAAGTACAGGGGCAGCGCCTTTTAAAACGAAGAGAACCTCGTCTCCCCAGCCAAGGCCTTGAGGCAGACAAGCGAAGAATGTAAAGGCTATGCACGCTATTCCAAAAATTATCGTAAGCATACGGAAATTATAGAATAAATAATAAAAAAGATAAACAAGGCACCTGAGTTTTCGGACAAGGGCGTTTTATGATAGAATATTCTTATGGCAAAAAAAAGAAAATCTAAAAAAACTAAAAGAAACGGCACTTCACTTGGAATTTTTCTCGTGATTCTGGCAATTTTTCTAGCACTCGCCTTCTATTCTTACAAGACAAATCCAGAGTTCAGAAATAAAATCAGTCAAATCTCACTTCAAATTGACGAAAGACAAACTGAAGAAAGTCACACCGAGGAAAAGCAAGCTAAGGAAAGAGGAAATCACGCTAAAATAAAACAAAGCGAGGAAAGACAAGAAGCCCCAAAGGCGAAAAAGCTTGTTTCTTTTCAGAAAAATCTTGAGCGTCCGCTTTGCGCAGGGCTTCACGGCGAAAGCGACCATCAAATCAGGGAT
Organism: uncultured Treponema sp.; assembly: GCA_937915735.1. Lineage (GTDB taxonomy): Bacteria > Spirochaetota > Spirochaetia > Treponematales > Treponemataceae > Treponema_D. The sequence goes on from CALGGS010000069.1 coordinate 1,438, forward strand.
TTTGAGAATTATTCTATCTGTTACAGGGAAAGCTATGAGCAGGCAGAATGGAGCGCTTACTGCCTGACTGAGGAACAGCTTGTAAAAAATGCCTCTCGTTCGAATGATTTCCGGCCTGATCCTGAAATTCTTACGGCTTCGGCAAGCCTTGCAGACTACAAGGGCTCCGGCTTTGACAGGGGACACCTTACGCCCGCCGCTGATATGAGCTTTAGCGAACAAGCGATGAGCGAGACTTTTTTTATGAGCAATATGAGCCCGCAGGCGGGAAGCTTTAACCGTGGAATCTGGAAGGATTTGGAAAGCGATGTGCGTCTTTGGGCAAAGAAATTCGGGAGGGTTTATGTCGTTTCAGGCCCGATTCTTGAAAAGCCGGAGGCAGAATATGCTTCTATCGGCGAAAATAATGTTACTGTTCCGGAATTTTACTACAAAGTGATTTTGGCTCCCCTTTATGAGGATGAAAATGACAAAAAAACTCCGGAGGATGCAAGCGGGGCGGTTGCAATAGGCTTTGTTTTTCCGAATGAAAAATGCACGAAAAATCTTTTTGACTACGCAGTTTCAATAGACGAAATTGAAAAGCGGACTAAGCTTGATTTTTTCTCTCTTCTGGACGACGAATATGAAAACAAAATTGAATCAAAAGTCAGGACTGAAGAATTTGAATTTTAATAGTAAAATGGTAAAATACAGGGAACTTCGAAAAATTAAATTTGGAGGATAAAATATGTCTACGAAAGTTTTGTCAGTCGGTGGCTCAATCGTTGCCCCGGAATATCCTGACACGGAATTTGTATCTCGATTCGTCTCAATGGTAAAGGATTTTCTTTCTAAAAATAGCAATGACCGTTTAATTCTGGTCGTTGGCGGCGGCGGTCCTGCAAGAATCTATCAGAAAGCATTCAGGGAAGTTACTAAAACTGCAGAAAATGACGGAACGGCGGCGGCTGACTGGATTGGAATTATGGCGACTCGGTTGAACGCCCAGTTCGTAAAGGCAAGTTTTGGAGATTTGTGCAAGGAAGATGTCGTGACAGACCCGACTGTCGCAAAGGATTTCACAGGAAAGATTTTGCTTGCCGCTGGCTGGAAACCGGGCTTTTCTACCGACAACGATGCCGTTCTTCTGGCAGAAAAATTCGGTGCAGACACAGTTGTAAATCTCTCGAACATCGAAAAGGTCTACACTGATGACCCGAGAAAGAATCCAGATGCAAAGCCTCTCGACACGATTTCTTGGGAAGATTTTAGAAAAATGGTCGGAGACGAATGGGTTCCTGGAAAAAACTGCCCCTTTGACCCAATCGCAAGCAAAAAAGCACAGGAGCTTGGATTAAAAGTCATCTGTGCCGGCGGAAAAAACATTGAGAATACCAGGGCAATTCTTGAAAACAAGGAATATGTCGGAACTACTATTGCCTAAAAACCAGAAAGCTCTGACAAAAGATTATTGAGCTTTACGCCGTATTCGCTGTCAGTAGCCCAGTGTCCGGCAAGCTCATCCACAGTGCGGGCAAATTTTGCCTTGTGCGGCCAGCTGTATCTTGGGTCTACGCACTCCTGTTTGAGGGAAACTTCGGCTGTAGTTGCGTAGGCCTGCAAATGCTGAATGTGAGCGCGCACGCCAATCTGCTCGCTTTCAAAATATTCTCCGGGGTGTTCGGCATCCATCGCGCCAAGCCCGCAAAAATTATTCATCTCGGGCAATACAAGGTTTCCAAAGCCCAAAAAACCTGTTTCAAGGCACATCTGAACGAATGCGACATCAGAATTGATTCCTTCGATTGCCGCTTCCTCCACATAAAATTTTGCGAGACGACTCGCCTTTTCCTCATCTCCATCACTCTTATGAGTCATAAAAAATTTAACGAGCTGCCCTGAATTTTTGATTCCGTTTCCTAAAAGCTCACGGGAACACTCTTCTTTTTGTGGCGGAGTCACGCAGGAAAAAAAGAGTGAAGTCACTAAAGAAATCACAGAAAAGAAAAAAAAGCACTTGACGGCTAAAAATAAATGTCTGTTCATACAAAGATTATCGGCTGTTTTTTCCAAATACAACAACGCAACCTCCGTGTTGCCTGCCTCGTGCAGGCAGTATTTCGGCAACCTTTACTTTTAGTAAATAAATTTATTAACTTTTAACGATTTTCCAGATATAACAAAAATTTATCGTCTTTAATTGCCGAAAATCGCTTTTCTTTTCATTACTTACTGTAGATAATCATGAATCAGCTACAAATGAGCTTTGATGTTTCCGTCATTTTTGATGATGGGGAAAA
>CALGGS010000070.1 GCA_937915735.1 uncultured Treponema sp.
AAAATGATTCTTGAGACATTACAGCGAAGTGCAATTCCTACCGCTTTGAGCGTGTCTTTCCCTGCCGCCCAGATTGGAACTCTGTCGCGGGCTTTGCACTGGATTTCTCCTGCGTCTTCTACGATGTAGAAGCGGTCGTTAGGGGTGAACTCACGCATTTTGTCTATGATTGCGTTCAGCAAAGTCGTTTTACCTGATCCTGTTTCACCTCCGATGATGATGTTGCTTCGTTTCTGGATATGCTCTACCAGAAGGTCAAACTGTTCCTGTGTCATCCGGCCTCTTTCCACATAGCTTTCGAGCGGAAAGACTTCTGCAGGTGGGCGACGGATAAAGAACATCGGGTTTTCTGTTGCCCGCGGCGGAAGGATTCCTTCAATTCGGATTTTCCAGTTCGGAAGAACACCCTCAACAATCGGGTTGTTCGGGTCAATGGTAACTCCCAGTACGGCTGCCGAGGCATAGATGATTCTGGTCGTCGTGGCATCATCAAAGAAAATGCCAGTGAATTGCTTTCCGATTCCCATGCTCTCAACGATGAGTTCACCGCCAATTCCAATGGCAATATCTGTTACTCTTTTGTCTTCGATGAAGGGGATGACCAGATTCATATCATCTTCCAGGTTGCGTATCCATTTGTCTTGTTTAACCTGCTGTTGGAACCCGTCAATCGAAGCCATTAGTTTTCCTCCCCGGACTTCTGGTATATGTCCAAAACCATTGCTTCCAGTAATCCGCCGTGCTGCTTTTTGAGCGAGAGTGTGCTGTCGTTTAAGAATTTCTGGAATTCAAGTTCAGCGACTTCATCGCTCACGCTCTGACGGTTCGGAAGCGTCTTAATCATCCTTCTTGCCATTTCCATGATGAAAACCGCAAGAAGCTCCGTCTTATTTTCCAGGAAACGCAGTTTCTGCTTGCTGTCGTTCAGCGAAGCGTAGATAAGCTGTGCGTCCGAGATTTCGTTGTTAAGGTAGTCCATACAGGCAATGCGGACGATTTCAGAAAATGTCGTGTTCTTTTCCGTTGCCTTCATTTCGATAAGCTCTACAAGTCGAGGAGTGAAGCGGACATTTTTCGTATGGTCGTGTTTTGCAAGTTCGTCTTTTTCCATTTGTTTTCCTTATGCTGTTTCTGTTCCGAACGGGTCATAATTCGCCGGGACAAGGCGCGATATGCTCACGCTCTCGACTTCTTTGATTGTTTTTGCAATCGGACTTTCGTCCTTGTGCTTGATTTTGTTGCTCGGAAGAGACTTCATCTGACGGCGAATCCAGTCCATGCTTGGGATTTCGAGGAATGCCTTGTTTTTGAAGCGAGGGTCTTCGTAGTAAACGACCTTCTTTCCCTTGTACGGCGGCATTTCCTGGTTCATGATTATTGCCCTGCTGAATTCCAGCTTCATAAGCTCGTCAGGATTTATGAGCGTTGTGCTTGTCTCCTGACTTGAGCGGGAGTAGCTTGAGAATCCTGCCTGAAACTTCGAACCGCTTGCACTGATGTTATCCAGAAGGACGGAGCGGTTTCCGATTGATTCAGAGAAAGTCCGTGCGTCTTTGATTGAGCCTGGTGCGTAGAGGATGATTGTCTTACAGTGGTCGAGGAATGGGTGGTTTTCACCGTAGACATCGACAATCTGATTGAGTGCCTGACAGACAATAAAGAAAGTGACCCCATAACCTGCCAAAATTCCAGCATTTAACGCGATGTCAGGAAAAAATCCTAGGACGGGGAATTCGTCGAGAAGGAAGAGGCACGGAATCTTTAGCTTCACTTCGTTTGCGTTTGTCTCGCCCGCACTGAATTTTTTGATCATGAATGTGATAATCATTCTGAAGACAGGGCTTATTCGCTTTATATGGTTGTACGGCACGATGAGGTACAGGCTGATTCCGTTCTTTGAGTTGATGAAATCATCCACGCTGAAATCAGAGTATGCCGTTGCTTGAGCAAGAAGCGGATCCTGAAAAAGCGAGATTTTGCTGAATACAGTAGAGTAGGTGGAAGCCCGCTCTTTCGGAGTCTGAATCTTGCTTCTGTTCGCAGCCTCAACAATCAGCTGATGGATCTTTTCGTTTCCGTGGTCAGAGTTGATAAGCTCTTCGAGCATCTTGGCTCCCGGTCCGCCGTTTTCTCCGTTCTGATTCTGCGGATTTGCGTTTGGTGCTCCGGCTTTTTTCTCATCATCGTTTGTTGCGCTTGAGAAAATATGAAGGACTGTCGCAAGGTTCTTTTCTTTCCACGGAATTGATTTACAGAAACGGACATGAAGCACGACCCCGGAGAAAATATCGCGTGCCGTGTTGTTGAAATACTGGGTTGCTCCGTCAGCGGCGGCCTTCGCAGTGTCTCCGCCGAAGAAGATTTCTCCGATACTGTCCGCCCAGCTAAAAGCCTCGCTCGGGGAATCAGGGATTTCCCAAATCGGATTGTAATGGGCTGTATTGTCGTTCGGGTCGAGAGGACGAAACGGGATTACCTTGCTGAATTTTGAGCGGTAGCCCGCAGTCGCAGCCCAGTTCTCGCCTTTCGGATCAAAGATAACCATTGAGCCTCGCCCTTTTATAACTTTCTTGTGTGATTTCTTGTCGTAAGCCTTGTACGGAATGCCGTAGTTCAGACAGGTCGGAATTACGGTTGAAACGCCTTTCCCGCTTCTTGTAGGAGCAATCATCAGCGTGTTTGTTCTTCCCGAATGACAGACAAGAGGTGCAGGCTTTTTGCAATGGAGTGTAAGGGCTGCCTTCTCGACATCAATCTTGTAGGGAATCTTAGCTTCGGCAAGTTCTCCGCAGACTACTCCGTGACGCTGGAGCATACCGAAGTTTTTTAAATCCTTTCGTGTCGCATAGCGTGCAGTTCCATGAATGTGCTGGTTTTTCTGATGGCAACTTAAGAGGATGCTTGTGATTACGAAAGTCAGTGCCGCAAGCGAAAGCCAGATGAAGGTAGCAGGAATTGCCTGAAAAAAGTAGTACGAATATGTGTCATTGAACGCGAACTTCATCATCCCGATGAGGAACACGAGCGGATTGTAGAGCCTGTATCCGTTTTTGAAGATGAAGGCAGGCTTTCCGACTACGCGCGGGTCGTAGTTCATGAGAGGTGCAAATTTCTGTGTCGTGATTATAAGCCCTGTGATTACAAGGCAGATTGGAACAACCCAGTTGAGCAGCGCAAGCCATCTGAATGTGTGCGAGCTGTCCGGGTCAAGTCTAGAAAATTCTTCCTTTTCTTTCAAAACAAATCCTTACCTGGGCAGGCAAGATTTTTGTTTATGAAAGGAGTATATGAGATTTTGAAAAATATTTCAATTAGTACATAATTTATCTTAGAACTAAGAAAAAAAACGACTATTTTGGAGTCAGACTCCAAAATAGTCGGAAAGAATTAGATGTATTCAATCGGTAGGGAAACTACATCATCGCTTAAATACTTTGGTTTATCACATTGGCATATAATACAGCCTTGACCTACAGAAGTGCCAGCAATTTTTGAGAGTACTGGAAAATGCTTTGCCATTTCAATTCCTGGGCGAGCCGATTTTTTTATTTCAATAGGGTAAAGGGTATTATCTTTTTCAATGACTAAATCTATTTCTCTTTTGTCCTTGTCGCGGTAAAAATAAATTTTTTCTGTTTCATGCCCGGCATTGTAGTAAGATTTGATTATCTCGCTGACAACGAAGTTTTCAAAAAGTCCACCTGCCATAGCTCCATTCATTGCGACTTGGGAAGAAGTCCAGCCAACAAGGAAGCAAACTAAGCCTGTGTCCATAAAGTATATCTTTGGAGTTTTTACAGCCCTATTTGAAACATTCTTTTCATAAGGTTGTAAAAGTCTGATTACGCCGGAAGATTCCAGTATGCTTGTCCATTCTGCAATAGTTTTACTTGTGACACCAACATCACGGGCGAGACTATCTGCATTAAACAGTTCCCCGACACGAGCGGCTATGCATTGCATGAAGTTGTGGAATTTAACGAGATTTTTTGTGTTTATAATGTCAGCCACATCCCGGTCAAGATAAGTGCGGATATAAGACCGATAAAACGGTTCCCATTCGATAGATGCATCTGCTAGTTCAGGCATACTTCCCCGCCAGATATGATTCCACAGGTTTTCGTATGGTATTACTGATTTCTTGCGCATTTCTATATAGTCTGTTGTTGGGAGAAATTCAGTATTAAAGTCAATGTTGAATTTTTCTCGAAGAGAAAGAGCTGCCATATTGATGATGCAGACTCGGCCAGCCAAAGAATCTGCAGCTTTGCTCAACAACTTGTAACTTTGTGAACCTGTAAGAATAATTTGTCCTTTTTCTTTTGAATTGTCAGCAAGGAGTTTTATCTGGAGAAACAAATCAGGGGCACGCTGTACTTCATCAACAATGACAGGAAGAGGATGGTTCTTAAAAAATAGCGCGGGGTCATTTTGAGCGAGAGATAGCTCCGTTAAATCGTCAAGGGTTACATATTCATATTCGGGAAGTAGTTTTTCTTTCAGTAAGGTTGATTTTCCAACCTGACGAGAACCGGTAATCAGAAGCACTCGGAATTGATTTTTCATTCTGCTCAGATATGGCAGTATATGACGATTGATATACATATAGCCCCCTTTAAGTATTTCGACTAATTTGGAGTCTAACTCCAAATTAGTCGAAAGTCAATTGTTTTTTTGAATTCACTGTCTCGAATATATCGTTGGTCAAATCAAGTTTTTTGAGGTATTATATAAATATGAATGATCATAACTGGGGCGGAGCCAGAAAAGGGGCCGGACGAAAAGTTACTGGCAGAAATTCAACCACAATTACAATTACTCTTACGAAAGAACAGGCAGATATGTTACGGCTTTTTGCATCTGAGGAAAACAAGACCGTCAGTAAATTCATAGTTGATAAATTGCACCTTCCTAAAACTCAGATAAATAAATATGAGAAAAAAACTCCACAAGAAAAGTCAAAATAAATGAAAAGGTGTCTTTCTGCATTATCTTGAATATCTCATTGACTTATTCAAAAACCGACATTATATTATAGGCATAAACACATAAAAATCCCGAATAGGGTAAGGAGTGCCTATGACAATGGACGAATTCAAAAAGGATTATCCGAATCTTGCGTTTATAAAATCGAAGATACGGATAGAAGAGCAGGGCGGAATGAAAGATGAGAACTTCATCTTTGACGATGATACGCCGACTCTCGTGAAAAATGCCACAACGGTAATGCCACTGAGCATTACGGACTTTCCCGGTGTCCTTAAATCAATGACCGCGATGGAAGCAGGTGTTTGGGCGGTGACTAAATGCCAGGAACAAGGATGGGAAATTACCAGAGACAACATAGAATCTTGTCTTTCAAATCTTGAAATGGATTTTTAGGGAAGGGGAGTGAAGCGTATGAAAAAATCATTTACGATAGCTTTTGTGGTCGTTCTGGTTTCGCTGACTTCTTGTGCAACAGCGAAAGGAATTTTCGGAAGGGATTACACAGTTCCAGTAACAGAATCTCTTGAAACAGTGCAGGGAAGGGCAGAGTCGGAAATCAGAGACGGCTCATATCTCAGAAAGTTCAGCACGGTGGATAAGATGAACAGACATCATGAGGTAATATTCCTTGATGAGCAGTACATTTCGATTGACGGTGAGCTTTATGCTTTCAAGTTCAATAATCTGATGTACTACGGTCTTGCTCTCAATTTAGGATCAGACAGAACCGTGACTTTGGATGGAACGGACAAGGTTCTTGGAATCCAGGGGTATGCGACTTCTGTGAAAAATCCTGAGCTGACAATCGGATTTATCTTTGCGCGGAAACTTTTTGCACAGCCGGGTTACAGCAGTATGTACGAAGCAACCAAAATTGGCGGAGTTTCGTTCTATGCACCGAATGTAGATGACGGATATGTGGACGATTTCGGCAAATGGCACAGATACACATACTTCGATTACTTCGACAGTATATTCAAGACAACCAAACAGGATGTTCGGACTGAAATGTACCAGGCAATCCAGCTTGAAAGGTCGTAGATTATGATTCTTACAATAATTTCTGCGATTGTTGCAATTCCTGTATTGT
>CALGGS010000071.1 GCA_937915735.1 uncultured Treponema sp.
GTGTGGCACAAAGCATGAATACTGTCGGAATAATGAACATTTTGTTGTTCTTTCCTACCTGACCGAGCCAAGCCGCCACTGCCATAAGAGCGATTCCTGCCAAAAGCTGGTTTGCAGAACCGAAAAGACCCCAAATCTGAGAAAGAGAGAGACCGCCCAAAATACAGCCGATGATTACCATAAATGCAGTTCCTACGAATGGATTTGCAAGCGTTTTTCGGACTGAAGATTTTGCGTCCTTCCAGGTTGCCTCATCATCTTTGAGGAAAAGCTCAGAGAACATAAAGCGGCTCAAACGGGTTGCAGAGTCAAGAGATGTGAGGGCGAAAACTGAAACTGCAAGAGTCAGGAGAGCCTTGATTGTATTAAAAGCAGTCGTTGTTTTGTCACCGAAAAGATATGCGATACCTTCACCGAAAGCGGCGGCAGGAGAACCTTTGAAGGCGAAAAGACCTTTAGCATTTTTAGTGATAAATGTCTGGTCACTGATTGAGCCTACGATAATTCCGATTGCAATCAAAGAAATGATTCCCAGTGCTGATTCAATGAGCATTGAGCCGTATCCGATTGCCTTTGCGTTACGCTCGTTGTCCAGCTGTTTTGAAGAGGTTCCTGAAGCAATGAGAGAATGGAAGCCAGAGCAGGCACCACAAGCGACAGTAATGAAAAGAGCTGGGAACATATTTCCGATTGCTGTTTTCCAGCCAGTGAAAGCCGGCAAACCGAACTGAACGCCACGGCTTCCACCGCAAATTGCCGCGAAAACGATTCCAACGAGAGCAATCAACATCATCGCGTACAATAAGAATGAAGAAAGATAGTCACGAGGCTGAAGCATAATCCAAACAGGAATAAGAGAAGCAACGGCAATATAAAGGCCGATAAGAACAATCCAAGCCGTTCTGTTAAGGGCAAGACCAACATTAAGACCCAGGATTACGATTCCGACGATTGCGACGATTCCGATGATTGTAGCCGGAAGAGTTTTTACACCACAGCGATTTGTTAAGATTCCGTAGATTACTGCCAAAATAATAAAAAGGAAAGAAATCATAGCAGTTGTCTGGTTGCCGGTTGGGTGCAAAACAAAGCCAAACTGATTTGCATCACTTGCCGTAAAGAAGGTAGCCGCAACGACATTTACGAATGAAGCGATAACCAAAATCAAAACAAGAAGGGCGAAAATGATGAACAATTTTTTAGAGGTTTTTCCCATTGAGTCCTTGATGATTTCGCCGACAGATTTTCCACCGTGTCGTACAGAAGCAAAAAGAGAACCGAAGTCCTGCAAGCCGCCAAAGAAAATACCACCGACTACACACCACAAGAAAACCGGAACCCAACCGAAAACAGCCGCCTGAATAGGACCGTTAATAGGGCCGGCACCTGCGATTGAAGAAAAGTGATGTCCCATCAAAACGGCTGGTTTTGCAGGAACATAGTCTACGCCGTCTGTCATTTCGTTGGCAGGCGTCTTTTTTGCAGGGTCAATCCCCCACTGCTTTGCAAGCCATGAACCGTAGAAAACATAGCCACAGAAAAGCAAAGCGATTGCAGCAAGAATGATTAATAATGCTGTCATTTTACTTTTTTCCCCCTTTGGAAAACTTTTTTTTATAGCGAGCCTGCGATTTTCTTCAGGTCACTTCCACGGCGATTCGTCGAAAAGCGACCTGTTGAAGCCTCGTAAGCCAATGCCCTAAAACTGCTCCAGCCATAAAAGCCGAATTTATATGATTTGTAAAAATTTAATTTTCTGAGTTTTTTGAAAGAGTCGTCAGGAATTTTATCTGAGACATAGATGAATGTGATATCAGTGTTTCTGTGACCGTAATAGGGAGTAACACGGGAAAGGCCCCGCTCCCATGCCAAAGATGCGAGAGAAGGAATGTCACCATCCTTGCTAAAAAACACGAATTCGTTTGAGTCAGATTCAGAAAGTTTTGCGGATTTTATTAAAAAATACTGCTCACTGTGGGATTTAAAAGTGGCTTCTGCAAGAAAAGGGGACTCTACATCCTCAGTCTTTAGATTGTAGTAGCTTTCAAAGGAATGGAGAATCTTACTGAACGCTTCGTTACTATCCATAGCAACAAAATTGTAAGACGATTTAGATTTTAGGTCAAGAGACAAAAAAAATCCGCTAAATTTCATCTTGTGGAAATCCAAAAGAAGGATATAATAGGCATAAGAATATTTTAAAAAAGAGATTAGCTATGCAACAAACAAATGTCACCAAATTTTTGGCTTCCCACGGGTTTTACAAGGACTTAGACTTGCTTTCACTGGCAAAGTCAGTTCAAAACGATATGATCGAGCGTTTTTTAGGGCACAAGTCTGATCAAGACATGATTCCGACTTACATTGACCCGTCTGCCATTTCATTTCAGAAAAAATCCGTTGTCGTCCTTGACGCTGGCGGCACGAATTTCCGCTCAGGCCTGGTCTCTTTTTCTGAAAACGGCTCCTACGAAATTTCAGATTTTCAAAAAGCAAGAATGCCGGGAGTCGAAAAAGAGCTTACAAAAACAGAATTTTTCAACGAAATTGCAAAAAACATCGAGCGCTTCAAGGACAAAACCTCGGAAATCTGCTTCTGCTTTTCTTATGCCATGACAATCACCGAAGACCATGACGGAATACTTACAAATTTCTCAAAGGAAATAAAAGCTCCGCAGGTCGTCGGAACCTTCATCGGAAAAGAGCTGTTGAATGCCCTGGAAGAAAACGGCTGGAAAAAACTTCCTAAGGTTTTTCTTTTAAATGACACGGTGGCCGCCCTTCTTTCTGGAAGCGGGAACAAAAAATATTCATCAGTAATAGGCTTTATTCTGGGAACGGGCTTAAACGCCGCATATATTCAGGGTGCAAAAAAAGAATACGAGTTAAAAAAACAAATCGTTGTCTGTGAAAGCGGAAAATTTTCAGGCTTTAAAAATTCAGATTTTGACATCATTCTCGACGAAAAAAGTGTAAAACCTCTTTCAGCCCCTTTTGAAAAGCTCTGCTCAGGAGCATATATAGGTTCGCTCGCCCTTGAAACACTATATTTTGCCGCAAAGGAGCATATTTTTTCAGAAGCCTTTTCAAAGGCAATTCTCCTTCGAAAAACACTTACTCTAATCGAAGTGAGCGCTTTTCTCGAAAACAGCGACAATGAAAACGAAAAATATCCGGATATTTTCGGCTCAGAAGTAGCCACCAGCGAAGATTACAAAATTCTCTTTGAAATTTTTGACTCAATCGTAAACAGAATGGCCCAGCTTTCTGCTGTCATTATCTCAGCATGTCTTTTCCAATGCGAAGAAGGAAAATCTGCCGAGCGGCCGGTTTTCGTTTCTTGCAACGGAAGCTCATTCTTTAAAACCTACAAGGTCATTGAGCGGACAAAAGAATATCTAGACAAAATCATCGAAAAATCCGGCGAAACGCTCTATTACGAGCTTTCAAGTGCCGAAGCCGACATTACAAAAGGCAGCGCAATGGCAGCTTTCGTTTAATTTTTGGGATAATTTCAATAATCTGTGGAAAAAATTCTCAAAAAGGAGTATTCTAAAGTCATGAAACCAACATTATTAGTTTTGGCGGCAGGTATGGGCAGCCGCTATGGTGGCGTTAAGCAGATTGATTCAGTAGGAAAAAACGGCGAGTGCCTTTTAGATTTCGCCGCTTATGACGCAAAAAAATGTGGCTTCGGAAAAGTCGTCTACATTATCCGAAAGGACATCGAAAAAGATTTCAGGGAGCGGCTTTTTGACAGAGTCGCAAAAAATTTCAACGCAGAATATGTTTTTCAGACTCCGACGGCACTTTTAAACGAAGAGGAGCAAAAAAAAGCCGCAGAACGAACAAAGCCCTGGGGTACAATTCATGCGGTTTTGTGCGCAAAACAGGCGATAAACGAGCCGTTCGCCGTCATCAATGCGGACGACTACTACGGGCGTGCTGCATTTGAGACTCTTGGGAATTACCTCTCTTCAATAAACAACGACTGCACCGAGCACGCAATGGTAGGCTACATTCTCGGAAACACTATGAGCCGAAACGGCAGCGTAAGCCGCGGAGTCGCCCAGACCGAAAACGGCTACTTAAAATCAATCGTAGAAAACACAAAAATCTATTACACGGGCGAGCATTTTGAAGGAAAAGAAATCGTCAGCGAGCTTGACGGAAAAACAATCTCAATGACAGGGAAAGAATGTGTCAGCATGAATTTGTTCGGTTTCTCACCAAAAGCATTCGAGGGCTTTGAAGAATACTGGGACAACTTCAAAAAAACAAGTCTTGGCTTGCCAAAGGCAGAGGCTCTTCTTCCAGTAGCGGCAAGCGACATCATTAAAAACGGCGAGGGAAAAATCAAGGTCTTTACCAGCGACGAAAGCTGGTTCGGCATGACCTACCCCGAAGACAAGCAGGTTGTAAAAGACGAAATCGCAAAAAAAATCGCCGCCGGCTACTATCCGGAAAAACTCTGGGAGAAATAAAGCTCGCCCCGCTGGTTACAATTATGCTAAAATTAACTCCTATTCGTTCAGAAAAAGTCTGGGGGTATGAGGACTGGATTGCCTCAACCCACAAAGACGGCTGTCAGGACGAATTCAAAAAACTTACAAACGATTATCCTCTTCTCGTAAAAGTGATTCAGGCAAATGACACGCTTTCCGTTCAGGTTCATCCCGACGACAAGGACGCAAAACGGCTTGAAGGCCAGTCTGAGCGCGGGAAAACTGAGTGCTGGTATGTTCTTAACGCTGAGAAAGGTGCCAGCCTTGTCTACGGCCTAAAAGAAAATTACTCAAAAAAAGAAATACTTGAAGCCGTAAAAGAAAAAAGACTTGAAGCTCTTTTAAATCGGGAGGAAGTAAAGAAAGGCGACTTTATTTTCATTCCGTCGGGAACCGTTCACGCAATTGCCGGCGGGCTAAGGCTTCTTGAGGTCCAGCAAAGCTCGAACATAACCTACAGGCTCTATGACTGGGGCAGGCCTCGTGAAGTCCATATCGAAAAGGCCGTTGAAGTCATAAAAAACGAAAAGCGAAAACAAATCGCGCCTCTTGCAGAGGAATTTGAATGTGAATATTTTAAGCTGAAAAAAGAGCCTTTAAAAGGCGGCTATTCATTTTTAGTTTCGCCAGCCTCAAAGAGCGTAGAGCTTGTCTTTATATCTGATGGGGACGGAAAAATCCGCTCGAGTACAAAAGAGGGCCTGAAAACCGAAGAAGCCTTCAAAAAAGAAGACATTTTCGCCGTTCTTCCAGGAGAAAAGATTACCCTCGAGGGAAAGGGCGAAGTCATAAGGATTATGGTCAAGGAAAATTGTTAAAGTCAATAAAATCAAAAATCTGTTTTGTCGTTCTCTCAGGTATCATAGTCTCTTCTTTTATAGTCGGAAGCTTTGGAATTTTTTGGTCAAACAACGCAATCCGAAGAGACTCTGCAGAACTTCTTGACTTAATGGCACAGACCCAGACGACAGGACTTAACACAATGTTCGACAGCATAGAAAAATCCTCAATAATTCTTTCACATTATGTCGCCGAAGACTTAAACGACCTGGGAATTTTTAGGGAAGAAGAAAAATTCGCGCGTTACATGGGCCACATTTCAGACATTTCGTATTACATAGCAAATTGCACAAGCCCTGCCCTCTCAGTTTTCGTACGCTTTGCCCCGGAGCTCACGACCGAAGTCGAAAGCATCCTCTGGAAGCGGGTAAACGGCGTTTTTGTTCAGGACACTCTCACGGAATTTCCGGTTTACGATTCAGATTTTGACAACAGCTGGTATTATAAAGCAAGAATGAAGGGACAGGGAGTCTGGACAAAGCCTTATTACGATGATGATTTAAAAGAATATGTTGTCTCTTACTCGCTACCCGTCTACAAGGACGGAAGATTCGTTGCAGTCATAGGAATGAACATTGACTTCGATGACATAGTCGAAATAATAAAGTCTATTTCCGTCTATGACTCAGGCCATGCTTTCCTTACAGATGAAGATTTCGTAATCACATATCATAGACGACTTCCGGCAGGAACAAGGATTTTCGCCAACGCAAGCGAGTTTAAAATTTTTCAGATAGACGGACTCAACACAGAAATTTATGAATACAAGAACAGCGTTCAGAACTCAAAAAACAAAAGCCAGACCACAAACTTCAGGATGATTTATAAAGATCTCCAAAACGGAATGAAGCTCGTAGTCAGCGTTCCTGATTTTGAAATTGACCGTACAAGAAACCATCTTATTTTTGCTATTTTTGCCTCAGTCTTAGTAATCACGATTTTAGTTTCCATCAGCAGCATACTCGTTTCAAACAGGTTTACCCGCCCTTTAAAAGAACTTATCGAATCAACAAAAAATATCATTGTCGGAGATTATGATTTAAATTTCAGCCACAAGCCAAAGGATGAAATCGGAGAGCTGATGACTACATTTACACTTATGGCAAAATCCTTAAAAATTCAGTTTGATTACATCAACTCCCTGGTTTACTACGATTCAATGACAGGAGCAAAAAACAAGCGGGCATTTATTGATGTAAAAAGCGAAATTGACAAAAAGATTGCAGATTCCCGCGAAAAAAATCAGCAATATGAATTCGGCATAGTAGTATTTGATGTGAACGACCTCAAATACATGAATGACAATTTCGGGCATGAAGCCGGAGACAAGCTCATAAAGTCAGCATGCAACCTTATCAGAAATAATTTTACGAACAGTCAGATTTTCCGCATCGGCGGAGACGAATTCGTAGTCATTCTCGAAAATAAAGATTACGAAAACAGGACTGAGCTTTTGACAAAGCTTCGCACCGACATGGATCTTCCCCTTCCAGTTACAGAGCGAAACGAAGCTTTCGATAAAATTTCAATGGCGGCGGGCCTTGCCGTCTATGACAGCCAGTCAGACAAGAATTTCCAGTCAGTCTTTGAAAAAGCCGACACTGAAATGTACAATGTAAAGGTTGCAATGAAGGGCGGCAAAGAAAATGTCAGGTAAGGCTCCACATTCAGGACGGCATCTTTTACCTTTCTAAGAACAATCTTTAAAAAAGAAATTTGACCCTTTTTCAGAATAGGATTAAACTATAATAATAATTTCTCGGAGGCTTATATGTTAAAAAAATCCCGGCTCCTAATCACACTTGCCATAGCAGGCACACTTCTTTTTTCATGCAACGAAAAAAAAGCTCAGGTGCAGGAAGAAAAAGAAATCACTCTTGTATTAGCGGAAGTAAATCCAGCACAGACCATCGCCGGCCGAATGGACCAGGCTTTTAAAGAAAAGGTCGAGGAACTTTCTAAGGGCAAAATTAAGATTGATGTTCAGTTTTCCGGCGTTCTTGGTGACAACAAAAGCGTCAGGGCAATTATGACAAAGCCGAACAGCACGATTCAGATGACACGGCAAGGGCCAATCGCAGACTTCAGCAAGTCATACAGTCTGTTTTCAATTCCTTACACATTTAAAAATCTTGACCATTTCTGGAATTTTGCGAATTCCGAAACAGCTCAAAAGCTTCTTGAAAAGCCAAGGGAAGAAGGTAAAAATGTAATCGGACTTTTCTACGGCGAAGAAGGCTTCAGGAATCTTTTCTCGACAAAAAACATCACCTCGCTAAAAGATTTCGAAGGCCTTACAATGCGTGTCACAAGCGAAAAAACAAACAAAACGCTTGCCGCCAGCCTTAAAATGAAGGCAAAGGAAATAAAATTTGCAGACCTCTACGGGGCGCTTGCAACAGGCGAGGTAGATGTCGCAGATCAGCCTCTTGCAAACTATCTTGCGAATCACTTCAACGAGGTTGCCCCTTATGTTATTTTGAATTCTCATCAGCTGGGAACAATGGAAACCTATATTACGACAGAATGCTGGGACTCCCTTTCCGAAAAGCAGCAAAAAATCCTGAAAGAGGCCGGAAAATACGCCTCTGACTATTGCAGGAAAATCTCAGCCGAAGAAGAAGACAAAATCATAAAGGAAATCGAGGCGTCAGGCTGCACCGTCATAAGGGTTGACGACATAACACCATACAAAGAAGGCTTTAAGGAATACATCGCAGAGCTTTCAGAAGCAGATCCTGAACTTTACGCAGAAATCCTAAGCTACGCAAAATAAGCTTTCCCGCTAAGTTTGAAACGACAAAAACAAACTTAGCAATGACAAAACAATCTTCAAGATTATAAAAAAAACCGCTCCATTTTGGAGCGGCTTTTTTTCGTGCAAGTAAAATTACTTGCTGTAGAACTCGACGACCATCTGATCGTTAATCTGAACAGGGATTTCTGAGCGGAGTGGCAAGCGAGCCAACTTTCCAGAGAAGTTGTCGTCGTCACGCTCGAGGTAGTCAAGCTTAGCCTTGTTGTTTGAAAGGTAAGTAGTCTTGAACTGCTCACTCTTTCTCATTTTTTCAACCAAAGAAATTGTTGAGCCGACTTTTACAGCATAAGAAGGAATGTTAATGACATTTCCGTCAACTTCGATATGCTTGTGGCTGACCATCTGGCGAGCCATACGGATTGAAGAAGCGAAGCCAAGTCTGTAAACGAGGTTGTCCAACCGGGTTTCGAGAGAAACCAAGAGAGCGACACCTGTCATTTCCTTTGATTTAGCCGCTTTTTCGAAGTATCGGCGAAGCTGTTTTTCAAGGATGTTGTAGTAAGCCTTTACCTTCTGTTTTTCGACCAAGTGCAAAGCGTAATCAGAAGATTTCTTTGTTTTTTTGAAAGCAGGGGCTCCTGCTCTGTCCATTGCCTTTGGGTGTCCACAAACATTAACACCAAGTCGGCGGCATTCCTTAAAGCGAGGATTGCGTCGTGTAGCCATTTTATGCTCCTAATTTTTTAATCAAGGCAGATTCCGTATTTTATACAGGAAAAAGTTGCTTGATTTTTCAAAGTCTCTGTTCAAAAGAACAGTGCAATGATTCTATCAGATATAATAAAATTATTCAATATTTTATTGACTGCTGGCACAAAAAATTAAAATTCTGCGCTTATTCATCAGAATCAATCTGTGTGCTCATCATCAATTCTTTTAAAAGCTTCATAGGTTCGATTTCTTTGTTAAGGATTCTGTAAAGTCCGTCACAAATCGTAAGCTTTAAGTTGTGCTCAACGGCAATCTGATGAACGAATTTACAGGCAACGGCGCCTTCTGCCAAATAGCCAAGCTCACCGATTCGGGCAATTAAGTCGTCAAGGTTTTTGAATTTTGAAAGAATGTCAGTTTTGATGATATCCTGACCAAACCGGCGGTTTCTTCCATATTTTGAGCGGCAGGTAACATCCAAATCACCCACACCTGCAATAGAAGTGAAAGTCTCGGCGTGAGTCGCCCCCATCGCAAAGCCGATTGTCTGAATTTCGTTAAGCCCAGCCGCAAGCAACAGGCTTTCTGCGTTGTCTCCGAAAATGTCAGAGTGCTCGCTAACTGCGTCCAAAGCTCCATAAACTACGGCGATTACATTTTTTGCAGCCGCACAAATCTGAACACCGATAACATCAAGTGAAGAATAAGCCATAAGTCCCGGAACACGGAGCAGCTCACGGAATTTAATTGAGTTTAAGGCATGCTCACTAGCCGCAATAAGTCCTGTAAGCTTTCCCATCGCAACCTCTTCTGCGTGGCTGGGACCTGAAATGTAGACGAGAGAGCCTTTATAGCAATCCGGCAAAACCTCTTCGAGAGTCTCAAGAATAAGACGAGGGCCTTTCTCGGAGGCAACGAAGCCTTTTGTAAGGACACCGATTACTGTCTCGCCGTTTTTGATAGAAGGCACATTTGCAATTTGACTGGCAGTAGAAGCGATAAAAAGAGACGGAGAAGCCAAAATAAGATATTCCTTTCCGTTTGCGACTTCTTCGATATTTATAGAGGCAGTTAAATTTTCTGAAAGCGGAAAGCCCGGTAAATACCGCTTGTTTTCGTGCTCCTTATTGATTCCGTCAACGACATCCTGCTCGCGTGCCCAAATCTGAACCTTGTGACCGCCACGGGCAATAGCCTCTGCCAAACCTGAGCCCCAAGCTCCAGCACCAATTACACCTACACTCTTTGGTTTCATTTTTTCCCCTCAAAAAACATTGCCTGCTGAAAGCCGACAATCTAATACCAGCACTCACTCTCGTCTTTCCAGTCGATGAGTTCCTCTGGTTTAAAAAATAGATTTATCTCCCGTTCTGCGCTCTCATCCGAATCTGAAGCATGAATAATGTTGTGATTTGTGTGCGAGCAAAAATCCCCGCGAATAGTTCCCGGAAGAGCCTCGCTTGGTTTTGTCGAGCCTACCACCTTTCTGACAAGCTGAACGCAATTTTCGTCGTCAAGCTGCCAGACCATAGCGACTACAGGAGCGCTGGTAATGTAAGAAACAAGGTCATTGTAAAAGGATTTTCCCTCGTGCTCGGCATAATGCTTTTTTGCCAAGTCATTTGAAATATTCATCATTTTAAGGCCAATAAGCTTGAGACCTTTTTTTTCGAGACGGGTGATAACCTCGCCGACAAGCCTGCGGTTCAAAACCCCTGGCTTACACATTGCAAAACATCTTGTCATAGTCCGAAAATTATACACTATAAACTCAAAGTTGAAAAGTCAATGAAAAGACAGATTAGCTAAATTCTATTTTGAAGTCAAAAAATCCAGAAGAGAACGGCAGCCAAGAGTCACATCCTTCCAGGTCTCTTCAAAATTTCCTGTGTACCAAGGGTCTGCAACATCCCTGTCTAGACCTGCATAAGCCAAAAGATAGTGAATTTTATTGTCCGTGTCCTCCCCTACCCGCCGTTTTAAATGCCTCTCATTCTCACCGTCCATAATAATGAGAAGGTCAAAGTCATTGTAATCGTCAGGAGTGACAAGGCGGGCCCTATGGTCAGTAAAAGGAACATTATTCTTCGTTAAAACCTGCCTTGTTCCGCGGTGCATTCCGTTGCCGATTTCATCATAATCTGTGGCGGCTGAGTCGATGTAAAAGTCTTTTTCAAGTCCGGCCGTCCGAACAAAGTGCTTCATAACCATTTCGGCCATTGGAGAACGGCAGATATTTCCATGACAGATAAATAGAATTTTATGCATAATCAGTCCTATAGCTTGCAAAGTCATGCCCTGCAATGACATTTTCCCTAAAACTGAGCCTCATCCGGATTTCTGTTTGGCCTTATTTCAAGACCTGTAAGAGATGCGATTAAGTCACAGTCAGATTTTTCAAGCTCAAAGTCAAAGATTTTGCTGTTTTCGATGATTCTTTCCTCGTGAACGCTTTTCGGAAGAGGAAGACAGCCTTCCTGCAGGCTCCAGCGGACACAAAGCTGCGCGATAGAGCGATTATATTTTTCGGAAAGTTTTTGCATCTCGCCGCTTGAAAAGATTTTTCCTGTTCCAAGAGGGCTGTAGCCTTCTACAATCATCCCAAGATTTTTACAGTAAGAAACAAGCTCACGCTGGGCTTGACCAGGACAGATTTTTATCTGATTTACCATAGGCGCAATTTTTGCTGTCTTTGAAAGAGCTTCTAAATGTCTCTCGCAGAAATTTGAAACTCCAATCGCCTTTAGTTTTCCGTCGTTGTAAGCTTCTTCCATTGCACGCCAGCTTCCGGCATTTGACTCCTGCCAGCATGAGCGGAATTTCAGGGGGTTTGGCCAGTGAATAAGATACAAATCAAGATAATCAAGGTTCAGCTTTTTCAGTGAAGAGCAGATTGCCTTTTTTGTCGCCTCGTATCCGTGGTCTTCGTTCCAGAGTTTTGTCGTAACAAAAATTTCTTCCCGCTTTACGCCAGTTTGGTTTATAAAATCATTGATTGCCCTTCCTACGCTTTCTTCGTTTTCGTAGGCAGTTGCCGTGTCAATGTGGCGGTATCCGTTTTTAAGGGCAGATATAACAGCGTTATACGCCTCGTCTCCGTCCTTACTCTGCCAAGTACCAAAACCAACACAAGGAATTTTATTTCCGTTTGAAAGAGTTAATGTTGATGCAAGAGATAAAAAATCCATATCAAAATTATATCAGATATAAAAAAAATCGGCTACTGATGTTAGCCTGAGCTAATAATAGCGTTAGACAATGCTAATTCGTATTTTTTGCACTTGTTTTTCGCTATTTTCGATGTTAAATTATATCTAAGAATATTTTATTCGAAAGGGGTACTATTATGGCAATGAAAATCGATCCAAACACATGCGTAAACTGTGGAACTTGTGAACCAGACTGTCCGGTTGGAGCAATCAGCGAAAAAGACGGACACCGCGAAATCAACGCAGATGCATGCGTATCTTGCGGAACCTGCGCTTCAGAATGTCCAGCAAGTGCTATTTCAGAGGCTTAATCTGAAATCATAAGACAGTCAAACCGCTCATTTCGGGCGGTTTTTTTTTATTAAAAAGCAGTAAAATAAAGGCAGGAAAAGTAAAATGGTGAATTATATTTCCGTAAAATCTGAATTAGAATCAAAGGGCTCTCAAAACGAAATATTTTTCCTGTCTGATTTTTATTTCAACGGAAAGCCCTTAGAATCAAGTGAAAGCAAAAAGCACGCAAAATGGGGTATGACACTTTTAAAAGCGGGAAGTATGCGCTTCCGCTGGAATGAAGAGAATCAAAACCGAAGGCAAACACTAAAAAAAATCCTTGAGGAAATAAAAAAGCCTGTCTGTAGCGGAAACTGCTCTAGCAGCGAAGCAAAATGCGACTGTAAGCTGAAAATTGTCCCCGTAGAGCTTATTCATTCAAAAATCGTAGTAAAAGCGGAAACTGAAGCTGACACAAAAAATCTTCAGGCTGACGGAATCCTAACAAAAAATCCCCTTTTAGTTCCGACTGTCACGGTCGCAGACTGCGTTCCGATTTTTTTATACGACAAGGAAACAAATTCATTCGGAGCCTTTCATTCCGGCTGGAAGGGAACAGGAATTGCAGGGGAAGGCGTCAAAAAAATGGCGGAATTTTTCGGCTCAAAACCCGAAAACATCTGCGCAGCAATAGGCCCTCACATCGCAGACTGCTGCTATTTCGTTGATGAAGAGCGAAGCGAATACTTCTCTAAGAATTTTGGTGAAGCTTGCGTTACAAAAGCAAAACATCCTCAGTCGCCCCTGGAGCAAAAATTTCCTTACAGGCTATCACTTACTCAAGCAAATCTCTTTGTGCTAAAAAAAGCAGGTATTCCAGAAGAAAACACAGTCGTCGCAAATGACTGCACTTGCTGTACGAAATTCAATAGCGGAGAAAATATTTTCGGCTCATATCGAAGACAGGCTGCCTTTTTGCCAGGAGAAATTGACAGCGACACAAGAAGCCATTCAATGACAGTGCAAGCGGCATTCGTAGCGTATTGCTAAAAGCCAGGCTTTTTCCTAATTTTTAAGCCACAGATAGCTTGTTTCCGCCCCGTTCAAATTGTCGTAAGAAAAATTCGTCATATCCCAGCGATTTTGCAGGGCATAAAAGGAACGGCTTCGAATCAGAT
Source organism: uncultured Treponema sp. (assembly GCA_937915735.1). Taxonomy (GTDB): domain Bacteria; phylum Spirochaetota; class Spirochaetia; order Treponematales; family Treponemataceae; genus Treponema_D. The sequence continues at coordinate 13,475 of CALGGS010000071.1, forward strand.
AGACAATAGGACACTCTTCAAGATAGATTTTCTGATATTCATCCCAAAGGGGCTTAGCTTTTTCATAGTCAACAATACATTTTGCCGAATGATAAAGTTCGTCAACTCTCGCTTCCCACTCAGTTGCGGGCGTTTTCTGAAGCGGATTCCATAAATGCAAGTTTCCGTTGCTCACCCAGACATTGCTTCCCTGTGTCGGAAAAAGGGAGCCGCCGCCAAGAGCGATGATAATGCTCTGCCAGTCGTAGCTTGTCATAAGCTCGTCAACTATTTTCTGAAAGTCGGTGGGACGGGCCGTTACGGTTATTCCTTCCTTTTTGCACTCGTCAGTGATAATCTGAACGATGTCAGAAAAAATCGCCTGTGTCGCCGTAAAGGTCAAATCAAATTCAACCCTTCGATCCTTTTCATCATACAAAAAACCGTCGCTTTTCTTTGAAAATCCCGCAGATTCAAGCAATTTTTTAGCGTGCGCGTGGCTATATCTGTACTCAAGAAGGATATTTTCGTCATAATACTTGTTCGCCTCTGGAAAAAACGAATATTTAGGACTTCCCAATCCCCTGTAAGTCTGCTGGATGATTCTCTCCCGATTTAAAAGGCAGCTCATAGCCTGCCTGAATTCTTTTTTCGTGAACCATTCATAAAACGGCTCATCCTTGTTTTTCGGATTCTGATTAAAGCTCCAGAAGGATGCATTCATCGAGCCATCAGCATTAAAGACGGTATAGTCCGCCGCCCCATTCACGACATCCTCCAGCTGCTCAGGAGCCGGCGAAAAGCTTTCCAATTTTCCCTGCCTGAACAAAAGATAGTCCGTGTTCTGGTCTCCGACAATCTGCGTGACAAGTTCAGCAGGATAATAATGGCTTTCTCCGTTTGAATCCTTTTCCCAAAAATCAGGGTTTCGTTTATAAACAAGCCGCTGGCTCGGCGTGTACTCAACCAAAAAATAGGGCCCGCAGCTGGGAATTTCGCGCGGGTCAGAAGCCACAGTAAAAAGCTTTTTTACGCCTTCCGCACCGCCCTCGTCCTTTGCCTTTTTATAAAGAAATTTCGGGCCAAAATCCATATTCGTATGAAGAATCGGCTCTGCCACAATCTGCGGAAAATGAAAGGCAAAGCTTTTTTCGTCAAGCCGCTCTATTGTAATTTTTCCTTCCGTTCCGTCATCCAGCGGCATAAAGTGAGAATTATAGGAAGAAGAGCCACATTCTTCATCACCCTGAATCTCGTCATACCAGAAAACAACATCGTCACTCGTAACCTTCACCTTCGGACGGCTTGAATCATAAAAAGACCAGTAAACATTATCCTTTATCGTATAAATTACATCGAGTTTATTTGCCTCTTCATCAATTTTTATCTCAAAATCTGCGATTTTTCCCTTCCATTTTCGCTCCAAAATATCGTAATCAGCAAGATACTGAGTCAAAGGAGCGATAACTCCCGCCGTAGTTCCGTCCTTTTCAGCAACGAGCATATTAAAACTTTTCGGGTCTCCCATAATAGAGTCGTTCCATGTACCTCCGACTCGCCCGCTAGCATATTCATTTGAGATTTTTGGCTTTTTGACAGTTTTTTCGATAAGCTCACTGGCTCCGCTTGCCCTGACCGCTTCAATTTCTTCAAGGGACATTTCCGGATATTTCTGACAGGAAAACAAAGTGAAAAGCGAAAAAAGAAAACTCAAAATTATTTTTAAATTACGCAAAGCTTTCATATTTCAAGTATAGCATAAAATTAAGGAATTAGGAATGAGTGTCTTAAAGAAGTGACAGACAAAAAAAATCCCGGACTCAGTCGCTGAATCCGGGATTTTCAAAATAACGCTCAATGCTTAAGCCTTAACTGGCTCAACAGAAGCGTATTTGCGGTTCATTCTCTCGTGGAATTTTACTTTTCCGTCGACTGTAGCAAAAAGGCTGTCGTCTCCAGCTTTTTTTACATTGTCGCCTGGGAAAATTTTTGTTCCGCGCTGTTTGATGATGATTGAGCCGGCTGTTACGAATTCTCCGCCGTATGCTTTAACGCCCAAGTATTTCGGGTTTGACTGACGGCCGTTTTTTGCGCCGCTACCACCTTTACTTCGTCCCATTTTATTCCTCCGTAAAAACTACGTTTTCAGGAAATTCTTTTGTAAGAGCTTTTAGTCCAGTTCTTAAAAAATCTCCGATACATTCAATCTGAAGGTGCGTTTTGTCGCTTTCAGATTTTGCACTCGCCTCGAAAGAAAGGTTTCCTCGGCTCGGTGCACTAAATATCAATGAAACATTTTCTGTATGTGAAAGGACTTCCGCCGCAGTTCTGAGCAAAACAGTTACTGCAGAACAAACGATGTCTTCTCCCTTCTTAGAAAAATTAGCGTGACCGTTAGCTTTACATTTTATCGCGCAATTTTTGCCATAAGAAAGTGCTATGGAAATCATACCCGATTAGAGAGTGATGTCCTTTACACGAATGTTTGTGTATTCCTGTCTGTGACCGATTAAACGGTGATAGTCTTTCTTGCTCTTGTATTTGAAGACAAGAACTTTTTTGTCGCGGAAGCTGTTCTCAACAACTGCGCTGACCTTTGCGCCTTTAACGAACGGTGTGCCGACAGAAATTTTGTCGCCGTCGCTAACCAAAAGAACTGAGTCGATGTCGATTTTTGCTCCGTCCTCAGCATCGATTTTGTCGACCTGAATGAGAGCGTCTTTCTCAGCCTTGTACTGTTTGCCTTTGTATTCAAAAAGTGCGTACATTTGAAACCTCTTAATCGCCGCAAAGTGTAACGGAACTCTAACGACTAAAAATTAAAATATAAGTGCGATAATTTATCATATTTTTTGTCATAAGGTCAATAATCTAATCTCTTTTCTGATAAAGAAAAACGCCACTATTCCAGCCGTAAGCCCCGTAAGTCCGTTTGAAATACACATAGCGAGTCCTACAACCCCTATTCCAAATTTATCGCTTAAAGCCGGGATATTCATAAACAAAAGCAAAACCGGAATTCTGTAAACAAAAAGCCTGGCAGAATTCAAAATCATCGTGATTTTAGTTTTTCCAAAGCCGTATAAAAGCCCCATAACGCTTACATTCAAGGCAATCAGAATAGTGTCGAGCCGTTCCCAATAATAAATCTGGTCAATTTCCTTGGCGAATTCAGCGTTTCCCTTGGCAAAGGCAGCGATAATCTGGCTTCTGAAAACACACATAATTATAAAAAAGACAACGACATAACTCATCGTAAGGACCGTAGTCCTGTAGAAAAAAGAAATAGCTCGCTTCACATTTTTATTTCCCAGATTGTTTGAGACTAAAGATGACTCCGCCTCCTGAAAGCCGTTTATCGGATTTGTCGAAAGACCGCAAATTCTGTCGCTCACGCCCAAAGCCCCCACAACAGTCGTTCCCATTGTCGCGCAAAGAGAATTCACAAAAGCCTTTCCGAAGGCAAAAATGAATTTTTCAAGAAAGACAGGAACTCCAAGCTGAGTCAGGGGCAAAAGAAAGGTCTTTTTAAACTCCGTCTGCCTGAAACTCAGCCTGAAGGGATTTTTTTGGGAGGTAAGATTTTTCAGCGCAATGCAGGTAAGCACAAAATGAGCGGCAATAGTCGCAATAGGCAGAAAATAAATTCCATTCTCCCGGGCAAAAACTCCCCGGCCAATCAGCCGTATAAGAGTGACATTCAGTGAAGTTTTAATGAAAAGAACGAGCAAATTTCCCCACATAATGATTTTTGTTTCCCCCCGCGACTTTTGCACCGCGAAGAAAATCGTGTTTACGAATTGAAAAATTATGCTCACGACAACCAAATCAGAATAAATCGTCCCCTGTAAAAGAAGTTCCTCTGGCATTTTTAAAAGACGCAAAAGCGGGTACATCAAGGGAATCGACAGGGCAAGAATAAAGCCACCTACTATAAGGGCAGAAAAGAAAAGAGTAGAAATTTCCCGCCTGACACGAGCCATATCTCCGCTACCGAAGGAGCGGGCAATCAAAACGCCGCCAGAAATCGAAAGGGCGCTGGAAACAGCCGTAATCATTTTTTCAAGCTGGTTCACAAAACTTACGGTCGAAATAGTCTCCGCGCTCATCGAAGAAGCAATAAAAGTGTCAATCAGCTGAAAAACCTGCCCGACGCTCGCATAAAAAACAAGCGGGAGTGAAATGGTAAGGATTGCCTTCAGCTGGGAACCCGAAAGCATAAGGCTTCTCCGTCTTTCCTCTTTTTCATTCAAGAGGGGGAAGTCTCCCCCTCGGCTGCAATTCGTCGCTTCGCTGCTCATTTTCGCCTGCCCCCTCAACGGGGGCTAGCCCCCGTAACGCCCCCAAAATCTACTGTCAAATATTGTAGTTTTCTGCTCATTAAATTTCCGCTCAATTTTTGGCATTTTCGCTTCTTTTTGTTCATATTTTGATGTACAATTAACTTATGCTTGGAGATTTTCGCTTTGACGATGAAAAATTAGGCTTCACTTTCATAAAAAAAACTCACGCAATGACAAACCCGCGAAGGCATTTTCACCCATGGTGGGAGCTCTTGTACATCGAAAGCGGTGAACGCACCTTCTTCTACGGAAACAAAACCGTGCAGGCCCGAGCAGGAACATTTTTACTGGTGGCTCCAGGAGTCCTTCATCGCGCCATAAATCCCGAAGGAGAAACTTGCTCACTTTACAATATTTTTTTCAGCGATGAGGGAGGAAATAATTTTTACCAGCACAGGCAGCTCGAAGAGATTCACTCAATCTTTCCCAAGCTAGAGCCATTCATTCAGTTCGACGAAGAAAAAATACCTCTTGTAAACTCTTATTTTGAAAAGCTTGCGGAGGAAATCAGCTCAAAAAAGAAAAACTATGAAATCCTTGCAAGAAGCATTCTTACCGAAATAGTCGTGCTTGTAAGCCGCGCATCACAAACAGAAAACTTTAAGCAAACGAATATCTCTATAAGCGACCATTTTTCAGAAATCTTAACCTGGGTGAACTCTCACTACGAGGAAGAGCTGACGCTCAGTCTTGTTGCAAAAAAATTTAACATAACGCCGAGCCATTTAAGCAGGAGTTTCAAGGCCTACACTCAGTTTACCTTCGTTGAATACATAAACAACCTCCGCATTGCCCAGTCATGCAAAATGCTTCACAATACCCGCGTTTCGGTACTGGAAATAGCCCTGAAATGCGGCTTCGGAAGCGTCACCCAGTACGGAAGGTGGTTCAAAAAACTAGTCGGGAAAAGCCCCGTAAAATACAGAAACGGAAAATAAAGCGGTGGCTCAGGGCTGAGCCACCGCATTTTCGGGCTTACATCGAAAGCCACTTTCTATTTTTTAGTCACTAGTTAATCTTATATCGGCCGGTAGAAATAGTGTGTCCGTCATTGTAGACATCGAACCAGATTTCCTTGTTACGGCTCAAATCAAGAGCCTCATAGAATTCCTTAAGATTCGTAACCTTCTTGTCATTTACGGCAGTAATTACATCCCCGTTCTGAATTCTCAAGGCCGCAGCCGGAGATTTTTCAAGAACATTCGTTACCGCAACTCCCTGAATTTTATCGTCAAGATTAAGGCTTTCACGCAATTTTTTGTTGAGCGGAGAAGCTATAAAGCCCGGCCAGAGCTTTGAATTTTCGTTTGAAACCTCTTCAGTTCTCTCTTCAATTTTAACTTTGAGAGTAATTTTGCTTCCTGAACGAAGGACGACAAATTCTGCTTCTTTTCCAGCAGTCAAATATCCGACCTCACGGACAAGCTCGCTCATTCCAGAGACATCTTTTCCGTTAAGACCGATGATATAATCTCCAGCCTGAATGCCACCCTTTGCCGCCGGTGAATTCAAGAATACCTGTGAAGCGAAAGCACCCTTCTGGCCTTTTACGCCAAGCTCTTTTTTGTAATCATCCGTAATGTCAACAAGAGAAACGCCCAGCCAGCCATAAGTGATTTTTCCGTTTGCGATAAAGTCATCTATTGCCTTTTTGACAGAATTGATTGGAAGGGCAAAGCCCAAGCCAACGCTTCCGCCAGAACCAGAAGCAATCCATGTGTTGATTCCGATTACCTCACCGTATATGTTTACGAGAGGGCCGCCAGAGTTTCCCTGGTTGATTGCGGCGTCAGTCTGAATGAAGTCGTTCATGTTGCCGATTTGGTCACCGCTTCGGCCTGTTGCGCTTACGATTCCCTGAGTGACAGACTGACGGTAGCCCAAAGGAGCGCCCATGGCAAGACAGATGTCGCCAGTCTGCACTTTGTCACTGTCCCCTAAAGTTGCGACAATAATCCCCTCGGCATCCTTCGCATCGAATGAGACAAGGGCTATATCCTGTCTCTCGTCAGCACCAACGAGCTTTCCTTCAAATTCCTGACCATCGTTCAGTTTAACGGAAATGTTTGTCGCTTTTCCTGCAACATGATTATTCGTAAGGACATAAACCGTGTCTCCTGTTCGGCGAACGATTACGCCAGAGCCAAGTCCTTTCTGCTCATATTCCCGTTTCCGGTTGTTTTTTGAAGAATCCCTGTCAGAATTGGGGTTTCCGAAGAAAAAGTCAAAAGGCCAGCTCTCAAAGGGATTCATTGTCTGGACTTCTTTTTTTTCTGTTACATCGATTTCAACGACAGAAGGAAGAACGCCCGAAGAGATTGAGCGGAATGAAGACTGCAAGGCCTCAATGACTTTGAGAGATTCAGACGGAATCGTGACCGCCGGTTTTGAAGTGTCGGCAAATGCCGTAGCCGCGCTGCCCTGAACCTGAACTCTTGTACAAGAAAGGGAAACAAAAGCAAAAGCGAGGGCAGTAGCCGCCGTTCCAAGCAAGATTTTTTTTGTTAATTTTTTCATATTTTTGCCTCCGTGTCATTCTGAGTCTGCGAGCGTCATTCTGACCCTGCGAGCGTCATTCTGAGCCTGACTCAGAATCTCATTATGACATTGATTTCATTTTCTAATAATAAAACTCTCGCAAAGATTTTTTAGTTACAGAAATTTCTGTTATAAGAATCCTCATCAGATATAAAGATGATTTTTTAAACTCGCTAAGGAAACACTGATTAATTCTATAGAGAATTAGTCAGTGTTAACTATGAATATTGCAAATGTTAATCAGCACTTCCCTAATTGCTCATTTCATTGCTTTTCACTAAAATAAATACACTTTTTATCGAGGTTAGTATGACAAAATTTCGTGGTGCTTTAACAGCTATGATTACACCGATGAACAAAGACGGCTCGGTGGACTATGAAGGTTTCAGAAAAAATGTCAAATTCCAGCTTGAAGAAGGAATTGACGGGCTTGTTCCTCTGGGAACTACCGCTGAAACTCCAACCCTGGACGAAAAACCTGGCGAGGAAGAGGACAAGCTCATCGCCATCGTCATGGAAGAAGTCAAAGAATTCGAAAAAAAATCAGGCAAAAAAGTACCTGTCATTCTCGGTGCAGGCTCAAACAATACCCGTGACGCAGTAGCTTACTGTGAGCGCGCAAAAAAAGCCGGGGCTGACGCAGCCCTTGTCGTAACTCCTTACTACAACAAGCCGTCAAAAGAAGGCATTTACCGCCATTTTGAGGCTGTCTCAAAAGTCGGCATTCCTATCATCGTTTACAATATTCAGGGACGAACAGGCGTGAATATTCCTACTGACACTCTCGCCAGAATCGCAGAGCTTCCGAATATCGCTGGCGTAAAGGAAGCAAGCGGAAACATCAACCAGATGGCCGATGTAATCGCGCAGATAAAGAGCAAAAAGCCTGATTTTGCCGTTTTGAGCGGTGATGACGGCCTCACCTTGCCTTTGATTGCCTTGGGCGGTGACGGAATCATTTCCGTGGTGTCAAACCTGGCTCCTGCAATCGTAAGCGAAATGGCAAACAAGGCTCTTGATGGAGACATTGAGGCGGCTCGAAAGATTCACTATCGCCTTCTTCCTTTCTTTAAGGCAGCTTTCGTGGACGGAAACCCCACATCTATCAAGTACGCCATGAATGTAAAGAAAATGCCTTCAGGTCCATGCCGCTTGCCTTTAGTGGAAGTCACCGACGAAGCAAAGAAGATTATAGAAAAAGCACTCGTAGAGTGTGGATTGTAAAATTAAACGCGGATAAACGCAGATTAACGCGGATTTATATTCTTTGTGTTTACGAGCGACTTTCGCATAAACTGAAAGACTTTCGTATAAGAATTAAATTATCTGTGTTCATCTGCGTGCATCTGCGTCTGAATAAATACTGGAGATAAAATTATGGCAGATAAAATTAATGTTGGTGTTTTGGGCGCTACTGGTATGGTCGGTCAGCGCTATATTAAATTGCTGGAAAATCACCCCTGGTTTAAGGTGACTTATGTTGCGGCTTCACCCCGCTCGGCAGGAAAGGCTTACAAAGAGGCCGTGGCAAACCGCTGGCTTATCGGAGCTAATATTCCTTGCGATGTAAAAGACTTAATCGTTCAGGACGCAAACGACCCGAAAGCCGCTTTGGGTAAGTGCCGCTTCGTTTTCTCTGCTTTGGAAATGGGAAAAGATGAAATCAAAGCTTTGGAAGCCGCTTATGCCGCAGAGGGAATCCCGGTTGTCTCTAACGCAAGCGCAAACCGCTGGACTGAGGATGTTCCGATGCTCATTCCAGAAATCAACTACTCTCACCTGGATGTAATCGCCGAGCAGAAAAAGCATCACGGCTGGGACAAGGGCTTTGTGGCAGTAAAGCCAAACTGCTCATTGCAGACATACATGATGCCGCTCTACGCCTTGCAGAAGGCAGGCTACCCTGTTAAGCGCATGATTGTAACGACTTTGCAGGCCGTTTCTGGCGCCGGCTACCCTGGCGTTCCTTCTTTTGACATGATTGACAACATCGTTCCATATATTGGCGGCGAGGAAGAAAAGACAGAAAAAGAATGTTTGAAAATTTTGGGAAGCGTAAAGGACGGAAAGATTGAGAATGCAAAAGGTCCAATCGTTTCTTCAACATGTACCCGCGTTCCTGTAATCGACGGACACACGGCAAGCGTAAACCTTGAGTTCGATTTGCCTGAAGACAAAAAACCAAGCCTTGAGGAAGTTCTTCGCGTATGGAAAGAATTCACTTCGCTCCCGCAGGAGCTCAAGTTGCCATCGGCGCCAGAGCATCCAATTGTTTACCGGGAGGAAGAAAACCGCCCTCAGCCAAACCGCGACCGCGACACCGAAAAAGGCATGGCCTGTGTTCTCGGCCGCTTGCGCAAGTGCAATGTATTCGACATCAAGTTCGTAGCATTGAGCCACAACACCAAGCGAGGAGCCGCATTGGGCGGAATCTTGAACGCAGAGCTTTTAAAAGCAAAGGGATTCTTTGACTAAATGAGCGAAGCTCGGCTTTATTTAATTCCTTGTACAATGGGCGACACTCCTGTTTCACAGGTTCTGCCGCCCTATAATTTTGAAATCGTAAGACAACTCCGTCACTTTATCGTTGAAAGCCGAAAATCAGCCGTAAGATTTCTGATTTCCCTCGATAAAACTTTTCCGGTTGATGACTGCACTTTTTCAGAATTAAGCGAGCACACAGGCGAAAAGGAAGACATCTCAAAGCTACTCCTCCCTCTCGAAAAAGGCGAGTCTATGGGCATAATTTCTGATGCAGGCTGTCCGTGTGTCGGAGACCCCGGAAGTCGTGCAGTCGAAATCGCTCAAAAAAAGAATTTCCGTGTAGCTCCACTGGTCGGCCCGAATTCAATGCTTATGGCGCTAATGGCAAGCGGATTTAACGGTCAGAATTTTGCCTTCAACGGCTATCTTCCCGTAAAAAATGGCGAGAGGGAATCAAAAATCAAGCAGCTCGAAAACAAAGCCTACAAAGAAAACCAAACTCAGCTTTTTATCGAAGCCCCGTACCGGAATCAGAAAATGTTCGAGGCGATTTTAAAGGCTTGCAAAGCAGAGACAAGGCTGTGCATTGCAAGCGGAATTACGACAAAAGACGAATTCATCAGCACAAAAACAATCGCCCAATGGAAAAAAGAAAAAGCACCCTCATTCGAGAAAGTGCCTGCAATCTTCCTTATTTATAAATAGACTAAAAATTCCTGCTATTTCCAGGAATCAAAGCAATGCGGAGAAGCTCCCTTAAACTTCGACTATCTGTGCTTCTTTAAAAATTCCATGTATTCTTCTTCACGAAGTGGCTTTGAATAAAAATAGCCCTGAACTTGGTCACATTTTATTTTCCGTAAGAAATTTCTCTGCTCTTCAGTTTCGACACCTTCAAAAATCGTCTCTTTCTTCAGGTTCTTTCCTAAATCAATTAGAGTCTCTATGAAATTTTCACTGGTGGCATCCAAAGTTCCGTTTTTCTGGTCGCTGGCAAACAAAAAAGAGCGGTCAAACTTTAAGATATTGACAGGAATCGTAGAAAGCATATTCAAAGAAGACTCGCCGCTTCCAAAATCGTCCATTGCAACCCTGAAGCCTTCTTTTTGGAGCATAATCGTAATTTCACGCAAAATATTTTTGTCCATAGACGAGCGTTCCAAGAGCTCAACCTCAACAAGATTCGCTGGAATGTCATATTTTTTTAGGAGCGAAGTAAAATCATGAACGAAACGCTCTGGCTTGTCATGATTCCGGCTCATATTTACTGAGATAGGAACAGTCGGGTCTCCCTTATCAATGCATTTTCGCAAGAACTTAAAGACCTGCTCGTAAACAAAAAAATCAAGCTTTACTACGAAATTATTTTTTTCAAACAAAGGAATAAACAAGTTTGGCGGCATAAAGCCCAGCTCCGAGCTCTGCCAGCGGACAAGGGCTTCTGCCCCCACAACCTTATCGCTTTCAAGGCTTACCTTAGGCTGGTACATGACAAAAAATTCTTCGTTTTCAAGAGCCTGCTCCATGTGTGTCTCAATGTAGTTGTCTTCGTTGGATTTTTTGAGCAGTTTTTCGTCATAAATCGCAAACTGCTGCAAAGCATTTTCTTTGATGGCGTTTTTTGCGAAATTCGCCCGTGTTATGAGAGTCTGAATCGAAGTAGAATTTTCCATTTTTTTTGGGACATAGAAAGCTATTCCAAATTTCGGAATAAAAGGAATTTCAAGATTCTTGCAAACAAGAGAAATTTTTTGGACAGAATCTTTAAAATAGTGCATTGCCCGGTGAACCGAGGTAATCCTTAAGAAAATATAAAAATGATCAGCATATCCGCGGCTTAAAATTCCGTCAAAGTCGTTCGTAACATCATAAAGAATTTTTGAGAACTGATAGAGAACCTTATTTGCCCCGACTTCCCCATAATTCTGATTAATAAATTTAAAGCCGTGAATATCAGTTTCAATGAGCATAAATTTAGAAGAGGAATATCGTTTTAAAAGCCTAGTCGCCTCCCTCTCAAAATAAGAGCGGACCCAAAGGTGCGTAAGAGAATCAATGTGAGTCGAAAGAATCTGCTTCTTTTCGAGAAGAGAATGAAGCCAGATTTCAGCAAGAAAAATCATAGTCAGGGCAATTACAATTACCTCAAGCACGAAATTCTGATATGAGCGCTGATTTTTCTGAAGCCTTGAAAATTCATCGGCAGGCACGGAATAATTTATTTCCCACGGAGCATTTAAGCTTTTTCTGTAAAAAACATTTACAGGCTTTCCCTGAGTGTCAGTCGCCTCGCGGTAGCTGAAGAAATTGTCGTTGATTTTTATAGATTTTTTAACATCCTTCATTGGCGAAAAGACCCAGTTTATCCATTTTGGATCATAATGAAGAATAAACCTCTTGTTTTCGTCACGGATTGAAAATTTCCGGTCCTTTACGGTCTTAATTTCTTCAAAATACTGAGTCGCCTTTTGAAGAGGACAGACTGCAATCAAACACCCCTGAATTTCGTGAGCCTCAGTATAGACAGGGCGGGCAAAAACAATACAAGGTTTTCCATCGTGCTTTGCCTCTAGAACATTGCTGACAATAAATTCTGTTTCTCCTGATATGATTCTATTAAAGTAAGGCCTGTCCGAAAGATTGTGCTCTTCGCCGTAAGAGTTCCATTCACGGCCGTCTTTTTGCGCATAACCAAGAAAGTCAAAAGGTGCGTAGATATTATCTTTTTCTGAAACCAAAAGCTCACTGATTTTTTCTGAAGAAAGATTTTTATAGGCTATTTTTGCGTAAAAAATGTCGATTCGAGACTCTAATTGCTTTAGCTTTGCATCGACAGCTATCGTGTAGTCTTCGATTATGTCATCACACTGCTGAAGAAACTGTTTTTCGTTGCTTTCCTGAATTTTTTTAAGCAGAGTGTTTGTAAGGACAATATTGAGTATGAGTATAAGAACCAGACTAGCCAGAAAAGAGAAGAGACGCTCGACATTTGAATTGATGTAAAACTTTTTCATATTTATCCAATTCTTTTTTCATCTAAGAGTTCTCTAATTATCTCACAGTTTCTGAAAAAAGCAAGCGATTTTATTTTTTTATATAAATTGGGGCTGTCCAATAAGTATGAGTCATTGCCGTGCTTGATACCCTGTCATTGCCCGGCTTGACCGGGCAATCTCATGCAGGGGATTTTCGGGTCAAGCCCAAAAATGACACTTTTTGAACTTATTGGTCATCCCCCAAGAGTCAACGCAGCGAATTAGATTTCCAAAAGCTCGGTGTAGGCCTTCAATGCGTCTTTTGCCTCGCCTGAAAGGACAGTTTTTGCCAGTTTTTTGCCCAGCTGAACGCCTTCCTGATCAAAGCTGTTTACATTCCATACAAATCCCTGGAACATTACTTTGTTTTCGTAGTGGGCGAGAAGGGCGCCAAGACTTTTTGGCGTGAGCTGCTTTCCGTAGATAAGGCTTGAAGGTCTGTCGCCGGCGAAAGTTTTGTTGGGGTCAGAGTCGTCTTTACCGCAGGCGAAAGCCATAATCTGAGCCGTGACATTCGCTCCCAGTTTTTTCTGGCTTGTTGAGCCTTCGATTACCACATCGCTTCCTGCCTGATTCTCGGCAAAGGCAATGAACTGAAGAGGCACGATGTCCGTTCCCTGATGAAGAAGCTGGTAGAATGAGTGCTGTCCGTTTGTTCCAGGCTCACCGAAAATAACCGGGCCTGTGAGGTAGTCGATTTTATCGCCGAAGCGGTTTACGCTCTTTCCGTTTGATTCCATATCAAGCTGCTGCAGGTGCGCGGGAAAGCGTGAAAGAGCCTGTGAATATGGAAGGACTGCCGTTGCAGGATATCCCTGAACATTGCGCTCATAGACTCCGATGAGGGCGTCCAGCATGGCCGGGTTTTTGAGAAGGTCTTTGTTTGTAGAGAGTTTGTCTTCTTCGGCTGCTCCTTTGAGGAAGTCGTCAAAGACTTTTAGTCCGAATGCCAGTGAAAGGACTGCCCCGCCTACTCCCGATGTTGAAGAGTAGCGGCCGCCGATGTAGTCGTCCATGTAGAAGGCTTCAAGATAGTCCGGGTTGTGAGCCAGAGGAGAAGTCTCAGAAGTGACGGCAATCATGTGATTTGACGGATTAAGGCCTGCTTTTTTGAGGGCATCTTTTACGAAAGACTCGTTTGTGAGGGTTTCGAGGGTGGTTCCTGATTTTGAGACTAGAATGAAGATTGCGTGAGCGAGATCCGTTGAGGCGAGAACTGCCGCAGCGTCGTCAGGGTCAACATTGGAGATGAATTTTGCCTCCATTTTGAAGGTCTTGTTTGCCTTTGCCCAGTTTTCAAGGGCTAGGTACATGGCTCGTGGTCCCAAATCTGAGCCACCGATACCAATCTGGACGACCGTCGTGAACTTCTCCCCCTTTGCGTTGGCGATTGTGCCTGAATGGACTTTTTCTGCGAATTCTGCGATTCTTTTCTGCTCTTTAAGGTAGAATTCCCGCTTGTTCACTCCGTCAGCATTGACATCGCTTCCCAATTGGCCACGGCAAAGGTGATGAAGAACCATGCGCTTTTCGCCAGTGTTGATTACGGCTCCATTGTAGGTTTCAGCGAATTTTTCTGTGAGCTGGGCCTCGTCTGCCAGTTCTTTAAGGACTGAGAGGACTTTATCGTCAACCTGTTTTGCCCCGTAGTTGTAGGTAAGGCCTGCTCCCATAGGCACGGCGTATTTTTTTACGCGCTCCGCAGCATTTGCAGATGAAAGCTCTTTTTTGACGCTCACGGCATTTTTGAGCGACTGGAGTTTTTTGAAAGATGATAGCTTGTCAAGATTTTCCCAAGTAACAGACATTTTTTTTCCTCTTTTAATTTATGAAAATTATTTTAAATAATTATAACACGAAAGTCGAAAATTAAAAGTTTATAATTGAAAAAATTTGTCTCTTTATGACTGCAGAGTGCCGTTTTTAAGGAAAAGGAACCATAAAAATAAAATATGAATTATGGGAACTTCAAAAAACTCACCTTCGTGATTTTCCGAAGCTCACTTATGCGTTTAGAATTTCACCGTCATAGGCAGGAGAAACGCTTCCACCCTTTCGGACAATTTCGCGTAGATTCGGAAATTCGCTTAAATGAGAGTCAATGTATTTTTGAATCTGAATATGGCTCATATCGTGAGTGATATGCGTAAAATGCGTATGCTTTGCCCCGATTTTTTCGGCATAGCCCATCGCCTGCAAAAAATTGCAGTGGCTTGAATGTTCCTTTTCACGGAGGGCATCAATAACAAGGTGCTCAAGCTCACCGCCAGCCTTTTTGACCTCGGCCAGGCTTTCTTCGCTGATAAAATTGCAATCGGTAAGATACGCAATGCCTTTTTTTCTACCCTGGCAATCGACATAAGCAAAAACATAGCCGTTCGTATGATGATTTCCGTGCAACATAGGAATTTGAACCACTTGAATTTTTTCGCTTTCGTCCTGAGCCGCACCTAAAATAAGCGGATTTTCTGAAGTATTTTTGTCAATTGAAATTAAATGAAGCTTTGGAATCCCGCCTCCCTTGTCGTGATCAACGAAAATATAAGGGAAACGCTCGTGAATATATCCTTTTGTCCTTTCGCTGGTGTAAATAGGAAGACCTTCTCCGCTCGTTTCGGGATATTTTTCTGCTATAAGCTTGTCATGGCTCATTGCGAAGGAATTTTTATGACTGAAAATGCGCAAATCATCTATTCCGTGCAGATGGTCTGCGTGGCTGTGCGTAATAAAAACTGCGTCAAGCCGTGAAATTTTGAATTTCAGAGCCTGAAAACGGAAGTCCGGGCCTACATCAATGAGAAAATGCTGATTATTATGTTCGATTAAGGCGGAACAACGAAGCCGCTTGTCATGAGAATCAGAGGAAGTGCAGACTGAACATTCACAGGCAATAACAGGAACTCCGTGACTTGTTCCCGTTCCCATCAAAGTCATTTTCATAGAAAATAATATATCAAATCTTAAAGAAAAAATAAACAGTCCGTCTTGCTTCATTTTGTGAAAAGGGAAAGATTGCAAAAAAAATCACCATAACAGTAAAAACATTGCACTTTACGCATAGGGAGCGACCCGTCAGGGGCAAAACGCTTGAGAAGCGTTTCTTCGTTTCACTACGCGCGAGTCTCGACAAAATCTGTGATTTCGGCGCTCTCATAAATGCAAAAAAATCACCATAACATTAAAAACATTGCACTTTACGCAACATAATCATCTCAATATAATGAAGACATATAAGGAATAAAAAATGGAAAAGACAATTGCTTTGATTCCTGGAGACGGAATCGGTCCTGATGTAGTTGCAGAGGCAGTCAATGTTCTTGACGCCGTCGCAAAAAAATACGGTCACAAATGGAATTACACAAAGGTTCTCGCTGGTGGAGCCGCAATCGACAAGTTTGGTCATCCTCTTCCACAGGAACAGCTCGACATCTGCTTGAAGAGCGACGCAGCCCTTCTCGGAGCTGTCGGCGGTCCGAAATGGGATAACCTCGCTTCTGAGCTTCGTCCAGAAAAAGCACTTCTTGGTATGCGTGGCGGAATGAAGGTTTTTGCCAATCTCCGACCGGCAGTTATGTGGAAGCAGCTTAAAGACGCCTGCCCTCTTAAAGACGAAATCGTAGGCGAAGGCTTGGACATCCTTATCGTCCGTGAGCTTACAGGTGGAATCTACTTTGGTGAACGGGGAACCAGCGCTGACGGAAACACAGCCTGGGATACAGAAAAATACACTCGCCCGGAAATCGAGCGAATCGTCAGAATGGGCTTTGAATACGCAATGAATCGCCAGAAACGGCTTTGCGTTGTGGACAAGGCAAACATCCTGAACTCAAGCCAGCTTTGGAGACGAGTCGCAGAGGATGTAAAAAAAGACTACCCTGAGGTCGAGCTTTCTTATCTTTACATTGACAATGCGTCAATGCAGATGGTCAGAAATCCTCGCCAGTTCGATGTCATTGCAACAAGCAATATGTTCGGTGACATTTTGAGCGACGAAGCAAGCCAGATTACAGGCTCTATCGGTATGCTCGCAAGCGCTTCTCTTGGAGACGGAACTGGTCCTGGCCTTTACGAGCCAATTCACGGTTCAGCTCCAGACATCGCCGGAAAGGATTTGGCTAACCCGCTTGCTACAATTCTTAGCGCCGCAATGCTTCTTCGCTACTCATTCAAGCTTGAAACAGAGGCAAAAGCAATCGAAAACGCTGTTAACGCTGTTCTCGATGACGGCTGGAGAACAGGCGATATCGCCGGAAGCCACATCAACGAAGTAAAAGCAGCTGGAAAACTCGTCGGAACAAAAAAGATGGGTCAGCTTGTCGTTGAATACCTGAACAAATAACCTAAGGGCTGTCCAATAAGTATGAGTCATTGCCGTGCTCAAGGGCATTGCTTGTCGCCCTTGCTTCAAGGGCATTGCTTGTCGCCCTTGCTTAGACACGGCAATCTTTTGTATTGTAATTAAATACCCCAAATGTCGACTTTCGTCACTCACAACAAAATTATGTTTAAAA
>CALGGS010000072.1 GCA_937915735.1 uncultured Treponema sp.
AAATCATGTTTTTCTGTCAGTTAAAATTATCTTAAATTAAAATGCGGAGGCCCTGCTTCAGCTCCTTGTTCAAAGAAAGCAGGAACCACGGATCTCCGCTGTCGTTTTCCGTCTTCTTGTAGATGTTGGAAACCAAAGCCGCTGTGCCAGTTCCGTCAGCGTTTGGATAAACAGGGTGCTCATCGTCAAAGAAGTGCTGTCCGTCATAGCAGGTATTGTCAAAGCCCTGCTTAATCAACTCTGCAACCTTACGGTCAAGGAAGTCATTGGCTTCCTGTCCCATGCTGCGGGCAATGGCAGAATACTGCGCAAGGTTGTCATCCTCAATGTCCTCACGAGAAACACCCAGTGTGGCCTCGTATTTCTCGTTCTCAATCTGATAGCTTGACTCAGACATATCTTTGACAACACGGTCGCCAACCCATTTACGCATCTGCGGAAACTTTGAAAGCCATCCGTATGTGTTTGATTTTGTTGATGACGGAATTTCCGTTACAAGTTTCTTGTAAACAGAATTTGCATTTGCTCCAAGAAATGCATTCTTAAATTCTCCGCGAACGGTCGTGCGGAGAAGGTTCAAAGTCTGGTCTGTGTTGATAGGCATTATTTACCCTCCTCTTTGATTTTTGCCCATTCTTCTGCTGTGTAGCCCATAGAAGAAGCCCATTCTTTTTCAGCTGCGTTCAGTTCGACTTTTTCCTTGTTTTCAGGAGCTTTGTCCGAAACCTGAGTGCCACCATTGATTGAAGCTGTTGCAACCATAATCTTTTCAAACTTTTCAAAACCGTCTTTTGTAGAGCAAAGGTCAAGATAGACTTCTTTGCTTGCAGGAGCGATTTTGCCGTCCTTCACAGCCTGTTCAACTGCTGCCTCTGCCTTTGTTTTGAGAGAGGCTGCGTTCATCTCAGCAAGCTCTTTTTCTGCCTTTTCCGCTCTCTGCTGCATTGCGGTAAGGTCAGCCCTCGGAGCGTAAGCCGCAAGGTCTACGCCCTTGTTCTGCGCTCCGTTAAGCTCGGTCTTGAGCTTTTCGATTGCTGCGAGCGCGTCTGCTGTTGTGGCGGTTTCGGGAATACCCAAAGCCGCACAAAGTTCTTTATCCATATTTTTCTCCTCCTCAGTTTCCTGAGATGAATTTAATGCAGGGTTATCAAGGTTCGGATTGTTTGTCAGGGCGGCTCGTAAAATCTCGGTGATGTTGCCGTCCTTGTCGCGTGTAAAAACTGGGCTGATGTATTTGTATTCTTTTTCAGATACGGCTTTTTGACCACGGGAATTCCATTCGACATCCGCCCAAATTGAGCCGTCAGCCTCAGTCGTGAAATTCCTGAACCAGCCGAAAGCCGGAGCCTCTCCGCCGTTTGGAGCTGCAAGATCTGTGGAGTGGTTTTCGTCAATGACACAGCCGTTTTTGACAGTAACACGGCTGCTTGCGTTCATCTTTGCACAAAGTGCGGCAGGGTCGTTGTTCTTCCATCTTCGACCGTCAAGGCCGACAATCTCTTTTCCCGCCGGAAGAATCTGAATTCTTGCGGGAACACCGTCAGCTGCGTTGAGGCATAAAAAAAGGCTTTCAGTAGTTTTCATACTGAAAGCCTAACTCATTTTTATTCTGCATTTGCTGTAACCGCCGTTAAAACTCATCGAACAGCGAGGGCTGCTTTTTCTCCCTCATAAGTTCCAACGCCCGCTCCCGAAGCCTGTAAATCTGCGTGAACGCTATCTTGTACTCACGACAAATCTCTCCTCGCGATTCGTCCGTGCCATCGTACTTCTCATAGATTTCCATTGCCACCTCGTCACGAAACGCCCTCACTTCCTGCGGGATATAAAGCTGGACTCCGCCAAACTGCGACATAAGGACTTCAAGCATAACCTCTGCCGTTCCGTCACCAACCGCATCGGCAAGGATTCCAAAAAGCTGTTCAGCCGTCTTGGAGTTGTCACGCTTGAACTTTGGCAGGAAAATCATCTGTCCGCCGTAATACTGGCAGATTGCACGGATTCCTTTGACCGCCGTTTCATGTTCGCCTTTGCCAAGCCGGGCGGAGCAGGAAGCAACCATCTCATTAGCAAGATTCAGATTTTCCATTATGCCTCCTTCCTGTCTGGATTCAACCCCGCATCCGCCATCATCTTCCGCAAGGCAATTATTACTTTCTGGGAATCCTTAGCCGTCATAAAGCGTGGGTGGTCCGCCCCTGTAATTCTCTTGATGAATTTATACAAAGCCCTGTCCGACTTGTCACGGGCGACACGCTCCCACATTCCTTTGATGTAGTCCATCTGAGCCTTGCTCGCATCCCACCCGATTTCTTCTTCTCTGGTCTCAAGTTTCTTGACCTTGAAGCCGAGTTTTTTCATCGCCTTCAGAACCTCGTTCAGCTCAAAAAGAGTCATCTCGGAGCAGCTTGTTTTCTTTGCCGTACTTTCCAGAACAGCCCGGTAATCCTCATCAGAAAGCCCGATTTGTGACTTTGCAATGTGTATCAGCTGAATGATTTTTGACCTGTCGATTTTTCCCATTTTTCTACTCCTAGCGAGCTGATTTTCTGCCCCTGTATCGCCTTAGGCTGTACAGCCTTAGCGACAACAGGGACAAGGTCGGCTAATTTTCCAACTCTTCCTTTTTCTTCGCTTTTGCGGGGTATTTTGTCATGTACTGCTCCATCGCAAAAGTCGCAAAACTTCCGATGCTTCCAAACTTTTTGCACTCCATGTAATCTGAAAGCTCACGGTAATTTGTGACATCAAGAAGGACTTTCTTTCTGTTGCCGTCAGCCGCTCCATTCGCAAGAATCATTTTCACAAGCTCGCTCTTGGCGAAGGCTGTTGCCCTAAGCCCCTGAGCCTCAGCCATTCTCTCCAGAGTTGAAAACTGCTCGTCAGAAATTACGATTGAAATTCTTTTCCCACCCATTGCCATATCTCCCATAGTCAGTTGTGGTTTAGGTTTTTAAGAAACCTTTTCTGCTGCCATTCGACAAGCAAAGTGTCAACCTGTTTCTCAAGGTTCTTGCTTGCCACCAAATCTGCCTTATCCTTTGTCTTGAAGTAACGCATCTGAGCTAACCTCATCTGTTTCACTGTCGCAAAGAATTCTTCCGCACTTATCATGCAAGCCCCCTAGAGCGAGTTGACGACATCAGCATCAACTGCATCAGCTCCAAGTTCTGCCGCTTGGTTCATTGCACGGCGTACCCAGTTATTTATCAGAAGCGGGTAAGCTACGCTGTAGACTACATTCCGCCTTGTTGCCTTGCGGAGCTTTTCAGCAAGTGCCTCACAGCCTTCGTCCGTGATGATTTTTGAACGCTCTTTTCCGAGCCGCTTGAACTTGATGTCGAGATAGTCTGCAATCTCTTTTCCAGTTCCGAGCGGGTGAAGCTCAAGAACCTCAATCCTTCGGATAACCTCGCGGGCTTCCCAGTTCTGCGATTCGTCCAGCTTCGCTTTCATCTCCACTTGACCGATAAGCACGATAGCGAGCAGCTTCTTGAAACCGTCCTCAAGCTCCCAGAAGCGTTTGAGGTATTTCAAAGTCGGTATGCTCAAATCGTGAGCCTCCTCAATCATCAGCACATGGTTATATCCGGCACGGCTTGAATTGACGAGGATTCTTTCAACCTGTCTTGATTTCGCTTCGAGCGTTCTTCTTGGCTTCTCAGCCGAACAGTCTTGTATGATTGCATCACAAATTGCACTTGTCGTGAGCTTGCCTTTGTCAATCGAGCGTGGTGCAATGATTTTGATTTTCTGCCCCTCGCTCTGAATCCTGTCCATAGCGTAGCGGCGGATTGTGGTCTTTCCGCTTCCGCTCTCGCCGAGCAGGGCGACCATTCCGCCAGCTTTTGCGGTCTGGTAAAGGAACTCTGCCACGAACCGTGTTTCGTCTGTAAGAAAGACATCTTCCGCTTTTGTTACATCTCCGTTGAATGGGTCTTGGAAAAGACCGAACTTCTTGTACGCTTTCATCGTCAGCATAATATTCTCCTAGTGGCTTTATGCCAGCTTGACGGCATTTCCTGAGCCGTCCGTGTGTTCTCTGACCAAATCATCAACGAGCTGTGCGCGAACTCCATCGGGGAATTCT
>CALGGS010000073.1 GCA_937915735.1 uncultured Treponema sp.
AGTCGTGTCTCTTTCTGCTTTCGGCGAGCCTTTGCTGAATCTTTCGTTCGTGGATTTTGCCCTGGAGGTTCTTGAAAAAAACGACGGGAATCACAGGATTTCCCTTTTGATTGAAAGCGACGGGCTTTTGGTGAGTGATGAGATGGCCTCGAAAATATCGGCCGCCGCCAAAGAAAAAAACGCTGAGGTAAACTGGATTATTTACATTGACGCGGTGGAGCAATCTCTTTATTCGAAAATACATTCTTGCCAGACCGATGATTTTCAAAAAGCCCTTTGCGCCGTGCCCCTTCTGGAAAAATATTTTGAAAAACATGTATATCCGCAGTTTATGCGAATGAAATCCAATGAGGAGCAGCTTGAGGCGTTTTACCGCTTCTGGAACGAAAAAACATCTCCTTCCATGGGAGAGTTTATCATACAAAAATACAATTCCTTTTGCTCAGCCCTGCCAGAGCTGAAAAGCGCGGACCTTTCGCCGGTAAACAGGCTTCCCTGCTGGCACCTTCGCAGGGATATGACTATTCTCGCTGACGGAAGCGTTCCTTTCTGTTCTCAGCTTTCTTTCCCAAAAAATGCGGGGAACATCCTCTCAGACGGAATCGAAAAAGTCTGGTCGGAATTCAGGAGCGTTATGGAAAGTCATCTTGCTCTTGTCCGTGCCATCAATGAGAAAGGTGACTCTGGGCAAACGGACGGCCGAAATCCTGCCGGCTATGACGGCATAGCCGACGTATCCGATAATAAGTGCGGAATCTGCGATGAATCCTATACCTTCAATTTTTAACGAGCGTTTTATCAGCATGACAGTCCTCGGCGGGAAAGAAAACGTTCCGAATATCAGGATGAATGTGGCTGCCGTTCTGATAAATAAAAGCTGGTCGTCATACCGCTCAAAAATGATTGAGAATTTAATGCACTGCGGATTTTCCGAGATTATTTCAATCGAAGCCGACCGGGAAAACTACAGCATAGAATATCTTTCCCGCAAGTTTCCCTTTGTCAAAGTCGTCGTCCCTCAGGAAAATGCCACGGAAGGCGAGCTGATTAACATCGGTGTCAGTCAGGCCAGCTCCGACTACGTGCTTGTCTTGCGGGATTCCCTGGATTTTTCAAAGGAGATTTTAACGCCCACTCTGGCGGCAAAGCTTACGGAAGACGGCGCTTTTGCCATAACTCCTCGGCTTTTGGGCAAGGACAATTTTTCTTTTCCGGTGCTCTTTTCGCCGTCCATAAAAAAAGCCGCCCTCAACGTCCTGTCTACGTCCATAGTTTCCGATGGAAGTCCGAATCTCTTTCCCTTCGATAACATAGCCCTTTACAACCGCCGTCGTTTTATAGAAATGGGGGGCTTTGATTATACGATTGTTTCTGATTACTGGCAGAACCTTGATTTTTCTTTCAGGGCCTGGCTATGGGGGGAGGAAATCAGGTTCTCCACTGCTTTCTGCCTCTCTTACACTTCAGAGGTTCCCATCCTCGAAACCGGGGCAAGCCAGTTCTCAAACCGTTTTTACCTGAAAAACCTTGTTCCCCGCTTCTATGCTGACCACGGAGCTATACCCAATTCTTCTTTTTTTGCCTTCTGGGGCAGCTCTTCCTGCGGCTTTTTCGAGGCCCTGAACCGCTTCAAGGAGGCCAAGGAGTGGGTGAGGCAGAACGAATTCCGCTTTAAGAGGGACGTGCTGGATTTGGTCGAGAACTGGGGAAGAAAATAAAGCTTTCCCCGGCAGGCTTTTATTGCGCCAGGGACTGAGCAACTTCCTTATGGGAGGGAAGGAACCTGCCGCAGGAGCTGTAATGCCTCCGCCAGTATGGCTCATCCAAAGCGCTTACTACGACTCCTGTTCTGGGGCCTTCGCTCGCTGAGTTGAGGAATATTTCCCTTCCCTTCAGAGAGCCTTCGCCTTCATATTTTCCCAGATATATTCCTACATGGTCGATTTTTCCGAACCGCCTGAAAAAAAGCAGGTCGCCAGGCTCCCTTTCCTCGCCGGGAATCCTCATTACTGCCTCGTATTGCTCCCTTGCCGTGCGGGGAAGCTGCACTTGAATCCCGTTACGGGCCGTATAGCGCACGAAACCAGAGCAGTCCAAGCCTGAAGAAGGAGTCTCGCTTCCCAAAACGTAGGGAGTGCCCCGGAGCGTCATTCCGTAATCGATAAACTTCTGCCTCAGTTCGGACGCACCGCTAATATCAAGATTGGCGTAGTCAAAAATGTAGTTGCCACTGTAGCTTTTCCGCCTGAATCGGGGAAGCCTGAGCTTTATGCCGAACTTGCCTGCGAATCTGTCCGCTCGTTGAAGGAATTTGTTAAAAATCTTTCCTGCGTTCTCGGTGGCTTCTTTTGCCTTGATGCTGAGGTTTTTACCAGCCTCGCTTTTCGCGACTTTTGATGAAATCTGCGAGTCGATGTCCTCGAATTGCGCCCTGCTTCCAGGAATAACCTTGTCTATCGTGTCAAGAACCACGGTTTTTACGGCGCAAATGCTTCCTCTAAAGTCGAAATCAAAATATCTGACGGCGACGAAAAGTATTATTGCGATGATTACCAGTCGTTTTACAAATCTTCCCATTTTTTTCTCCAATTTTTTTCTGACTAATTATAGCGTGTATTTTGAATGTTGTAAAAATTAACGGAGTTTTTTTTTCTGAAGGTCGGGGGAGGGGAAGTCTCAAAGGCATCTTTTTCACTATTTCTTTTATTGAATCTAATCAAATCAAAATATATAATGATTTTCTATCAAGTCAAAGCGTAAGGAATGTAAAATGACGATTATAGCTGCACAGTGCCGACTTTCATCGAGCCGGCTTCCGGGAAAGGCTCTGAAGATTCTTGGCGGCAAAACTGTTTTGGACTGGACTCTGGCCGCCCTGAAAAAAGTAAAAGTAGATGATTACTATGTTGCCACCGATGAGGCTTCTTTTGATGAGCTAAAGCCTGTTTGTGAGCGAAACGGATTCAAGATATTTAAAGGCTCCCTTGAAGATGTGCTTGACCGCTATTGCAGTCTTATCGAAGAAACTCATGCTGACACGGTTTTGCGTGCGACCTGTGACAATCCCTTTATTTTTTATGAGGCCGCTTCTTCCCTTGTGGATGAATTTGAAAAACGCTCCGCTTATGAGAACTTTGACTATATAACCTACACGGGACTTCCCCACGGAAGCGGAATTGAAATCTTCAAGTCCGAGTCTCTGCTGAAAGCCCGCTCCCTCACGAATCTTCCCTATGACCATGAGCATGTAGGGCCTTCCATTTACAATCATCCTGAGTCCTTCAAAAGCCTCTTTATTCCCGCACCTGCCCAGTGGAATTATCCTTCCCTGCGCACCACAATAGACACATACAGCGATTACTGCAGGGCGCAGTCTGTCGTAAAAATCCTTTCCGGGGAGAGGACTGAAGAAAATCCTATAAAAGAGCCTTATTCAACGGAGCAAATCCTTTCGGCCCTGGCTTCTCCTGATATTTACAAGCCTGTGCTTACGGTGCCCTGCCTAAAAAAAGGAAAAGGAACCGGGCATCTGCGCCGCTGCCTTAAGATTGCCCTTGAGAATGGGGCCGATATATATGTGCCGGAAAGCGCGGACCTGGCCGAAAAAGACGAGCTGATTGAGGATGCGAAAAAAAACGGTCTGAAAGACGAGCAGATTGTCACCCGCTTCCCGGAAAAAAAACAATACGATCTTATTGTCGCAGATGCCTTTACCCTTGAGCGGGATTTGGCTTCGGCCCTTTCCAAAGCAGCCCCCCTGGTCGCGATTGATGAAGGTTCCCTCAACGCGGATCTGTGCGACTGTCTTGTGGATATAATCCCGTCTTATGGAATATCCCGGCCGGCTAATATTTTTGACCCCTCTTTCGTGACACTCCCGGAAAAACGGCGCACGGAAAAAAAACCTGAGACTTTTGATGACATAAAGAATGTTCTTATTACTTTGGGCGGGGAAGACCCCGGTGATTTGGTCGTTCCTGCCAGCATCGCCTTCGCACAGGCCTTTTCTTCCTCAAATAAAAAAAAGATTACTGCGATTGTGCCTGATCCTGATGCGGCTCAGAATAGAATCACAGATGAATCCCTGCTTAAGAAAATCACTTTCATACGGCCTGTAAACAATCTCCGGGAAAAGCTTTCTGATTACGATGTGGTGGTGACTCACTACGGTTTCACTGCCTTTGAGGCTCTGGCCGCAGGTTCCGGGGTCATTTTGCTTGGCACAAGCCAGCTTCACGTAAATCTTGCTTTGAAATACGGTTTTTCCTGTATTCCCCAGGGGCAAATCG
>CALGGS010000074.1 GCA_937915735.1 uncultured Treponema sp.
ATCAGACGGCAAGCATTGAAGGAATCTGTGGTGGTGGCCCGTCTTGCAGACCTGGGGAAATCTCCCTTGCTCATAACGGAGTTCTGTTCCTTGATGAAGCCGCTGAATTCCGTTCAAGCGTATTGCAGATGCTCCGAGTTCCGCTCGAATGTAATTCGATAACGCTTTCAAGAGCAGGTCGAACAACCGTTTATCCCGCAAGGTTTCAGCTTGTAATGGCAACGAATCCTTGCCCGTGCGGAAACTACGGAAGCAAGGATAAGGTTTGTCTCTGTTCTGCAAAGTCAGTCGAGATGTATTGGCGGAAGTTCAGCGGCCCACTTCTTAGTCGAATCGCAATCCGATTCAATGTCGAGAACGATAAATTTAGCGGTGACGATTACTCGCTTGAAAACCTTAGACGAAGAATCAAACTTGCTTGGGAGCGACAGTACAAGCGACAGGGAAAACTCAACCAAGACCTTAACCCACAGGAAGTATTGGACTTTATCAAGACAACTGACGGAGTTAAGAGTGAATTGTCAAATCTCAATCTAAGCGTAAGGGCAACGACGAATATCTTGAAACTCGCAAGGACACTCGCAGATATGAACGACATCGAAGAGACAGAAGTCATTACCGAGCGACATCTTGATATGGCTTTGCGGATTCACGGACACTTACCAGGAATTGTAGAAGACATGGGATTTTAATTTAACGGTTTTGCCGATTCCGTTCAAAAATCGGCTTATTTTATATCGCTGTGGAAACAGCAAGGAGAATAAATTATGACAAATAAAGTAACACTATCTACAATTACATCTTTGATAAAATCAATGGAAACAAAAAGAAAATCAGCCGTTGACTTTGCAGTTCGCATTGATTCCAAAGGTTTTACAGAATCTGACGGGGAACGGTATTATTACTGCGGGAAACCAAATAAGCCTGATGGCTCACTTAATACTGTGCCTACGCTTTTCTATGGACTTTGTGCATACAATTCCATAAACAATGTAAACTTCAACAATTGGTCTACTTCAGTCAATGGAATTGGGATTGCACTTATCGGAAAAACCAATCAGACAGGATATGAGTATCTTTACCCGCTAAAAAGCACAAGCGCAGAGGAGCTCCATAGAGAGTTAAAAGACATCTTTTGGGATTTTGAAAAGGATTGGTTGTCTGAAAGTTTCACAAAAGAACAAATTTCAGAACTTCGGAAAAAGTACAAAGACGCTTTTCAGTCTTACAACACCAAGAAAAAAATATGGACAAAAGGAAATCCCAAAGATTTTATCTCAAAAGAAGATTGGATCAAAAAAGGTTATCCTTGTACATACAGATACGGATATGCCTGGAAGGGTGCGAAATCGAGTTTCATAACAAAGAATGAGGCGATGACAAAATATGGACACACTTTTGAATCAGAGTTTGAAAAGAAAGACGGTGTTTGGGTCCTGAACTTGCAGGACTATTCAGAGAATGATTTGTACTAGGAGGCCTAACTATGGAAATCTTATTCAGAAACAAACGCAACACAGCAAAACTCTGTATGAAAGTAAGTGAAGACGTAACAACTATTCGTGATTTGAAGGCTTACGAGCTGAACAAACTCAACGAGACGCTTTCTCTGAACGAAGGGTATAAGTGGGAACCTGTAAGGACAGGCTTCGCTTATGACAACAATCTTCCGCTGATAGGAGCGTAAGATGATTAGATACACGCTGAAATGTCATAAATGCAATTCATTTTATTACATTTTTCCTATGGATTGGGAAGATTTCTATCGTTGCCAATATTGTGGCACGAAAGATATTGAAATATCAGATAGGACGGAGGTGTGACAATGTTTGAAGATTTTATCAACTGCAAGACAGAAATAAATATCAATGGGACTTCTGCCAATCTGACATTAAAACTTGCAAATGGCGATGAATTGAAATACGAAAACATCGACCTTGGAAACGATTTGACTGTCAGGGATTTCTGGTACGGATTCAAGTATAAGAAATCTGAATACGACCTTAACATCTGGCTGAACGAAGAACTGAATACTTATCTTGCGTCTGTTTATGAAGTGAAAGACGGACAGACTACTGATAACTTCATAAGAATAAGCGTTGATGTTAGTTGGATTTCTGAAAGTTCTGAACTCAATGACAATGAAGTAATCTGTGAAATCAAATGGACTGTCGCTGATGTCCGCAACGCATTTGTAAACAAATACGGACGGCAACCGACTGAAGGAGAGCTTTCTGACTGCGTTCAGAATGTGGACTGCAAGGCTCTTGAAGAATGGTCTATAGAGCGTGGGTGGAGCTTTATCGAGGAGGCTATTGTATGACAAGAAAAGAATTTGAGCGGATTATGGACGATTCTGGCAGTTTCGAGGTCGCTATGGATAACCTTGAACGGAAAAATTGACAACAAGATAACTTTTTCAAGCAGTTATTTTTTCTATAATTATTTGCCGAAGCAAATAATTATAGAAAAATTGGATATGAACTGATGAAAGGAAGAAGCAGAGCAATTTTTGAAGGAGGAGTAAGCTATGACATTAGCTGAATATCAATACGAAGAATATAAGGCAGACATAGACTTAATCGGAATGATGACTAAGCCTGTGGAAGAAGAAGACAAAGAGCAAGACCAAGAGCAAGAGGAGTAAGCAATGAATTACTGGGGAGGAGTAATATGCGGTTGCTGTGCTTCGGCAACATTGTTTATAGTTTTGATGTTCACAGTGATTGAGCAGAACAACGAACTGAAGCAGCAGGTGGACGAATTAAGGAATGTGGTTCAGGAGCATGAAATGATACTAAGCTCAGATTACCTCAGAGGTGCTACTGAATTTTATATGTGGAATAAGGAGGAAGAGAAATGATTGGTTATAAAGCATTTGATGAGAATTTACAGTGCGGAGGCTTTCAGTTTGAAGTCGGAAAGACTTATGAAACTGGTAGAGCAAAAGAAGATTTGAGGCTTTGCAGTGATACAGTTTTTCATTTCTGTCGTGAGTTGTACAAGATTGAATCTGTAAGTAAGTACATTATTTCAAAAAATCGTGTTTGCGAAGTGATTGCTGAGGGTGATATTGTTACAGATGGAGATAAATACGGCACAAACAAACTGACTATTTTGCGTGAAATTCCTCGTGAGGAATTGGACGCATATAACAGTTGTAACAGCAGAAATTGTAACAGCGGAAATTGTAACAGCGGAAATTGTAACAGCGGAAGTTGGAACAGCGGAAATTGGAACAGCGGAAATTGGAACAGCGGATTTTTCAATACAGATTCTCCACCTGTTCGCATTTTTAATAAAGAAACAAATATTCCACGCAACGATATTGATTTTCCAAGTTTCTTGTATTTTGACCTTACTGTTTGGGTTTCGCACGATACAGCAACGGACGAGGAAAAAGAAGCACACAAAATTGATATTGAAACTTGTGGTGGATTTACAAAGGCAATTTCTTATAAAGAGGCTTTCCGTATTGCTTGGAATAAAGCAAGTAAGAAAGAGCATAAAAAACTTCTTGGTTTGCCGAATTTGGACAATGAAGTTTTCAAGAAAATAACAGGAATTGACGCTGAATATGAAATAAAGAAGGAGGAAGAGAAATGAATCTGATAACATACATAATGCTTACAAATTATTATCTCGATTTGAGCGTAGATAATAATGTTTACACAAATACGATGTGTCTTGGGTACTAAAATGACTGAGACTATTGAGAGGAAAAATAAATGGCAAGTGAAAAGAAAAAGCGTAAGTTAAAGAACTCGCATTGTGTACCGAGTGCGTTAAAGAACAAATTGCCACATAAGTGTAAAAGGCTTTTATTTTACACCTCTTCACAGAGACAACAAAGAAAGCAAGAGATAAAAGAAAATGACTAAAGACGAAATGAAAAACAGAATCAGCATGGCACTTAAAGACCCTGTCTTGCAACAGGGCTTTGAGATTATCTGTAAACGACTTGTCATACTGGAAAAAGAAAATACAGAGCAGAAAAAAGAAGTCAAACAAAAATTTAATGAATGGTTAGAAGAGAATGGCGGAAAAGAAGGAGCTTTGTATCAAACATTTTCCGATGAGGAATTGGAAAAAATTTTTTTAACAGCTTATGAGAGTAATAAAAGACAAAGAATTAAAAGAATTTCAATCTAAAATCGGACAAATGAAATACAGGCAGCTTGCGAATTATGTCTATAATCGAAGTCATAGAATCTGTAAGTACAATTTACGGGCAAGCGGGAAACATTATGAAAACAGTGAGGAAAGACTGAATGAAATAAAAGAAAAGTACAAAAAAGGCGTTACACAAGAAATTATGGAGGAATGGCTGGGAAAATGATTGCAGAAAGAAAAGACATTGAAAAATATTTAGCCGACTTTGAGAAAAAGGCAGGAACGGCAGAAAAAGAAGGCTGAGAAACAACTCACCAAAGCAAAAGAGCTTATTGATGAACTTTCATCGTCTTTATCTGTAGTTGGTGAGTGCAGAGGAGAAGAATGTGAGCTACTTAACAGAGCTGAGCAATTTTTAAAGGAGACAGAATAGATATAAAAACATTTCATAAGGTTTTTTATTCTAATTGCTTGATTGTGGCAATCCAATTGAAATTAAAATACTGGAAAAAATTAAAAATCGGAAGAACTAGAGTCAAAGGTAGATTTTTTCCTCATTTCTATGTTATGTCTAAATCTGATATACGATTGCATTTTTTCGCCGTAAAAGATAACCCTTTTCCTATTTGGCACAAAGGCTCAATAAAAGTTAGTTGGTAAGGAGGTGCCAAAATGACAGAAATACACGGAGGAGTAAATTATGTTTGAGAAAGAAGCAGAATACTACGCATTTGATGAAGTGAATCATAAACAAGAATGGTATATCAAACACCCAGAACATTCTATTGACTGGGATTATGAAGATATAAAAAAGCATTGGGAAAAAGGTGCAGAGTTTGGCTATAACAAGGCTAATGAATGGCATTATGTGAAAGACGAATTACCCGATGAAGGAACTTATCTTGTTGTATGGCAGAACGACAAGGGTTATAAAGAAATCTTTATAATGAATTATGAAGAAGATGATGAAGAAGAATTGCATTGGGTAGACGGTGATTGTGAAGTTCAAGATGAATACATTATCGCTTGGAAAGAAATTGTACCACCAAAGGAGATTGAGTAATGACTGAAAAGAAATATTGCCCTCAGACAGGCAAGGTCTGTTATTCTTGCAAACAAGCGGAAGCAACTGTATCCTTCTTCAAGAAGGCTAGAGGAAATCACGGAAAAATAGGCAAGAATATTCCCACAAGGATTTACTTGTGCAAATTTTGCGGTGAATATCATCTTACCCATTTCCGCAATAAAAGATAATTACGGCTCTGCAAGTTTATCAGCGATTTCCCGGAGCTTGTCAGCAAGTTCCTTGTTTTTCTGCTGTAATTCAAAGACTTTAGCTTGTAGAGGATTGTCAGTACAGCCTTCAATTAGATATTCAACTGTAACACCAAAATAGCTGGCGACTTTAAGGGCTGTCGTTGCGTATGGAACCTGGTCTTTCTTCTTCCAGTCATAGAAAGCCTGCGGTACGATACCGATAGCCTTGTAAAAATCGCCAGGTTTAATCTGCCGCTCTTTGAGAAGTTCCTCAACTCTTGAACCGAAGTTCACTTTAAGTTTGTCTACATTCATACATTTAATGTAGCAGTGTCAGAAAAAAAAGTCAAGTAAATATTTTATTTTTTTTTCTAAAATAACTTGACATAAATATTATAATCAGTTAGAATATAATTATAAGGTAAATAAATACCTTAAATAAATTGAATCTTCGGATATACGAAGTAAGGAGTCAAAGATGACAAAAGAAAAAATCTTACAAAACTTAAAATCGACAGAAGAAAATTGGAACTCACACACTACTTACGAGATTGTCAATGAAATGCTTTATTTGTATCTGAATGGTAAGGAGGTTCTGTAATGGAATGGTTCGGAAGCGCAGAATCAGTAGAGCAGTTGAAAGGCGAGTATCTGAATCTTCTCCGCAAATGGAAGAACGATTCTGATGTAATGACTGAGATTAACGAGCAGTATGAAGACCTGCTTGTATCACTCGGAGTGAAGCTAAATGAGAAAATAGAGCAAGAAAACAAAGCTCTTCCCGAAAAATATCAGAAGAAACATTTTGATGCAGTGACAGACAAGTTTGCCGAGACGCTGAACAAGATAATCGACTTCAACATGAACATCGAGATTATAGGCCAGTGGATTTGGTGCTTTGATTCCAAAGAGTATCACGAGCAGCTGAAAGAACTCGGCTTCTGGTTCTCGCAGAGCAAAAAAGCCTGGGTTTACAGCGGTGACAAAAAGAAGATGATTCGTTCTCACAACAAGATAAATGACATCAGAAAGAAGTGGGGAAGCGAGCAGATTAAGGAAAGGGAGGAATCGTAATGAAATACGATTTGGTAGGAATTGACGGAAACGCATTCAGCGTTATGGGATATGTTGATAAAGCGATGTTCGAGCAGGGGTTTACAAAAGCTGAAAGAACAGCATATAAGAAAAGAGCGATGAGCGGAGATTACGACAATCTTCTCTGTGAGTCAGTTCAGATGATAGACCGGTGCAATGAGATTGCTGGAGGTGCAGAATGAAACACATTGTATTTGAATACCGTGACAAGTATTGCAGAGACGGCAAGTTTCACGAGCAGGAATGTATCGTTGAATCTGTGGAGCAGATGATTGAAATTTACGGTCTCAATGAATGTGAATGGAATATCCTTGATGTAGAGGAGATAAAGTAAAAAAAAATCGGCTCAGTAACTACGAATTACCGAGCCGTCAAGCCAATATGACTTTTGAGAATTGAAGTCCTCGGAAGTCATATTAGCCAAATGAACACAGGAGGTCAATATGGCAAAAAATTACTGGGAGTTTGGAGGCGAACTCGTATATATCAAGCCTCAGAGCGGAGAGTTTGACGCATCAATAAAGATTCGTGGAACTTCAAAACGAAATGACACTTCATCGTCACAGATTTGTGAGCTTACAAGCCTTGTTCCAACTGATGTGAACATGCAGTTCAAGCGTCGTGGGGTTGAGTGTTATGACAGAGTTACCGTAAGCGGACACATTGAGACTTGGCGTAGAGAATACGACAACAAAATCAAAACAAAGCAGATGTTTATCGTTGATAACTTGCTTGAAGTATCAAAAAAGAAAATTGAGCGTAATCGCTTCTAAGGAGTAATGTATGAATCACTTAAATCAAATCCTACTTGAATGTACTGTTTCACAAGACGCTGAGACTACGGAAAAACCGATTGGAACCGTGACGAAGATTCCCGTGTCATACACGAGAGATTGCAGGAATGCGAAAGGCGAGATTGTCAAGGAAGAAGTGTTTCTTGACATCGAGGTTTACGGAGAATTCGGTAAGAAAGTCGGAGCGTCTTTGAAAAAAGGCAAGGAAATCCGAATCGTCGGACGCTTGAAGCAAGACCGCTGGAAAGACGCTGAAGGAAAAATGCACTCGCGGATTTTTATTATCGCAGAGCATATCGATTTCAAGAAAACAGAAGAGGAGAAATAATTATGGCAATTTACACATTTTCACCATTCGGATATGACGGCTCAATCGTAACGGTTGAGGTTGATTTGAGACGGGGAATCCCCGCCGTTGACATCGTAGGGCTTGCCGACGGAGCGGTAAAGGAGTCAAGGGAAAGAATGAAAGCGGCCATCCGCAATCAGGGTTTTGAGCTTCCTGCTGAGCGGATTCTTATCTCGCTCTCGCCTTGCGACTTGAAAAAGGAAGGAGCTGGCTTTGACTTGCCGATTGCCCTTGCCGTTCTCTCAGAAAAAGACGATTACCCACGAAGTCAGGACGCAAAGGTTATGGTCATGGGTGAGCTTGAGCTGAGCGGAAAGCTCCGCCCCGTAAAAGCTATTTACCCCGCACTTGTCTCAGCGGTTGAATATGGTATCAAGCACGCAATCGTTCCGAAAGGAAGCGAGACCGCCGTTCCGAATGGAATCAATGTCGAGTATGTCGATGATTTGCGGGAAGCCTATGACGCTCTTTGTAGGTTTGATGAAGATGAATGTTACGGCAACAATTCTGAGGAAGATGAAATGACGATAGAAGAGGTAACGGCGACTTTTTCTAACGGCGGGAAAGTTCGTGCCGTTGTAGGCGATTACGTCCTTGAATGCGGCAAGGACGATAACGGAAGCTACTATGTCCGTGGCAACAACTCAGAAGGTAACGATTGGGTTTCAAACTATATGTCGGAGGAACGATTGTTTATGGACTTGAATGATAGGGGGGCAACTTTTAGCGAAATCGAGGAGATGAAAATCGAGTTTGACAAAATCCCCGAAAACAACCTTGATTCAGTCAAAGGTCACAACGGCTTGAAATACGCTATGGCGGTGGCGGTCGCTGGTCGTCACGATATTTTGGCTTATGGTAGACCAGGTTGCGGAAAGACAATGGTTTTACAGCACTTGCCCGAACTCATGCCGAAGCTTCTCCCAGAAGAATCTCAGTCAACGACACGGATTCACTCGATTGCCGGATTGCTTAAACCAAATGAAGGATTCAAGACAGTCAGACCGTTCTGTATGCCGCATCAGACGGCAAGCATTGAAGGAATCTGTGGTGGTGGCCCGTCTTGCAGACCTGG
>CALGGS010000075.1 GCA_937915735.1 uncultured Treponema sp.
AGGATTTTGAGAAACTCCGCAGAGGAAACTACCTCTATGTTGACAAGACAAACTTCGTCTATGAGCTTGCGAGTCTTTCAACGCCATTCTTTTTGAGCCGTCCCCGCCGTTTCGGGAAGAGCCTTTTGCTTTCGACTTTTGAGGCTTTTTTTCTTGGCAAAAAAGAGCTGTTTGCCGGTCTTGAAATCGAAAGCAAGGAAAAAGACTGGACTGAATATCCTGTGCTCAAAATCAGTTTCGGGGCTGGCTCTTACGATACGAATGAGCGGCTGAAGGAGCGGCTGGATTCGCTTGTCTCAGGTTTTGAGGAAAGGTTTCAAATCAAAAAATCTTTCAGCGATGCGGGCGAACGATTAAATTCTATAATCACCTCAATTTACAATATAACAGGCAAGCCGGTTGTAATTCTAATCGATGAATACGATAAGCCGATTTTGGATGCCCTCTATACAGAAGATGAGGAGAAAAACCGTCAGGAATTGCGGAATTTCTACAGCCCGCTCAAAGATTGCGATGCCTATATTCGATTTCTCTTCATCACGGGAATCACGAAAGTGAGCCATGTGAACATTTTCAGCGGACTGAACCAGCTCAACGACATCAGTATGGCAGAGGATTTTTCTTCCTTGTGCGGAATTTCCGAATCCGAACTCGATAAATATTTTGCGCCTGAGATTGAGGAACTGTCAAAAAAATTCAAGCTGTCGATTTCAGAAACAAAAGAAAAATTGGCACAGATGTACGACGGCTATCATTTTTCCTACGGGAGCGAGGGGGTCTATAATCCTTTCTGCCTGCTAAAATGTTTTTATGAGAAAAAATTCGGCTCCTACTGGTTTGAGAGCGGAACTCCGTCTTTTCTTGTAAAAACGCTGGAGAATGAGCCTGTTGAGCTTTCCAATCTTGTGAACGGACGAGAAGCAAACGAAAATCAGATTAAGAATTACGACCCCGACAGCAAAAATATGCTTCCTGTCATTTATCAGAGCGGCTATCTGACAATCAAAGGCTTTGATATGGAAGAAAATCTTTACACGCTGGATTTTCCAAACCGCGAAGTTGAGGCAGGTTTTCTGGAAGTCCTTTTGGGGAAATTCCTTTCCGCCCCCTGTGATGATTTGGGTATGGAAATCACGAACATAAAACGTGCCCTTAGGAGCAACGACATCGATAAAGTTCTATCTATTATTAAGGCCGCAATCGCTGATCTTCCAACTGTAGTCAAAAAGGAAATGTGCGAAAACTACTACGAGTCCGTAACGCACTTGATTTTCCGTCTCTCAGGTTACAGGGTGGCCAGTGAGCTTCAGTCTGTGGCAGGGCGGAGCGATGTCGTCGTCGCAACGAAAGACAGCGTATTTGTTTTTGAATTGAAGATGGATAGGGGCAGGAATTTTGAGGAAGTTGCGACTGAGGCTCTGTCTCAAATTGACGCGAACGGCTATGCCGAAAGATTTGCTGTGGCAGGTAAAAAACTCTTCAAAATAGGCGTGGTCTTTTCAAGTGAGGGCAAGGGAATGGTTGGCTGGAAGTTTTAAGAAAAACTTTAAAACTGAACTTTTTAGAGCTTCCTTTACGGCACATTTACACAAATAAGTCTCCAACATTTTTCTCGTTAAAAATTTGGCTAGTGTACACTAGCCAAAGGACTTGAAAAAGCCCTTTGGGCGAAGTCTTGCTGCGCTCGACTTCGCCCAAAAAATCAATTGTTGGAGGCTTTTATGAAAGCTTTAAAAAATTTTTTTATGGTCTTGCTGGCTACAGCAATATTGTTCGGTTTCGCATCATGCTCAAGTGATGACGATGACAGTGAAGAACAAAACATCTCTTCGTCAACAAATGAAAACGATCCGTTAAAAGGAACAACATGGGTTCTTGTAGAATCAGGAATTACGCAATATGAACTTATTTTTGATTCTGACGGTACTTCTGTATTAAAAATGTCTGCCGGTGTGATTACAATTCCTAAGGACGCATATACTGTTTCAAAAGATGGGGAGAAGTATGTGGCTAAATGCGCTCGGAATAATATTTTGGCCTATACATTTACAATTGATTCTGCCGCAGTAAAAACTGGTACTTTAACTTTTGATAATAACTCAGACGAGAGTTATACTTTGTCTAAAAAATAAGGCCGTCTTGAAAACCTTAAAAACCTCGAAAAACTCAGTTTCGGCGATTTTTTGAGGTTTCCTTTTGTTATTTAATATGGGCGAGCGTGATTAGTTGATTGTAGCCTAAAAATTCACTATAATATTCCCCAAAAATCTTTCGGAATCAAAAATTCCGTCATCTACGAGGAATATTGTGTACAAGTCAGTTGATGCAAAGGTTGATTTTCCTAAGCAGGAAGAAGAAGTTTTAGAGTTTTGGAAAAAGAACGACACTTTTAAAAAGTCGGTTCAGCAGCGCAGCAAGGCAGAGGAATTCGTTTTCTTTGACGGCCCCCCGTTTGCCACAGGCTTGCCGCATTTCGGTCACTTCATTCCCTCAACGATTAAAGACATTATTCCCCGCTACCAGACCATGAAAGGCAAGAAGGTTGACCGCCGCTTCGGCTGGGACTGCCATGGTTTGCCTGTTGAGAACCTCATCGAAAAAGAGCTGGGAATCAACTCAAAGCACGAAATCGAAGAATACGGAGTCGCCAACTTTAACGACAAGTGCCGGGCTTCCGTCCTCAAATACACCGGTGAATGGCGCAAAACCATCACCCGCATGGGCCGCTGGGTCGATTTTGACAACGACTACAAGACCATGAACCCTGACTTCATGGAAACAATCTGGTGGGTGGCAAAATCCCTCTGGGACAAGGGCCTTATCTACGAGGGCAAGTACATTCTTCCTTACTGCCCCCGCTGTGCCACCGTCCTTTCTACCCACGAGCTGGCCCAGGGCTACAAGGAAAAGCAGGACCCGGCAATCACCATCCGCTTCAAGGTCACCAAGGCTCCTGCCGCCTTCAGCGACCCGGATATGACCAACGGCAAGACGTACTTCCTTGCCTGGACTACAACCCCCTGGACCCTGCCCTCAAACTTAGGCCTTTGTATGGGCCCCGATATTGACTATGTGAAGATCCTGGACAAGGCCAGCGGCGACTGCTACATCTTTGCCGAGAGCCGCCTGCAGGCTTACTACAAGAAGGCCGAGGACTACGAGATTATCTGGCGCCATAAGGGAAGCGAATTC
Source organism: uncultured Treponema sp. (assembly GCA_937915735.1). GTDB lineage: Bacteria > Spirochaetota > Spirochaetia > Treponematales > Treponemataceae > Treponema_D. The sequence goes on from CALGGS010000075.1 coordinate 3,193, forward strand.
CTGGGGGCAGAATACGAGCCGCTCTTCCCTTATTTTGCCGCTCTTAAAGCCCCGGCCGAGTGCGAGAAGCAGAGCGGCCAGAAGTGCGAGAAGGGGGCTTTCCGCCTTTTCAACGCTGACTATGTTTCTACCGAGGACGGTACCGGCATTGTTCACATTGCACCGGCCTTCGGTGAGGACGACTCCAAGGTCTTTGCCGGTAGCGGCGTGCCCTTCGTGGAGCCTATCGACGCGGAATGCCGCTTTACCAAGGAAGTGTCCGACTATGCCGGTATCTTCGTAAAGGATGCCGACAAGGACATTATGGACCGCCTTAAAAAAGAGGGTAAGCTGGTAAAACGGGAAACTGTCATGCACCAGTATCCCCACTGCTGGAGATGCGGATCCCCCCTTATCTACCGGGGAGTCGGCTCCTGGTTCGTCAAAGTTGCCGACCAGCACGAGCGCCTGCTCAAAGCCAAC
>CALGGS010000076.1 GCA_937915735.1 uncultured Treponema sp.
AAGGACTGCCAGGCTCACCCAGAGAAACCTGAGTACGCAAACTTCACAGTACGCGTTTCTGGTTACGCAGTTCGCTTCATTAACCTTACAAAAGAGCAGCAGGACGATGTTATCGCACGAACCTGCCACGCTAGCTTGTAAGTCGAAAGTGGAAGACTGAAAACTTAAAACCACAGGTTAAACGGATTGCATGGATTATGTTTTTTAATCGGTGTAATCCGTGGCATCTGTGGTTTATTTTTTATTTGCGTTAGCCTGCCTTTGATTTTTCTTTTGATGTGAGATTAATCTGATTATGTTTAACCCGACTGAAATTATTTTTGCCTGCACGACCTCCTGCAACCTGCATTGTGCCCACTGCTTTATAAATCGAGAGCCTTCTTCCCTAAAGGCCGGTGAAGCCGTAGCTTTTCTAAAATCTGCTTATGAATCTGAAAATTCACAAATCGAAAAAGTCGGATTTTCAGGCGGAGAGCCGTTTTTATGCGTGGATTTTCTCTGCACAGTCATAAAGGAAGCCGTAAATATGGATTTTATGTTCGACCGCATTATGACGAACGGAGATTGGTGGAAAAACGAAGATTTTTTGAGGTCAACTCTCCAAAAAATTTATGATGCCGGATATGACGGAAAAATTGGCTTAAGCTATGACGACTTTCACGGACAAAGCGAGGAGCGAATCGTAACATTTATAAAAGCGGTCTGGGATATTTTTGGCGGTGATGCCCTGGAAATTCAAAGCGTAATATCTTTAGAGGGGAAAACAAAAGTCGTTAGAGAATCGTCACTTTCCCGTGTACCCAGGAAAATCATCTGCCTTGCCAATACCTTAAATCTTTCCTGCGAAGAAAATATATCTGAAAGCGGAGCGGGGCTGGTCTCTCTTTCTGATGACGGTCATTTTTTGCCAGTCTACATTCAGAATGAAAGCTACGAGTCAAGCGACGAGAGGGCTTTTAAAGACAGTGAATGGTTTATGGACGACTTCTGCGAGGGACCCGGACAGATTCTTTTTGTTCACGCGACAGGTGATATTGCTCCCTGCTGTGGTTTTGCCAATGAAAACAAAGGGCTTTTTATCGGAAAAATCAGTGACAGCTTTGACGAGGTTTTAGAGAAGTCTAAAAAATCTAAAATGATAAAAATCTGCTACGAGGAAGGTCTTTCAAATCAAATTGAAGTCTTAAAAAAAGAAGGAAAGCTTCCAAAAGGAAAAACGGGCGACATCTGCACATTCTGTGATTTTGTGTGTAAATGTGAAAAATCAGTGTGAATTTAAACGAAAAATTGAAATAATTGAATATCCGCCTTATAATTAAAATATTCTTATATTTAACTTAATGGAGGATTAAAAATGAAAAATTTAAAAAGGGTTTTCGCAGGCTTTCTTGCGATTTTTGCGGCTTTTGTTTTCTTTAGCTGTGCTGACACAGAAGAAGATGACGAATTGGTGGTTCAGTTTACCGTTTCAGGTTCTGATAGCGATTCTACTCGTACGGTTACAATGAAAGCTCCTGATGGTTATGAAAATAAAACGATTTACATCGTCTATACTCTTGATGAATCAACACCTGACTTAGTTTTTACGAAAGCAAATTATTCAGAAACAGCGAGCGTCGTTGAGTATGTCGATTGGGGAACTGCTTCTTTGTACGAGAAGCCCTTGACTCTTGGCGAAACTACAACCGTAAAGGCGATTGCTTTTTATGTAGATAAGGCAAGCGAAAAATGCGTCAAAGGTTCTGAATGGTCAACGAAAAAAGTAACCGTAGCTTCAGAAAAAACTGCAGAAAATGTTAATGAAGCTGCAGGCGCTTCGAGCGGAACTTTTTCCTTTACTCTGGCTTCCACAGGAAATTCAAACACGACACACTATTTTGACACATCAAGCACAAATGTCTTTAAGCTCAATGCCAGTCATCCGACTGTTTACTATCAGACTTCATTTTCAACAGGCGGAAAAGGAAAGGGAAAATGGTATCTTTATATGCGAGATTTGAACGGTGGTCTTGTTAAAAAAGACGGCGTAAACTTTCTTGCAAATGGAACTTATACAGGCCCTTGTTTCGATGACTACAAAACTGGAGAAGTTGCAGATGGAACATTAACCCTTTCAAATACTGATAGCACAACAGGTTCTGTCACGATTACAGACAAAAGCACTTTCTCGATGTTTGTTTCAAACACTGGTGCCTCTGAAACTAGCGGAAGTAGCGACACGCTGGGCACTTTCACTGTTGCGGACGCTAAATAAATAACTTTCAGTTTCAATTTTTAAAAATTCGGTTTATAATTTTTTTATGAACCGAATTTATTTGAATGAGACTTGGGATTTTTCTCCCGTTTTTTTGACTGACATGACGCGGCGGGACTTTATCGGGGATTTTGAAAAGGTTCGTCTGCCGCATAGCTTTACAGAAACTCCCTTCAATGCTTTTTCTACGGAAATTTACCAAAAAGACGCCGCCTATCGAAAGATCTTTAGGACTCAGGGCGAATGGGCTGGAAAAAAAGTTCTTCTTACGGTTGAAGGTGCGGCCCACAAAAGCGAAGTTTATTTAAATGGCGACTTGCTTGGCTTTCACGAGTGTGGCTACACTGCTTTCACTGTCGATTTAACGGAACATTTATCTCATAATGGCGGTGAAAATGTCCTTGTTATTCGAGTAGACAGCCATGAAAGCTTGAATCAGCCTCCCTTTGGCTTTGTAATTGACTATATGACTTATGGCGGGCTTTATCGCGATGTCTACCTTGAAATAAAAAATCCTGTCTATATCGAAGATGTGTTCGTAAAAACGCAGGGAAGGGAATATGAGGCGGAGACCCGCTTGAGCGGTGGAGAGATTCTTCGTTTTACCCAGAATGACAATAGTGTGGCTCAGAATGACAGGAATTTCAAAATCACTTATAAACTGAAGGCGGCGGAAACCGTGCCTTTTACGACTAATCCTGAAAAAGAAATCAAATTATGGACTTTAAATGAGCCTTATCTTTATATTCTTGAGACAAATCTTTTTGATGCGAAAGGAGCCCTTCTTGACACAAAAGAAACCCGCTTTGGTTTCCGTGATATTCGTTTTGATGAAAAAGGCTTTTTTCTGAACGGAAAGAAAATAAAAATCCGCGGGCTTAACCGTCATCAATCCTGGCCTTATGTCGGATATGCGATGCCAAAGAATATGCAGAGGGAAGACGCTGACATTTTAAAATACGAGCTTGGACTGAACGAAGTGAGAACCTCGCATTATCCCCAGAGCCAGCATTTTATTGACAGGTGTGACGAAATAGGGCTTCTGGTTTTTACGGAAATCCCCGGCTGGCAGCACATTGGAAACGCCGAATGGAAGGAAAAGGCTGTTCAGAATGTAAGGGATATGATTTTGCAGTACAGAAATCATCCGTCAATTTTTATCTGGGGAGTCCGAATCAACGAAAGTCAGGACGATGATGAGCTTTACGAAAAGACAAATAAACTCGCTCACGAGCTTGACTCAACTCGCGTAACTGGCGGAGTTCGCTTCTTAAAAAATTCCCATCTTCTTGAAGATGTGTACACATTCAATGATTTTAGCTTCTGGGGACCTAACGAGGGCTGTCTTTCAAAGGCTAAAGTGACTGACACTAAAAAGGGCTATATGATAACCGAATACAACGGTCACATGTTCCCGACGAAGACCTTTGATAACGAAAAGCATCGCACGGAGCACGCTTTGAGGCACGCAAAGGTTTTAGATGCCGTCGCTTTTCACGATGATATTGCCGGCTCTAGTGGCTGGTGTGCCTTTGACTACAATACTCACAAGGATTTTGGCTCCGGAGATTATATCTGCTATCACGGCGTTATGGATATGTTCAGGAATCCGAAAATTGCGGCGGAGGTTTACAGAAGTCAGGAAGAATCTAAAATTACAGGCGATGTCCTTTCCGTCACTTCGAGTATGGATATTGGTGAGCATCCAGGCGGGGCCAGGGGAGATGTCTATATCATCACGAATGCGGAAAGCGTAAGAATGTATGTGAATGACATTTTTATAAAGGAATACACAAAAAAAGATTCTCCTTTTAAAAATCTTTCGTCCGGACCAATTCTGATTGATGATTATGTCGGTCACAGGCTCGTTGATGAGGACGGAATCAAAGAAAAGCATTTAAAAGAGATGAAGTCCATGCTTTTTGCCCTTCAAAAATACGGAGTTGACAATCTTCCGGTAAGGTTTATCTTAAAAGGTCTTTTTCTTTGGCTTCGCGGAGTGACAAATCCGAATAAGCTCAGGTATTTATACGGAAAATACATCGGAAACTGGGGTGGAGAAGCCGTAAAATACAAGTTTGAGGCGATTCGGGATGGAAATGTCGTAAAAACTGTCGTGCGAACGCCTGCCCAAAAAACGAACCTTCTTGCAGAGGCAAAAAGGACGGCTCTTGTTGAGGAAGAGTCTTATGATGTTACAAGCGTTTCGTTAAAAGCCCTTGATGAGAACAAAAATCTTCTGCCTTATTGTAACGAAGCTGTCTCCCTTAGGACTGAAGGTGAAATAGAGCTTATTGGTCCTAAAGTTGTCTCTTTAAAAGGCGGAATGGCCGGCACTTATGTAAAAACCGTCGGCAGAAAGGGCGAGGGAAGGCTTTTTGTCACCGACTGGATGGGAAATGAGCAGAAAATCGAATTTGTGATTAATATTCAGGACCTTCTGAGGGCTTAGGGCGAAGAAAAACTTACTGTTATTTTGCCCAGTCTGTCTCTCTAAAATCAAAAGAGCCGATTTGTGGCAAAAGCTCTTCGTCCCAGAAACGATCCTCGATTTTTCGCTCCCCGCTGGTTTTTCCCAAATGACGGTCGGCGCGGACTCCCTTTCCGTGAAAGTCACTTCCGGCTGTTACGAACATTCCGAGCTTTTTGGCAAGCGTTTCAAGCTTAAAGCCTTCGTTTATTCTTGCCGCAGGGTGCCAGGCTTCAAGTCCCAGGACTCCGTGATTTTTGATTTTTAAAATTGTTTCTTCCATTTTGCCCCAGGAAACATAAAGGGAGAGGGGGTGGGCAAGTACGGGAATCCCTCCCGACGAGCGAATTGCTTCGACCGCGACATCTAAATCTGCTCCCTCGTGATTTACATGATAGGGGCGGCCCTTTCCCAAAAATCTGTCAAATGCTTCCTGTCTGTGCTTGACCTTACCGATTTTCATTAAGAATTCAGCAAAATGCGGTCGCCCAATCTGACTCGTAGTGAACTGGTTTTCAATTTCTTCAAGGCTGACTTTTATTCCGTCCGCGTTCATTTTTTCGACTATTTCAAGATTACGGTTCCGCCTGCTTTCGGTCAAATCCTTTACAATATCCTTTAGCTCTGCTGAATTTTTACGAAGGGCTAGTCCAAGAAGATGAAACTCTCCAGTCGGCCAGCGGACATTTATTTCGATTCCGGGTACGAAGATTATACCGCTGTCACTTTTCATGCAGGTCTTTGCCGCTTCAAAAAGTCCGTCTGTCGTGTCGTGGTCTGTCAAAGCCCACACCTTTAATTTTTTTTGGATTGCATATTCTGCCGCTTCTTTTGGGCTGAAAATTCCGTCGGATGCCGTTGAGTGAGAATGTAGGTCAATCATAAAAAAAATAATAGCATATTTTTAAAATGTGTGTTATAGTTAAAGTGATATTTATCTTTGATTTTCGAATCAGGAGCAATTTAAAATGCCAAAAGCGATTTCATACACAAAAGGTTCAATAATTTATTTCGAGGGTGATACTGATGACCGTGTTTTCATTTTGCAAAAAGGTCATGCAAACATCACCACGACTGACCCTGAAACAAAAATGCAGACTTCCGAGCAGATTAAGCAGGGTGAATTTTTTGGGGTAAAATCTGCAATCGGGCATTTTCCTCGGGAAGAGACAATCATGACTCTTGACGATGTAACCTGTATTTCAATGACATCTCAGGAATTTGAAAATCTTTTTAGCAACAACAAGCAGCTTATTATGAAAATGCTCCGGGTTTTCTCAAATCAGTTGCGTCTGATTCACAAAAAAACTGAGGCCGTAATGAATAACAACGAAGCGTTCAATCAGATGGACGGCCTTTTTTCTGTCGCAAAGGCATTTTTTAATGACGAAAAATGGCAGAGCTGCGAGGATGTCTGCAAAACCTATTTAAAATTGTATCCAACCGAGGCGAATAATTCAAAGCTAAAGGAAATGCTCATAAAATCAAATGCCTATGTAAAACGAGGCGTCACAAGCTCCGACCCTGCTGACGAAAATCCGGCCCCCGTTGGTTCCGGCTCTTCAATCGCAATGTTCGATTTGCCTGCCTTCAAACGCTTTCAAAAGGTCTACGAAAATGGTCAGGTTATTATCACGGAATATGAACGAGGCGAAACCTTCTACCTTATCCAGAGCGGGCAGGTTCAGCTTACAAAATGCATTAACGAGTCAAATAAAAACCTTGACATTTTAAAGCTAGGCGAATTTTTTGGTGAAATGGCAATTCTCGACAACACGCCTCGCTCTGCGACCTGTGTTGCAAAGGGGCATGTAGAATGTCTTGAATTCAACAAGGCGAACTTCGAGATGCTCATTACCGGAAACCCTCAGCTGGCACTTATACTGCTTAAAATTTTCTGCAAGCGAATCTATGACCAAAAGCGCCGCCTTAGAATTCTTGTTATTTCTGACCCTCAGGCTCGTCTTGCCGATGTGTTCTGTATGTTTGACGAAATGAATCCTGACGCTTCCCGTGCTGACCGAAAGCGAAAGTTCCAGATTACGGAACAGGATATAATTCACTGGGCAGGGCTTCCGCCAAATGTCGTAAAAGACGAGCTTCGCCGCTTTGTTGTTTCACGAAAAATCGAAATGTTCGATACTTACATGATTGTAAACAATATCGCTGATATGCAGCGAATCGTGGAAGCCAGAACAGAAAGCAAACGGTAAAAAAAAACAGGGGCGCGCTTCACATTTGTGCTGCCCCTTTTTTATAAAATTCTGGGTATCTCTAAAAATTGCAATTTTTAGAGATTTCCTTCTAAATAATCTTACCGAATTTTCTTTCCAAATCTTTAATCAACTTGTATTCAAATGAATCGACCAGGGCCAAATAAGAGGCCTCGATTACATCGCTTGAAACGCCCATCGTGGCCCAGTGCTCATCTCCGTCACTTGATTCAATCAGGACACGGACCCGGCTCGCTGTTGCAGATTTTCCGTCCAAAACACGGACCTTGTAGTCTGTAAGGTGAATCTGGCTGACATTCGGATAGAATTGCTCCAGGGCATTACGCATCGCGACATCAAGCGCGTTTACTGGGCCGTCACCGTCTCCTGCCGTTACGACGACTTTTCCGTCAACATCGATTTTGAACTGGGCGAATGCGCTCTGGTCATCGGCAAAGCGGGGAAATTCTCCGCTTGTTTTGTAGTAATGGAGATTGAAGAAAGGCTGGTATTTTCCGATTGCCTTACGCACCAGAATTTCAAAGCTGGCGTCCGCCCCCTCAAACTGATAGCCCTGATGCTCAAGCTCCTTTACGCGGTCAACAATCTGGGCGACGACGGGACTTGATTTTGTGAGGTTTTTGTCGAATTTCTGAACCTTCTCGACAATCATACTCTTTCCTGCGACCTCGCTCATAAGGAAGACCCGCTCGTTTCCAACGCTTTCCGGAGTGACATGCTCATAGGCGAAGGGGTTTTTGATTACGGCATCGATGTGCATTCCCGCCTTGTGGGCGAAGGCACTTCCTCCGACATAAGGCATACCCGCTTCAAGGGCGATGTTTGTGATTTCTGCGACCCGTTTACAGATTGGAGTTAAATTCTGCATATTTTCGGCTGGAATACATAAACAGTTCATTTTGAGCTGCAAGTCTGCGATTATTGTTGAGAGGTTCGCGTTTCCAGTGCGCTCTCCAAAGCCGAGAAGGACTCCCTGAACATGACTTGCTCCGCCTTCGACCGCCATAAGCGAGTTTGCGACGGCACAGCCTGAATCGTTATGAGTGTGGATGCCGATTGAAGCGATTTTTCCGAAGCGGTTAAAGACATCTTTTGTCATTTCGTAGCACTGAAGCGGTAACATTCCGCCCTTTGTCTCGCAAAGACAGAGAGTTTTTGCGCCGCCTTCGACTGCCGCTTCCAGACACTTCATCGCATATTCTGCATTTTCGTTGTAGCCTGTGAAAAAATGCTCTGCGTCAAATATGACTTCTTTTTTGTTTTGAACGAGATAAGCGACTGTCTCTTGAATCATTGTCAGGTTTTCTTCGAGAGTCGCATGTATTATGTCCGTTACCTGAAAATCCCAGGTTTTTCCAAAAATACAGACGACTTCTGTGTCAGCGGCAAGCAAACTCTGCAAATTCGCGTCTTCGCTGCACTTGATTCCCTTTCGGCGGGTTGAGCCGAAAGCTACGATTTTTGAGTTCTGTAATTTTAATTTTTTTGCCTCGGCGAAGAATTCCATGTCTTTTGGATTGCTTCCTGGGTTTCCTGCCTCAATGTATGTGACTCCAAGCTCATCCAGTGCTTTTACGATGTTAATTTTGTCCTGAACCGAGTAAGAAATGCCCTCGCCCTGAGAGCCGTCACGCAAAGTTGAATCAAGAAGAAAAATCTGTTTCATAAAAACTCCACTGAGTAAAAAATTTCAATTATTTTATCAGAAATTTTAGATTATTTCTATATAGTAGCTAGGAAATAGAAGATAGACGGTAGACGGTAGTAATTAGCAATTAGCAATGTGCAATGTGGTAATCTGTGGATAGATTTCTCGACTTCGGTAACTTCGTTTCCTCGCTCGAACTGGCATATTTTTTTTCTTGACTTTCGACAAAATCTTCACTATCTTTCAAATCGTAAAGGTTGCAGATCAAAAACATCATCCCAGTTTGTTGAACCATCTTCCTTTTGCTCTCTGCACGGTATTTACCACAAGTCTTCTGAAAACTGGCAGTTGGACTAAGGCACGGTTGTGTCTTTATCTCACTAAAAAAAAAGGAAGACTTTATGACAGAATCTATTTTCCACCCAAAGCCTGTTGACGAACTCACATTTACAGACGATGGAATGTTTCAGGCAGTGTTGCGTGACCCGAACATTTGCGCGGAGCTTGTTGAGCGGCTTTTGCACATCCGCGTAAATCATGTCGAATATCCGGAACTCGAAAAGACAATTGCCCCCTACTACACAACCAAAGGCGTTCGGCTTGATGTTTACATAAAGGACACTGACCAAATCATCGATGTTGAGCTCCAATCTTACCCGCAGGAAGCGTTGGGAAAACGCACGAGATATTATCAGAGCATGATTGACATGGACAGCCTTATAAAAGGTCATGATTATTCGGAACTAAAAGACAGCTACATTCTTTTTATCTGTAAGCACGATCCGTTCAAAAACGAACAAGGAAAGCTCTACGGACTTTCATGCTACACATTCAAAAATACTTGCGTGGAAAACCAAATCGTGAATTTGAATGACAAATCCCTCAGGGTAATTTATAATGCAAGTGCATACGAAAAAGAAAAGGACGAGCGAATCAAATCGTTCCTTCACTTCATTCACACGAACGAGCCAGGAAAAGACGATTTCTCAAACAAACTTTCAGCTTTGGTTGAGAAAATTAAGGACAATGAGATTTTCAGGAGGGATTACGCCGCTATGAACTTGCACGACAGAGATTTAACACGAGCCGCAAAACGGGAAGGTGCTGCCCAAAACGCAATTAAAAATGCAAAAGCTCTGCTTGCTGATGGGAAATACTCTGCTCAAAAAATTTCTGAATTGCTGAATATACCTGTCGAGGCATTTTCAAAAGACAATCAGCTTTCAGAAAGGATTACGCCTTTATGAACTTGCACAACAGAAATTAGCAATATGCAATTAGCAATTAGCAATGTGCAATGTGCAATGTGTCAATCTGTGGATAGATTTCTCGACTCGCTTACGCTCTCTCGAAATAACATGATTTTTTTTCTTAATTTTTTCTTGAGAATAAGTTCTTACTTGAATATAATATTGAGAGGAATAATGTTGACATTTGACCAAATAACGATTTTTGGTAAAATATCATTATGGAACTAAAAGAGCTTTATAGAGAAATTCTAAACGAACATAACATTACTCCCGCTCACAAGTCTGAGCTTAGCGGGGCTAATCTTACTTTGCAGGGAATCAACCCGAGCTGTGGCGACAACATTACGCTTAATTTAAAGACTGAAAACGGAAAAATTACCGGCGGTTCTTTTACTGGAAGCGGCTGCGCGATAAGTCAGGCAAGCGTTGATATGATGCTTGACTTAATAATCGGAAAAAGCGAAGAAGAAGCACTCAGACTTTCCGGGATTTTTATGGGAATGATTCAGGGAACTGTCAGCGACGAGG
>CALGGS010000077.1 GCA_937915735.1 uncultured Treponema sp.
CTACTGATAAAAAAACTTAAACTGAAGGCGCATTTTGATTTTTCAAATGCGCCTTTTTTCTTTTAGAAAATTACCTCACTTTGCAAGCTAATATTTTTCCTGATACCTCCCATAGAAATTTTATATTTTTCACGATTTTACGATTTTGATATAAACATAGTATATCAGTAGGTAATACGGAGGTTCAAAATGGTTTACATGAAATTATACGACATCAACGAATTTCTGGATTCCGAACATAACAAATCAATTTCAAAAAACAGAGGAGAAAAAGGACAACCTACTGGATATGAAGCGGCAAAGGGTACCGTAGACGTAACACACATCAGCCGCACATATTTTGACACAGCGGAAAACATGGGACTTGTAAAACTTTTTTACCTCAATGACCTTCAGCCGGATTATGTTTGCTGCCGCCTGACTGCAAATGGAGAAAAGTTCCGCAGCGACAGGGAATCCTTTGTCAGGTTCCTTAAAGCTGAAATCCTTGCATATAAGATTTATAAGGAAAATCCTGATGAAGTCATTTCAGCCTTAGGAAAAGAAAAATTTGATGAAGATTTCGTCAGAAAATATGTACTCGATCCAAAAACAAACGGAGGCATTTCTTACAATCCTGACCCGAATTTTAATGGCGTAAGCGATGTTTACGACACAATGAAAAGAATCAAATTTGTAGAAAACGGCCGTGATATTGAAGAATTTTATGATATTTCAGTATATGCGGATGCCTTAAAACAAGTAATCGAAGAAAACAAAGAAGAGAAAATCTACAAGGATATGTGGACTTACTTTGTGGAACACAACAATCACTATCCAGACTTTGAAAAAAATTACGGAAATTTCATCTTATAAAAAAAAGGACAAAAGCGAATGAAGCTTTTGTCCTTTTTTTTCTCCTAAGCACTCTGACAGCTGTCGCAGCAAGTTGAATCACAACAGTCAGTTTCACAACCGCAGTCGAAGTCATTGGAATCGCAGTCGCAGGAGTCGCAGGTGCTCCCTTTTACGGCTTTGACGCTTCGGCCCATTTCAGAAAGCATTTTTATGTCGCCCTTGATGGTGCTTCCGCTTGTGGTGAGCATGTTGCCTGTGATTGTCGCGCTGCAGCCTGATTCAAAGGCTTTCTTTCCGTTTTCTGAAAGGAGTTTTCGGCCGGCTGCCAGGCGGATATTTGCCTCGGGATTAATGAAGCGGAACATTGCGATTGTGCGTAAGATTTCTTCTTCGGTGAGAGGCGTGTTTTTTTCAAATGGAGTTCCGGGAATTGCCATGAGGGCGTTGATTGGAATTGAGCGGACTTTTAGTTCTGAAAGGGAAAGTGCCATGTCCAGCCTGTCTTCAAAAGTTTCTCCCATGCCGATGATTCCGCCTGAGCAGACACAGAATCCTTCTTCCTGGGCAATTTTGATAGTCTGGATTTTCATATCGTAAGTGTGGCTCGTACAAATGTTGGGAAAGTTACGGCGCGATGTTTCGATATTGTGATGATAGCTTGTGACTCCGGCCTTACGCAGGCGTTTGAACTGCTCGCGGGTTATGAAACCCATTGAAGTACAGAGATTAATAGAAAGCTCTTTGTTCATCCTCTCGAATGCGTGGATTGCCTTGTCAAAATCTTCGCCTGAAAGTGCCTTTCCTGCTGTGACTATTGCAAAACGGTTAACGCCTTCATCCTGATTGGCCTTTGCGGCCTGAAAGATTTTCTCCTCGTCCAAAAAGCTGTACTCTTCGCAGCCTGTGTGATTGTGGGCACTCTGGGCACAGAATTTGCAGTTTTCACCGCATCGGCCGCTTCTGGCATTAATAATGGTGCAAAGGTCAACGTTTTTACCTCTAAAATGCTCGCGGATTTTGTCTGCACAAGCCGTCAGTTCACTAAGATTGCAGTCCTTGAAAAAGGAAAGGTCGTCATTCCGTGAAAGACGGTAGCCTGATATGATTTTTGAAGAAAGTTCGCATAAATTCATTGTCATGTACCTCTAAAACACAGACAGTTTAGCGAAAAATTTTTTAATTGTAAACTATATTTAAAACTTTAAAGTTGACAATTATTTTTCATCTTCCAATAATCTCTCAAAAAAGACGCTGACATCCGCTTCAATGTCATAGCTGGTGGAAGCCACATGTACACATGGAGTCTGGCTTTTCAGCCAATCAAAATAGAAATACTTTGGACTTTGTGATATACTTTTCATACATTTTAATTCATCACGAGTAGCAAAACTATGAACAAGACAAGGCCCCTTTCCCGCATCATTTTTTTCTCTGTTATCGCTCAAATCATCAATCTGCTTGGGATTTTTCTCATAAGCGATACACTTCATATTCCTCTTTTTATGGATACAATCGGCACGGTATTCATCGTATTTTATGCAGGCTTAATCCCCGGACTTATTGTCGGACTCAGCTACAATATGTTCCGGGTTTTCTTTATCATGCTTTTTTACGGGAATTCTTTTTATCCCTGGGAGAGTCTGTACTCCTTGTGCGGAGCAGCTATAGTTTTTTTTACATGGTTTTTTTTCTGGAAAATCAGGAGTTTTTATCTTTCAAAGACAATTACCATCCTTTATCTTATTTTGATTTCACTTGTAACAGCCTTTGCCTCAAGCGTTATCGGAGGTTCAATCGAAGTTCTTCGAAGGTTTTTCTTTGATGACCAGGCCTATCTTAATCCTGTCAATAATTTTGTAGTGTCCTTTCTTGGGCAGCATTTCGGACTCTGGATTTCCTGTATTTTTTCCCGAATTCCCATTAGCCTTCTTGACCGCCTTATCTCTACTTTTTTAGGTGCCGCAATTTACCAGCTTGTACGACTTCGAGAAAAAGCTGAGTACTGAAATCTCTTGTAAATAATTTGTTTTGAAGGGGGGAAGTCTCCCCCTCGGCTACAATGCTCTGGTTTCGGCTACGCTCAACCGCCGCATTTTCGCCTACCCCCTCTACAGGGGCTGCGCCCCCGTACCCCACACACATTATCAGATACGACTATTCTGCCCGGACTTCACCAGGGGTTTTCTGATATTTCTGTTTAAAAAGTCTTTCAAGATGAGTCGAATCAGCGAATCCGGTTTGCTCTGCAATGCGCTCTACTGGAAGGTCAGTATCTTTGAGAAGGGAACATGCAATGGTCAGTCGAAGATCAATAAGATACTGAATGACTGTCATCCCCGTCTCTTCCTTAAAACGGCGGTTAAAGTCAGTCCTGTTTGTTCCAAACTGACTGCACAGCGATGAAAGAGTAATTTTTTTATCGTAAGAGCGGGCAAGATAATCGAGAACAGGCTTTAAAAACGAAGAAACAGCCGTTACATTCACGGCTTTGTTTTCGTCCTGCCTGAGCTCAAACAACTGTGCCAGGAAAAAAAGAATTTCTGTCAGAAAAGAGCGTGTCTTGCAGGGCCACCACCCAGAATCTTGTTTTTCGAGCTGAAACTGAGCCTTGTCCATCAGTTCAAGGATGTGCTGCCTGTCTTCAGGATTGATAAAACGCACATAGTTCAGCGTACTGCTGTTTACAAAGGCCTTCAAAATCATCCTGTTTTCGATGACTTCGCTTTCAGCATCCATCCCACGCTGGCGTATGTTTTCAAAATCAAGTTTTTTATTTAAAAATCGGGGATTAAAAAGAAAAATCCGGCATTTTATTCCGTCCTGCACTTCCGGCGGAATTTTTATGGAGTCTTTTTCGCTCAAACAAAGAACAGATGGCGAGATTATCTGAACAATCCGTTCGTTTATCTCCGAAGAAAAATTCCCTTCCGTAAAAAGAATGATTCTGAACCTGTCGCCAATTTTTTCTTCAATTTGCGAGCCTGTAAACTCAGCGGTGACATACACCGGCTCAATCCGAAGTTTAGATGAATTGATTGCTGTCGTTGAATACTCCATCGCCTTTCCCTATGGTTCAATTAAAACATAAAACCCGCAGTAAGTTAAGGAGGGAACCTAACTGCGGGAAAAATTATTTTTTATTTTGAGAATCTTGCAAGGAAGGCCTCAACTGCTTTCCAGCTTGCGGCATTTCCTTCGGTTGCTTCGTAGAGAGCCTGAGAACCGTGCTTGCTGTCTGTTTCAGGCACGAAATAGGTCTTGTCGCTCTGAGCGATTGCATCAAAAATCGGCTGTGCATCTTTCTTTTCTGACGGACGGGAAGTAACGAATACCGGAACTTTCACATCTTTTGCTTCAGTTGCAATCCAGTCAGCAGCTTTTCCAAGGTCTGCAAAATATTCTCCCGGTGAGAATGCAAGATATGCAGCAATTTTATCTGAATTAGACTTTACCAGTGTAAAACCGAGGCTTGAAGAATATGATGAGCCCCAAAGAATAATTTTCTTTTCTGAAAGTTTTGAAGCAAAATCAATTGCACTCTGAATATCTTGAACGGCATCAAGATAGGTAGTTCCCTTTCCGGCACTTTCGGCAGCAAGTTTTGTCGCATTATCAACATTGTTCTTTGTTTTTCCAGAACGCTGGTCAATTGCGACTGCGTTGAATCCGAGAAGATTAAGTTTTGGTGCGATTTCAAGATATTCTCCTCGTGACCAGTTGGCCCGATGGCACAAAAGGATTAAAGGCGCATCATTTCCATACGGCATGTACATATCTGCCGTTACAGGAAGTCCATCCTGTGAAGGAAATGAAACTGTGACCGGCGCATCAACTTTTTTAGGCTCTGCTTTTTCTACGGATGCACATGAACTGAATACGCTTCCGATAAGAAAAGATACAGCGATAACATTTAACATTTTTTTCATAAATACTCCTTGCAACCTCGAGGTATTTCCCCGTGTGCAGGAGTATATTCGCATATTTTTAATTCGCAAATAATTGCAGAAATGCAGAAGAAATCGGCAAATATGCAGGAAAAATCTTTTTAGCCTTAATTGGCTTGCCTCTACAATCTTTTGCGAATTTTTCGCCTATTGACTAGATAGGTATTTATCAATAGAATGTCACTTATTAAAACCTACTAATTTAATAGGTTTTAATAAAATGCTCCCAAAGGGGTGACTATGAGCGACAACACAATCATTGAACTAAAAGACATCACGAAAACTTTCGTTCAGGACGGAAAGACTTTCAATGCCGTTGAAAATGCTTCTGTGACGGTAGAGAAGGGCGACATCTTCGGAATCATAGGCTTTTCCGGGGCGGGAAAGTCAACTCTGGTAAGGACGATAAACCTTTTGGGCCGCCCCACTTCGGGAAGCGTCACAATTAAAGGAAAAGATTTTCTCGCTTTGAGCCAGAAAGAGCTTCGGGAGGAGAGGAAAAAAATCGGCATGATTTTCCAGCACTTCAACTTGATGAAAAGCCGCAATGTTTTTGACAATGTGGCTTTTCCACTCAAACGGAGCGGGCTTACAAAGAGCGAGATTTCAGAAAAAGTCCATTCTCTTTTGAAGCTGGTGGAAATCGACGATAAGGCGGCGAATTTCCCAAGCCAGCTTTCGGGCGGACAGAAGCAGCGTGTGGCCATTGCCCGCGCTCTTGCCAACGAACCTGACATCCTTTTGTGTGACGAGGCAACGAGTGCGCTTGACCCAACGACCACGAAATCAATCCTGAAACTGCTGAAAAAACTCAAAGAGCAGCTGGGGCTTACGATTGTGATTATCACGCACCAGATGGAAGTAATAAAGGAAATCTGTGACAAGGTTGCTGTCATGGAAAAAGGCCGAATCGTAGAGCAGGGCGATGTTTTCTCAATCTTCGCAAATCCCCAGGACGAAGTGACCAAGCGATTCATCCGCTCCACTTCAAATCTTTCAAAAGTGGAGGAGCTGATTGCAGAAGATTCGCCAGTGGTTCGCCTGGAAAAGGACGAAAAGCTGGTGCGATTCACTTATATAAAGAAGAATGTTTCCGAGCCGCTGATTTCGGCAATTTCAAGGCTTTATGAGGTGACGATAAACATCATCTTTGCTGAGATTGAAATCGTGCAGGACGCCCCCATCGGCGGAACAGTCGCAATCATCAGCGGCGAAGCGGCAACGATAGACCGTGCGCTGAAGCACATCGCGGCTATGGATGTCGGGGTTGAGGTGCTAAAGACAGGGACGGAGTAATTTTGACGCAGATTAACGCGGATTTTTTTTCACATATATCTGCGTTTATCTGTGTTTATCCGCGTCTAATACTTTGGGGGTACGGGGGCGTAGCCCCTGTAGATGGGGGGGTGGTGAAGACCGTTTGCGGGCTGAACCCAGGGGGAAGGCTTTCCCCCTCTCTATAATTTTTGGAGGAAAAAAATGCTTGATTTTATTGAGACGATTCTGCCCAATGTGGCAAAACACCCGGAGAGATTTTTTAACGGGCTTCTGGAAACTTTTATCATGACACTTTGGTCGGGGGCGATTAGTTTTGTGCTGGGACTCCTGATTGGAATTACCATTACCGTGACAAAAAAAGGCGCTATCTTAGAGAACAGGCCGGTTTATCAGATTTTTGACAAGCTGATTAACCTTTTCCGCTCGATTCCCTTCATTATTTTGCTGACCGGTGTAATGCCTCTGAGCCGCTTGATTATGGGAACGGCCATTGGGGTGCGGGGAGCCATTGTGCCCTTGATTTTCGGAACGGTGCCTTTTTTCAGCCGTCAGATTGAGACCGCCCTTGCCGAAGTCGATGATGGTCTCATTGAAGCTGCCGAAAGCATGGGATTGAGTCCGCTCGACATTATTTTCCGCGTGTATCTGAAGGAAAGCGTTGGCCCGATTGTACGGGGAACGACGATAACCACGGTGAGCCTGATTGGCCTGACTGCCATGGCGGGTGCCGTCGGAGCCGGAGGCTTGGGAAACTACGCAATTATGTACGGACACGACCGAAATCAGCTGGACGTGACCTGGCTTACCATTGTGGTTCTCGTGATTGTGGTTAATTTGATTCAGCTTGGGGGAAACAGGATTATCAAGAGGAATCGGCACTAGGGAAAGGGGAAAGTCTCCCCCATCATTCCACAGTTAACAGAATCATCGCCACAAGGATGTGGCGTGATGACGAGCGAGTTTTGGTTACAAAACTCGGCCACTTTTTGCGATGACACGGAAGTCAGCGCAGAAAAGTGCACCCTCTCTCCTAAGGGGCCAAGCCCCTTAAAATCCTCACTCCACACTTCTTCCAATTAATTGGCAAATTTTCATATTTGTGTTAATCTGTTTTTATGCAGGCTTCCTCAACGGCTTTTTTAAGCAGTAAGAACGAATATTCAACATTCTCTTTTAACGGTACGACCCTGACATTTTTGACTTCAAAAAATCTTGAGCGCTACACGAAAGTCAAAAAATGGGATAAGGGCTATCTCGTCGTTATGGCAAAAAACAAATCAAAAGCTGAGCATGAGGATTATATCGACCTGCAGCCAATTCTGGAAAATCTATACATGGACTCGGAATCTTTTTTGAGCAAAATTCAAAATGTGGAGGTACGATATGAGTGAAAAGCAAATTGAAGAAATCGCAGAAAATGCAGATATGATAATCAATAATTATGCATTCACAAGAAAAGATGGAAATATAAGCATTTTGAATTTACGGAAGCCGAATCGTGCAATGGTTATTTCTGAAAACGGAAAACTTCTTGAAACAAACATGGACGAAATTGAACAGGTCATAGTGCAGAATATCTGGAAAAAAGACTCGGAATACATGGAGAAAGCCGATGCCTAAATATTTTCCTTATAAAATCTGTGGATATTATTTGTATTACACAGAACATTGTATCCTTGAAGCTATGCACGCCCATGCAAGCGATTCAAAACTCACCGAATCAGGTTCAGCAAAATTTTTTGTAAAAGCAGATGGCTCAACAATTGTTCAGAAAAAAGGTTCGTGATTTCAACTAAAAAGCATGGTATAATTAGATTGAAAACTTGCCTAAACTCAAGCAACAGTATAACCCAAGGAACAAATTTCTATGACCACCATCGCACGAGACATCTTCCGCTCAATCCATGAAGGCAAATGGCTGCTCATTG
>CALGGS010000078.1 GCA_937915735.1 uncultured Treponema sp.
TGCACGATGTGTTTCAATTTTATCTCCTCCAAGCCACAAGGCTAATCTGATGTTTTTCTCCGAGAATGTTCACTCGCCTTATCTCAATGTCAGCGTAGTTCTCATTGTTGCCGTCAAGGTCTATCACCACTTCATCAAGAGAATGTCCTTCATGGCAAAGCGTCTGTAGTCTTGATGTAAGTTCCTGTAGTGTCATTTGAATATCTCCCTCAAATTGTAGACACGAAATCTGCCATCATACGAAAAGCGTTCTTTTGTATCATCAATCTTCTTTTGCGGCTTGTCGCATTTGAAGTCTCTACAGATTGTTGGTCTGACTTCATACACGGTGCATATTTTCCTCTCGTTGTCTCTGAACGGACAGGTCAAGTCAAAATCGCAACCATCATGCTTTTCAATTCTGATATGCTTTCTTTTTACATATCTCTGAATCGTTTTCAGTTCTTCTTTTGTCATGGGTAACAAAGCCGTGCAGCACTCGCCGCAACAGGTACATTTTCCGTTGTCCGTAAAGTTGTACACGCCTCTTTTGCAGTCTTCCCAAAACTGTTCCAATGTTTCTTGTCTCATTCGTTCTCCTCAAACTTCGGTATCTCACACCAAGCGATTACATCTATAACTTTGCCTGAAAAATACCATTTGTTATCATCAAATGAATAAAAAGCAAATCCACAAGATTGTGTAAGTACCGCAACACTGATATTTGTACAAAATCTTTCATCTTTTTTTGGTAAATCATTCGGGTCTTTCCGCAAATCATGCCACTTCGGTCTATACCGTTCTGCACCCTGCATATAAGCAACAGTCGCAAGGTCTGCTTCTGCCATGTCCTTACCTGCTTTAAGCCCTGCGAGAAAGGCTTGCTCCATCTGCAACAACTCATCGCTTGGGAGGTTTTCTTCGTTCCATCCTTGTGAGCGAATCCAATCTATAGCCAAGTCTGCTTCTTCTGTCATTTTTCATTCTCCTTTATCATCATACTGACAATCTTTAGCCGAATTATTGTCATTTGAGTTTTGTTTCTGATAATGTTCCTGGATTCTCTCAAACACATTTTCAGCGGAAAGATAACCAAGCACTGTATCGTGAGTTTTTTCTTCCTCTTCCTTAGTCATCAATCCCTGGATTTCAAGCAAGTTTTGTCTATTACCATAACTGAATCCATGTTCAATTACAGAGCAAATATTTTGTACACCACCTACAGGGTAAAGAATCTGATAACCATTTCTGTAATCTTTATGCTCGATAAACTCAAACGGAATATTTGCTTTTTCAAGCATTTCCTTTAATTTGAATATTTCTGTGTATTTCATTTTAGATTCTCCTCTGTATATCTATAAATTCCATTTCTACATATCAATTTACACGGCTTAAACCTGTAAGTATTTATGAAGTTGAAATCTCTGAAAGCCGTACTTCTGGAAATTTCAAATTTCCTCATATATTTTCCTCATATATTCAGAAAGCGTAAAACTGCCACCTTCTCTGATGAAGTCTATTCTTTCAATAGCGGCGTAAGAAGTAATCCTCATTGTAATTTTTCCTCAATTAGTTCCTTTAATTCGTCTAATTTATCAGCGTTGCATAGTCTGATAATCTCCGCTTTCAAATCGTCCGTGTACTTGATGTACTTGTTTTTCCACCTTTCCATTCTTATCAAAACTTCGTAATGTTCAATATTCTGGGCGACAAGCCACTTCTGATAAAACGGTTCTTTTTTATTGTGATGATTAAAATGATGTTTACTGCACTGTGTCCAAGCGTTTAATGGATAGAATCGCAACGCAGGACTTGAACCTACCGTGTAGAAGTGACTGCACTCCAGAGGCCCATAACAAGGCTCGAAGTCTTTTATCATGCACCGGCCGTCTCTACGCTTGATTGCGGCATTAAAGGCTTCCTGCACCTTGTCTATGCTGATTTTATGCTTTCTCATGCTATGTCTCCAAAATCTAATTGTGGCTCGCCTACATCATGCTGAACTTTACCCAAGATAAAATCACAGATAAAGTTTCTTGCATAATCAGGTGCAATTAAACTTCTTTCTTCTGAACAGATACCAGCCTTAACACCTTTCTTGCATTTTTTTATAATTTTCTGTTTCTTGTCATTCTGTCTTGTAAATCCGTGTGTCGGCTCGCAATTAAAGAACCAATATGCGGTCGGTTTCTTGAACCAGTCACCTCGCTCCATTCTGTTCTTGTCAATAATAGTAGGAGCCAAAAAGTTTTGTTGACCGACAAGATAATTTGGCTTTGTCGCTGGATTTTCAATTATCATTCTAAATCCCATTTTCCACGATAAATACAAGAGCTTATACAACAAGGTGTGGTATTTTGTTCTGTTCTGTAACCTTTCAATAGCGTCTTGAACCCTCTCATAATTTGGCTTACGGCGATTATTGACACTATCCAAGCTGTAATAAGTCATTTGTAACGTCTCGAAATAAATGCACGGGAAGAAAGCAATAACAAGGTCTTGACATGGATTGATTGCATTGAAAATTGTCTTGTCTTGTCTTGTCTTGTCTTGTCTTGTCTGATTGTCATATTCCTTTTCTATTTCCAAAAACAAATCTATCACATGGTCTGTCTCTCCGAAATTGTTTTGAATGTCGTAATCTTCCGCAGGAATACCAAGTTTCTTAAATTCATTTTTGAAAGTTCCACTTTGCTCAAAAAAACAGTGTACCTTACCGTCAATCTTCATTCAAAATCTCCTTGTCTTTGCATTTCGCATAGTTCAAGACTGCTCATCAGGATTACTCCTTACACTCTACAAATTCACCGTCTTTAAGAGCATACCAGACATCAGCCTTGATTCTCTCCCCGTCAACAAACTCCGTTTTCACGCATTTGGGAAAATAATTACCGTCTTTCAATTTCCATTCTGCAAGCGTAATCCATGAACCTTTCTTGGCTCTTGCTTTGCAGTTGTTGCCTGCGCAACAGATAACAGAATGTTCCCCCGACGAAGCCAGCTGCGAGTAATGCCCAGAGCTTGCCAGCTTCGAGAAATTCCCAGAGCTTGCCAGCTGCGAGCCATCCCCAGAGCTTGCCAGCTTCGAGAAATTCCCAGAGCTTGCCAGCTTCGAGCCATCCCCAGAGCTTGCCAGCTGCGAGAAATCTGAATCGTCTTTTTCCGTCTTAACTGATTCTTTGACAATCTCGATGAAAGCCGAGATGAAACCCTTGATTCCGATTTCCGCTTTGACTTTTAGTTTAGAAAAAGCCGTTTTTTCATCTTTCTTGTCAGCCTTTCCGCACCCCTCGACCTCGCAGAAACGGTTAAAGTTTCCTTCGTCGTCGATAATCGGGTAAAAGCTAAAAACATCGAAAGGATTCTCGCAGGCGTGGAAGCCGTTGTCGCAGCATTCCACATCGCCCTCAATCTCGTACTCCTTGCCGATTTCGTAATTGAAGTCACGGCACTTCAAGTCCTTGTCGAAGCCCTTATACATTTTAGCCATTCAAAAACCTCCTAAAACTGATAATGATATGTTTCAGCCGAGACTCGAACTCGTGTTGTCCTAAGAGACATTCGGCTTATTACCCCGAATCTGTCTTACCACTTCCAGCACTGAAACATTGACGACTTTGCATTGATTTTCCTCATTTTTCCTATCTCTATAACATAGAGAAGTTGCCCCTTTGTCGTCCGACTAAAAATCAAAAAAAACTAGAAATTTTCTGTAGTTTTACGCACTACTGCGATTTTTTTTTATTCAGTATCAACGATACTGTCGGGCAACGCCCTATGGAACAGCCAGGAATCGAACCTGAAACCTTGAAGATTTAACTTCCGCTCTGACCATTGAGCTACTGTTCCGTGTTGGCTTTGCCCGCCCTGATGAACGGCTGTTCAAGTGGGGAGGACAAGGCGGACAAAACCTAAGCCTGTGTGGGGGTTTCGCACCCTCTTAACAGCAATTCCGTTGCCACACGAAAACTGTATGCTGTCCCGCTCGGCACAAGCTCCGTGCTTGCAGAATCCTATGAACTACTTAGTTTTTCGTTCAAGTCTGCCCCTTGCACGGCGGCGACAATCTGAATCTCCCACCAACTGCGGTTATCCAATCCGCAGACGATTACTAATTTATGGGCGGATAATCGGGTAGAACATCAGCGTGAGCATTACACCCAACAAGAAGCAACATACTCCGATTCCGATTTTTATAAGAAAATCTTTAAGCATACCGCTCGATTCCCATACCTCTCTTCCGTCTTTTTCTTTTACTTCTGCCTTCATATTTCCTCCCACCTAAAATATGACTTTTTTTTTGTTTCGTCTAAAATCTAGTCTAACCTTGTCTAAGAAATGCCTAAGTTAGACGAGATTCAGGCACTTAAAAAGGAATGTCTTCCGGGAATCCGCTGTCAGCGGGCGGTACATTGGCTTGCTGATACTGAGGTGCTAACTGATACGGATTTCCTGCCACAGTGTTATTTGGCACATTTCCGTTGAAAGCCTGCTGCTGATTCTGATATTGCGGCTGTGCAAACTGCTGTTGCTGATAATTCTGTGTCTGCTGATAGCCCTGTCCGTTGCCGTTCTGTGACTGTCCGCCGATAAGCTGAACCTCATCGGCAACGATTGAGACCCTGCTTCTGTCCTCGCCTGTCTGCTTGTCCTTCCATCGGTCTTGTTTCAGGTAGCCTTTGATAGCTATCTGCTTGCCCTTCTGCAAGTATGGGTGCAGGTTCTCAGCGGTTTTGCCGAAAATCACGACATCAAAGAAACTCGCCTCGTCTACCCACTGGTCGCCCT
>CALGGS010000079.1 GCA_937915735.1 uncultured Treponema sp.
GTAGCCAAATACCGTGGCGAGCTGAATATTAATTCAAGTTACGAGCGGTGATTAGTCTTCAAAAACTACGCTCTTAATACAGTAATCCAAGTCAAAATCGGAATCAGCGTAGTTTACTTTTTTAACAGTTCCTGTAAAGTTGAAGTTCTGATTACTTTTTAAATCAAGATAAGAATCATTGTTTGAGTAAAGCGTAATCAAAATCGGTTTATCAGAATTCGTAACACAATTCAGCTTATAGGCAAAACCTTTTTCTTTGCTTTCGTCAATATCAGCAAAACCACAATGAACGGAAATCTTTTTGCCTTCAATTGGATGAGCGGCATACCATTTTTTAGCCTTTAACTTATTTCCAGCATCTTTCCATACTGATTGCTGAACGAATAAGTTTGAATATGAAGAATCGCTCCATTTTGTGTATTCGTCTGTAGAAAGAGAAGAAGCCGTCTTAGCAAAATCCTCGGCAATATTTTTAGAATTTTGATTCATGCTCTTTTTATTGGCATCTATTCCATCATTTGTCTTTTTCCCGTTTTTGTCGACCGTATATGTTTTCATTGAAGTTGTTGCAACTGTAAATTTCTGTCCGTCCTGAACAACAAGGAATTTTGATTCCTGCATCTGCAAGCTGAATCCGAATTTGTAAGTGACTTGCTGTGTAATAACATATTGATTTTTGAAAAGATTATAACTATTAAATTTGGCAGAGAAAGCCAATGTTTTTTCCGGCAAAGTTGGCTCATCGTATACATATTTCCATAAAATCGGAAAGATATCCCTGCCATCTGGAAGCTTTCCTTCAATAGCTTCAGCTTTTGACGCATCAAAAGAATTCAGCGTTTTTGCCAAACCACCAAATGCACTGTCAGCAATAGCTCCAAAAATAGCCACCGCTGATAAAAGAAGTGTACAAATTAACTTTTTCATACCCTGTTACTCCTGTCGTGTTTTTCACAATCTTACACGATTAAACTCGTGTCAAAATTACAATATACGCTCTTTATAGTTTAGTCAACTGAAATCACACGCTTTTTGTGGCAGTATAAATCATGGCATTTAGGGAAACTTTGCGAGAAGAAATTGTATTTCAAGGAATATCACTAAAAGAACTTGCTGACAAAGCAGATATCCCCAAGAGAACGATAGAGTCTTATGTCGATGCACGCGGAAGAATGCCCACTGCCGAAAATGCTGTCAAAATCGCGAAAGCACTCAATGTGACCGTTGAATATTTAGTAACAGGAAAAGAATCAAATTCAAATATGCAAAACAATATGATTCCGTTGCAAAATACTATCCGCGAAATGCTCTCGATTCCAAGCGAACAACTTAAACCGATAACAGAAATAATTCATAACATGGCAATTTTATGTAAAAAGTGATTAGTCTTCAAACCAATTTTCCATCATGAGGGGCGAAACTTCCTGAATCGGCTCGAAGTGCTTTGTATTCCTTGTGACAAGAATCATGCAATTTGACACGGCAATCGACGCGATTTGTGAATCAGGGAACTCAATCGACCTGCCTTTTTCTTTGAGACGGGAACGGATATCCGCATGAATCCAGGCCGCATGATTGTCGTAGTAGATAATATCATAATTTTTCTGAATATCATCAACCAGTCTTTCAAACAGAAGCTGTTTTTTCTTTCCTTCTGCCATTACATTTACGCCATAAAGAAGTTCATTCCAAGATGTAGATGGAAGAGCGCAAAGTTTTTCGTTTTTGTAAAGCATTTCCATGAGTTTTTCGTTCGGCTTTTGTTTAAAGATTTCGGAAATAATATTCGTATCCAATAAATAGAGAGGCTTGCCCATGATTACACCTCATCGAAAATATGGTCATCTTCAGGGCGTCCATAATAATGTTCTTTTATGGATTCAAGATGGGCGCTGAAATCAAAATCATCGCCATCAAAGAAACCTTGCTTTTTAAGTTTTTCCCGAATTGTCTCCACGACGCTTTTTGGCTTTGAGACCGACATGGCTTCGTAATCTTCCTTTGAAATGATAAAAGCGACTTCCTTGTTACGACGGCTGATGGCAACAGGTCCTTCAGTTTCGGCTTTGTGGATAAAAAATGGCAGGCGATTCTTCGCCTCAAAAATAGGCACTGCGTTCATAAGCTCCTCCAGAATCAGAATCTAAAGGAAGTATAAACAGATAATAGCTATCTGTCAATCAAATAGCCATACCCCTGTAAAAAAAAAGTGCTCCTCCTGCCAAAAAGCCCGTTGACAGTAAAAGTTGCGCCAAAAGAAATATTTTTGCAAAAGGCTGCCGGTGTCTTAACCTCTGCTTGTCGTTTTTTTCCTTAATATAACAAAAAATTATCGCTGCAAATTGCCGATTTTTCACTTTTAAACCATTATTTATATTGAAAGTGAAAAAGGGCTTTGAGTTTGGATTTTATAATAAAAGATTTTCTCGCTTTGTTTCGGTGATTTCGGCGGTTCAGAATATCGTTTCGCTTTTGATGGGTGGGGAAAAGTGTCTGTGCTGCTCTCGCTTTGCTTTGAGGATTCCGCTTTGTTCGACTTGTCTTTTGAAACTGGAGTCTTCCGGCTTTTCTGAAGCCTGCTCTGTGTGTGGGCGGGAGCTTATAAGTGAGCTTGGAGTCTGTTCATTTTGTCGGGAAAATGCGGTCTTAAAAAGTGTAACCAAGTCTTATTCGCTTCACGGCTATCAGTTGTGGAAAAAATCTCTCCTTTTTGCCTGGAAGCTTGAAGAAAAACGAAATCTTTCGCCTTATTTTGCGACGATTTTTTACCGGAAGCTAAAAGCTCTTGAAAATGAGCTTGGCGAAAATTTGCCTGTAGTTCCCGTGCCGCCACGAAAAGGGAAAATCAGGGATAAGGGCTGGGACCAAATCGATGAGCTTTGCTATTATCTAAGAAAAGGGTGGAATGTTCAGGTTTTGCCGCTGCTTGAACGGCTTTCAAAAACTCAGCAGAAAAAACTTGATATGGTACAGCGCCTTGAAGGAATTTCTTCATCATACAGACTTAAATCCGAAAAAAAACTAAGAAAAATTGCAAGAGTTCCGCCAAAGGCCGTAGTTCTTGCAGATGATGTCCTTACGACAGGCTCAACAATCGAAGCCTGTGCTCACGAACTAAAATCTTTTGGAATCAAGGAGGTGTATTCAATCACGCTTTTCATAGTAGATTAAGATTTCATTTGCTTTTTGATAGAATCCTCGTTATAATATAAGAACTATAAATTTTTAATGAGGACTAAAAGATTATGGAAGAGGAAATTAAAGGATATACAATCCAAGAAGCAATCGCTGAGGCTCGTCGTTGCTTGAACTGCCCTAAGCCAATGTGCCGCACGGGCTGTCCTATCGAAAACGACATTCCGGCATTCAATCATGCGGTTTCTTTGGGAAATTTCGGCGAAGCTGCAAGCATTATCGCACAGCGAAGCAATCTTCCTGCAATCTGCGGTCGAGTTTGTCCGCACGAAAATCAGTGTGAAGGTCATTGTGTACTTTCCCGTGCTGGCAAAGGAATTAAAATCGGTATGATTGAGCGTTTCATTGCGGATTTTGACAATGAGCTCAATCTTAATCGCGAAAAGAAAATCGAAAAAATCGGCGGAAAAGTCGCTGTTATCGGTTCTGGTCCTGCGGGTCTTACTGTAGCTGGCGACTTGGCTCGAAAAGGTTACGAGGTCGTCGTTTACGAGGGCGAAAATGAGCCGGGTGGTGTCCTTCTTTATGGAATTCCAGAATTCCGTCTTCCAAAGGATGTTGTCCGAAACACAACCAAAAAAATCGCTGATTTGGGCGTTCAGTTCGTCACAAATACAATGGTCGGTGTCGATTTGACTCTCGACGATCTCTTTAAAAACGGATTTGATGCAGTTTTCATCGGAACTGGCACCGCTCTTTCAAAGGATTTGGACATTCCGGGCCGTGAGCTTAAAGGTGTTATTCAGTCAAACTATCTTTTGCGAATGGTTCGCCTGTATCAGGACGGAAATGTCGAAAAGAGCGAGGTTCCAATCGAAGAGGGGGACGAGGTAATCGTTATCGGAGCCGGAAATGTCGCAATGGACGCTTGCCGAACGGCAGTCCGAATGAAGGCAAAAAAAGTTACCGTCGCTTACCGAAAGACCGTTGAGTTTATGAAAGCGGCAAAGGCGGAATACGACGGAGCTATTTCAGATGGAGTCGACTTCAAATGGGAGCACGCTCCACTTGAGTATGTCGGAAAAGACGGTGTCGTCACTGGCTTAAAATGTCAGACACCAGACGGCGAGGTCATTATTCCGGCAAATAAAATCTTGATTGCTATTGGTTCTCGCCCAGCCGCAAGAATCATCAGCACGACACAGGGAATTGACGCAGACGAAGGCGGATTCGTTGTCACAAAGCAAAAGCCTTACGGTATGACAACAAAACGCGGAGTCTTTGCGGGTGGTGATGTTGTTCATAAGCCTGCAACTGTCGTTCTCGCAATGCGTGAGGCAAAAAAAGTCGCCGTGGGAATTTCCGAATTTTTGGAGGCTAAAAAGCTTCTTGGCGAATAAAATGCGCCACAAGGATGTGGCGTAAAAACCAAGAGAGAATTTTTCGCAGAAAAATTTTTGTTCGGAGAATTCCTTGAAGCAAAGAAATTGTTAGGAGAATAAATGGTCATATTGAGCAAAATCGAAGCAGTTTAAAAAGATTCTTCGCTTTACTCGGAATGACGGACTTATCTAGGGGGAAATATGGCAGCAGAGAATACTCAGATTCAGTTAGTTACATTTCAGCTCGGTGGAGAAATCTACGGCGTTGACATCATGGACGTAAAGGAAATCGTAAAGGTTACGAAAGTTCGCCCTATTCCGAACGCTCCTTTCTATGTCGAAGGAATTTTCAATCTCCGAAGCGAAATTATTCCTGTAATCAACTTGCACAAGCGCTTCCAAATTCAGAAGCTCGCTGTCGCAGAGGGAGACGAGGAATTCGAAGGCGGATTCATCATCCTTAACATCGAAAACAACAGAATCGGTATTATTATTGACCGAATTGCACGAGTTGTTGCAATTGACACAGCCGATATTAAAGACCCTCCTCAGATGATTAGCGGAATCGGAACAGAATATATTCACGGCGTTATCCGGCAGGACGAAAAATATCTCATTATGCTTGATATGCGCCGGCTGTTCAATGCTAAAGAACTCCAAAAGATTGTAAATCCAGGCGAAACATCGTCTGAGGACGAAGAGTAAGAGCCGAAATGATTCAGACATTTAGTTCTACTATTCGCCGAAAAGAAATGGATGCGGTTTTAACTTGCATGGTTGACGAAAAATTGGGACCAGGCGAGTTAAACGCAAAATTAATTCAAACAGTTAAAGAAGTTACTGGCTGTGATGGGGCTGTCGCTTTCAGAAGCCCTGCTATCGCTTTTTCTTATGTGGCAAAAGCCTTGGATTTGGAAGCTGGCACAAAAATTATGATTTCTGCCTTAGCTCCAAGCTGGCAGTACACCGCCATTAAAAATCTTGGATACACACCGCTTGTTCTTGATGTTCGTGAAGAAGACGGGCTTTTGACTGCCGAAACCGTTCAGGATGGCTTGAAAGATGGCGGCAAATTGCTTCTTTTGCACGAAACAATGGGAATTTTGCCAAATCTTGATGAAATTTTAGCTCTTGGTCTTCCTGTTATCGAAGATATTTCACAGTCTTTCGGTGCGACTTTTGGAAATGCAGGTGAATCTGAAGAAAGTGATGGGCAAACACAGGCTCAGGAAAGAGGCCAAAAAGCTCCTCTGCCAATAAAAGCGGGAATGTTAGGCCTTTACTCGATTCTTGGACTTGAAGCCAATGACACTGTTACGGCAGGTGGCGGGGCAGTTTTAATCTCTCCGAAAAGAAGGGAGTGGATTGTCCTTAAAAAGCATACTGATGCCGCTCCTGTAACGGACATTTTACCAGATATGAACAGCGCTTTGGGCTTTATCCAGATGAAGGAATTTAGCCGGAATGAAGAAATCCGCAAGTCGCTATTTGCGATATTCCAGAAAGCTTTGGCGAGCGGGAAGAACCGCACTTTTGTTCGTTCTGAAGGCGAAAATTCAACCGTTTGGTCTTTCCCTGTCGTTCTGAACGGCAGTTTTAAAGATGTAAAACAATATGCTTCACGAAAAGAAATTGAAATCAAGCTGGCTTATGAAAACTCAGTGATTTCACTTCTTAGCGAAGAAGAACAGTCAAAATTACTGCATGCGAAAGGTCTTTACCTTCGTACCGTGCTTTTTCCGCTTTACCCGCGACTGGGTTCGGAATCAGCGACAAAAATTGCAAAGGTTTTGGGGACATTGCCGTAAATGTCAGAAAAAAAAGCACTCATCGTAGTGAATAGCTTTAAGGAAGAGTCAAAATTTCTCGGAGAAGAAATCCGAATCTATTTGAATGATTTGGGAATTCACGCAGATACTTTTGTCTTCAATGGATTTTCTGAGCAATATCCCTTTTATGGCTACGATTTTGTAATTACGATGGGTGGCGACGGAACTGTTTTGTTTGCTGCCCGTGGCTGTGCTCCTCTTGGAATTCCGATTTTTCCTGTGAATTTCGGTTCATTCGGCTTTATTGCAAGCGTTCAGCGGGACGAATGGCAAAAAGAGTTGGACGATTATCTTGCTGGGAAGTCTGTAATCGATGAGCGAAGTATGCTTGGCTCAGATTTGATTCGCGGCGGGCAGAGACGCCTGAGTGCAACCGGCTTAAACGACATCGTAATATGCGGGAAAACGGCGGCCCACACAATTTCCTTTAATGTTTTGTATGACAAAGTTCCGTTGGGCGAAATAAAGGCGGACGGAATCATTGTTTCTACGGCGACAGGCTCAACTGCTTATTCTGCGAGTGCCGGAGGTCCAATCATTGACCCTGGCTTAGACGCAATGGTTTTAACCTTAATGAACGCATTTTCACTTTCTAGCCGACCGATTGTTTTAAGTCCGGACGGAATCCTGGAAATTGAAATCTTACCTTCGAGAATCAGCGATGTAGTAATCAGCGTTGACGGACAAATTCCCGTTGACCTTCATGTCGGCGACATCATAAAAATAAAACAGACCGACTCAAAAGCAAAATTAATCGGCTGTACAAAAGAAAAATTTTACAATGCCCTTCGTTCAAAATTAAACTGGTCGGGAGGACCGCAACATGCTTGAAGACCTTTCAATTAAAGATTTTGCACTCATCGACTCAGCGAATGTTGAATTTGGAAGCGGTTTTACGGTTCTTTCTGGTGAAACTGGTGCCGGAAAATCTCTTTTAATCGGCGCATTGACCTTTTTGCTTGGCGGAAAGGCTGGCGTTGAGCAAATCAGGGGTGGGGCACACGAATCTGTCGTGTCAGGAACATTTTATCTTGGAAAAAGACCGGCTAATATTCGGGAACTTGAGGCAGAAGACGAGCCACTTAACGCTTTTGAATGGCTAAATCTTCATGGAATCGAAATTGAAGACAATCGGGTGCTTTTGCGCCGTGTAATCCGAGAAAACGGAAAATCCGGAAGCTGGATTGGAAGCACGCCTGTGACCAGGGCCGACTTAGCAGAATTCAGTTCGTTTTTAATCGATATTCACGGTCAGCACGAGCATCAGTCGCTTATGAAAGTAAGCGAGCACCGAAAATTCCTTGACAATTACGCAGGTCTTACAGAGCGGGTGACTGCTTTTACAGCCCTTTATTCAGAGCTTGTCTCAAAACGAAAAATTTTAGATGCGTTGAACACGGATGACCGTGACAGGGCTCAGAGAATCGACCTTCTTAATTTTGCAGTCAAAGAAATTTCAGAGGCAAAGCTAAAGCCAAACGAAGACACCGAACTTGACGATGAAGAAAACAAGCTTTCATCTTTCGAAAAGCTTTACTCTGATGTTGAGCAGCTGAATGAGGCCCTTTCTGGAAGCTCGAACGGCTCCAGTGTTGTTTCTGTTCTTAAAAAGCTTCGTGCCGTCGCAGATTCTGCTTCTTCATCTGACAAATCTCTCCAAAAATTGAGCGAGCGACTTGATTCTGCATTCTACGAGCTTTCTGACATCTCAGACGAATACAAATCTTATTCACAAAGTCTTGTATTTGACCCGCAGCGTTTGGCAGAAGTTCAGGAGCGACAGACTTTAATCTACAACCTTAAGAAAAAATACGCTTCTTCTGTTTCGGCTCCTCTTTCAGAAGTTATGAGCTATCTTGAAAACGCCCAGAAAACTCTTGACGAGCTTGACAATTCAAGTGACAAAAAAGAAAAGCTTGAAAAAGAAATCGCTGAGCTTGGAAAAAAAGTTTATCTTGAAGCAAAGGCTATTTCTTCTTTACGAAAAGCGGCTGCAGAAAAAATGTCGGCCGGAGTCGTTCAGGTTCTTTCAAATCTCGGAATGAAGGGTACCCGCTTTTCTGTGAATGTTGCCGAAAAGCAGGGAAACGAAATAACTCAAAAATGCTCGCCATACGGAATTGACGACATTGAGTTCTTAATCAGTGCGAATCCTGGTCAGCCACTGGCGCCCCTTGCAAAAATCGCATCTGGCGGTGAGCTTAGCCGAGTCATGCTTTCTCTAAAAACGATTTTGTGTGAATCAGACACGACGGGCGAGTCTACTGTAGGCACGATGATTTTTGACGAAATCGACACTGGAATTGGTGGTGAGGTTGCCGTCTCAATCGGTCAACATCTTAAAAATCTTGCAAAAAATAGGCAGGTTTTGTGCATTACGCATCTTGCAAGCATCGCAGTTTATGCCGATAATCAAATTAAGATAGAAAAAGCAGTTTCAGAAGGAAAAACTTCAACGAAAGTTCATGAAATTTTGGGGGAGGAGCGGGTTTCTGAAATTGCCCGAATGTTGTCTGGAGATTCTTCTTCTCAGTCTTTGGAGCATGCACGCTCAATGTTGTCTAAGTTTGGAGGGTAAACTATGGCAAAAGTGTTGAATGAAAATCGCGAGCTTTGTGAAGTCAAATGCGAACCGTACAAAAAAATGATTCAAGAAGCTACAGACCGCGAAAAGGCAGTTTTGGCTTCTATTGCTAAAGATTCAGCTGGTGCAGAATATAAAAAACTTAACCTGTGTGATGAAATGATTGGTGTTGCGACTTATTATGTCACAATCAATAATCTTACTGTCGAGCTTGTAAATACAAAAGACAACGAAGCCCTGAATACGGCACGAAAAATGATTTACAAGGCGATAATTTACCTTGAAGAAGTAGTTTCGCCAACAGTTGATGTCGTTCAGACTGATATGGAAGACCGTCTCGCAAAAATCGAAAATTTTGACATTGAAAAGCGATTTTATCTTATCCGAAAGCTTGGTCTTGAGATAGACTTGCTTATCGAAGCCTTCGGTGAAAATTCAAAATGGAAGGAGTCTTTTGTTGAGTTGAACGGCCGCTTCGCTGCAGTAGCGAAAAATCTTCTTGATTTAAAACAGGCCGTCAAAGACAATTTCGAGCCTTCTTCTAAAAATTATGAAACATCTGTAATGTATATCCGTCTTATCAAAAAACTTTACGATCAGTCAGCGACTGCTTACCGTGACAGATATGAGCTTGCGACTCACAGAATTGACGATATGCGCCTTGCAATTCAGTTCCTTTCCGGACTAAGAAGAGTCGCGATTGCTTTGGGCGAGAGCGAGGAAGCCGAAGAAATCAAAAAGAAGGGCGGGGTCTGGAAGCAAAAAGTCGAAAACGATCAAAAGAAAGGAATCGCAAAATAATGCCGGCTTCTCTAAATAAACAATTTATTCTCAAAATTTTTGAAGGATTTTCAATTCAGCGCTGGAATGACTTAGTGCGTCCGTTTGAGCTTGTAGAAATGGATAAGGCAGCCGAAAAAATGGCTTGCGCATATATCATCGGAAAATATGAGGAGTCAGAGGGCAAAAAAATCGACTGGGAAAAGATGATTTACGCGTCTCTTTTCGATTTGCTCAAAAAAATTACTCTTTGTGACATAAAATCGCCTGTTCAGCGAATGATTCGCGAAAAATATCCGACAGAATACAAAAAAATCAACGAATGGGTCTATTCAAAGTACGAAAATATAATTTCTGACGGGGATTTGCTTGAAAAGTTTAAAGATTTCCTTGAGCAGGAGTCAAAATCAGAAAAAGATTTTTCCCTTACAGAACGAATTCTTGAGGCGGCACATAAATTTTCTTCCCTGCGAGAGCTTGAAATGATTTCTCCGGTGAACGAAAAGGAGCGAGTCGAAGGAATTCATTGGGAGCTTCGCAACAATCTTCAGAATTATACCGATTTGACTGGCGTAAGAATGCTTTTAAATCACGAAAAGCCTTTTCATTTCATTATGAAGATTGAGCAGCTGCGCTTTCAGACTAGATGGAATCAGACTCCGAGAATTCCTCAGACAAGCGTGCTGGGGCATTGTTTTTTTGTTGCCGTTACGACTCTTTTACTTCTTCGTGATACAGGAAAAATCCCTTGTAAAAAACGAATTTACAATGATTTTTTCAGCGCGCTTTTCCATGATTTGCCGGAAAGCGTTACGCGTGACATAATTTCACCTGTAAAACAGGCAACGAACGAGCTTCCGGGAATCATCAAGCAGATAGAAGATGAAATCGTACATGCAGAGCTTGTGCCGCTTATGGATTCTTCGTATGTAGACGAGATTTTGTATTTTACGAATGATGAATTTTCTAACAGAATTTTGGTTACTGAGCTTGATGGGGGAAAGGCTGCTCAGCAGGTTGATTGGGAAGAATTGCGTGACAATTACAATTCCGATGTTTATTCGCCCGTAGACGGAAAATTAGTGCGTTTGGCAGACCATTTGAGCGCTTTTATAGAGGCAGACTGCTCAATAAAATACGGAATTACAAGCAAGCAGCTTACCCGCGGGCGTGATAATATCTTAAAAAGCTATTCTTCAGGAAAAAAAATCAACGGAATCGACGCAATGCAGTTGTTTTGGTCGATTACCGAAGATTAGATTATCCAAGCTAGCGGTTCATTTCGGATTGTTTACCAGTCGCGTGATGAGCGGCGATAATTGAGCTTATTTCGTTGAAATCTGAAAGTGGCAGGTCACCGAAAATCGTATTTTTTGTAGCACAAGTTGCGTTTCCAAAGTCAACTGCTTTTTGTGGGTCTGCGTACTTCAAAAGACCAAAAATGACTCCCGCACAGTAAGCGTCTCCACTACCGATTCGGTCAACTACATCGATGTCTTTGTAAGGCTCTTCTGTGTAGAATTTGTCTTCTGCCTTTGAATAGAGAAGTGAGGTGAAAGAATGAACCTTCGGGCTGATTACCTCGCGCATTGAAGAAGCAATGTAGGAAATGTTTGGGAAATCCTTGCAGAATTCCCGGTGCATATCTTCAAGACTGCCTGTTTTCTGGAACATTCGGCGGCAGCTTTCTTCGGAAATGAAAAGAACATCGACAAAAGGAAGAATCTGTTTGATTGTCGTTCTGGCTGTTTCTTCGTCCCAGAGGTTTGCACGATAGTTTACATCGAATGCGATTTTGGCCCCTGCAGCCTTGAATTTTTTTATCATTTCGATTGCAAGGGTCCTTGTATTTTCGCTCAGGGCAAGCGTGATTCCAGATGTGTAGAACATTCTTGTTTTTGAGTAGATATCCTCTGGAATTTCTGATGGAGAAATTTTTGTGATTGAAGAATTTTTTCGGTCATAAACTACGGTCGGCTTTCGTGGATAGGCTCCGTTCTCGTAGTAGTAAATTCCGACTCTAGCTTCCGGCGAATCATCGAAAATAATGTAGTCGTCGCTTACGCTTGAAGCTCGGATTCTGTTTTTGATGAATGTTCCAAGCTGATTTTTTGGAAGACGGGTGATTAGCCCCGTCCTTAAGCCCAAAAGAGAGACTCCGGAAGCAACATTAAGCTCGGCTCCGCCAGCGTGCTTTTTAAAAGAATCGCTTTTTGAGATAAGCTCGTTGACTGAAGGTGAAAGGCGAAGCATGATTTCGCCAAAAGTGATTAAATCAAATTCTTTATGCTGCTCCATAGAACGGAAGTCTCCTTAAAATTTATTGGTTAGTGGCAATCTGATTAGTCAATTGCTGTCATATCTGTGATTTCTTTTTCGTAGTCTACACCGTCGACTGCGAAACCGTTGATATTAAGGAAGTCCTTTCGGATTCCTTCGATGTCGATATGCTCAAGAACATTGCTTTCGTTGATTGCTTCCATGTGCTTGTCAAGCTCTGACTGAATAGCAGGATCAAGCTCCAAATCATCGATTCGGATTCGTCCCTCGCTATCTGTAGGAACTGTTTTGTCGTCACGGTAAAGTCGCTCACGGAATAAGCGATCCATTTGCTCCTTGCAGCCCTCGTGAGTTCCAGCGGCCTTCTGAACCTTGAAAAGACAGCCGAGGTAAAGCATGATGATTGGGATAACCGAACTTGAACGGGTTACGAGAGCCTTGTTTACAGAAAC
The DNA here is from genome assembly GCA_937915735.1 of uncultured Treponema sp. GTDB lineage: Bacteria > Spirochaetota > Spirochaetia > Treponematales > Treponemataceae > Treponema_D. Next base: position 12,443 of record CALGGS010000079.1, read on the forward strand.
CCAGGCACCGCCGCCAATCTTTTTGAGTGAAGCGTCGATAACTTTTGCACGGGCTTCGAGATCTTTTTTTGCAGCCCCGATTGTTCCGTCACGGTAAACCGGCTGTGAATATTTTGGTCCGATGTAAGAATAAGCTACGCTTTTGCAGCCTTCTGCGATTACATCTGCTTCGCTAAGCATTTTAATCCATCGTTCCCAGTCTTCGCCACCCATAACCTTTACAGTGTTTGCGATGTCGTCACCTTCTGCCGGCTGAGCTTCAAGTTTTGAAAGTTTTTCGGTAATCATATCGATTGCCCAGCCACCGTATGGCTTTCCTACCGGCTTGATTACAGATTTGTACATAATTTTTGTGTCAGGGTCTGTTCTGACAGGAGAAGCGAGTGAGTAAACGATGAGGTCGAATTTAACTCCCCATTTTTTTGCTTCGTCAATTACAGCCTGGCGACACTCGTCACTGAAAGCGTCCATATTGAAGGTTGTAGCTTTAAGGCCAGCTTTTGCTGCTGCCCTGTCGAATGCCTTGTTGTTGTAGAAGCCCGGAGTTCCGCCTTTTGTAACCGTTGGTTCCTTTTCGAATGAAACGCCGATTGTATCAGCTCCGTATTCAAATGCCGCCGTGATTCGGCTTGATAATCCGTATCCTGTTGAGCAACCCAAAACGAGAACATTTTTTGGAGCGTATCCGCCTTCTTTTGCGGATTTAATTCCTTTATTTGTTTTTTGTTTTTTTGCGAATTCAATTTGATTTTCCGTGTCGCGTGCACATCCGACTGGATGAGCATTAATACAAATGTTAGAGCGAATCATCGGTTTAATTACAGCCATTATTTTCTCCTGTAAAGTCATTCTGAGTGAAACGAAGCGAAGTCCGCTGTCGCTCAAATGACAAAAATTTTCTATCATTATCTTATTGAGTATGACATTTTTTGTCAATTTGTCAAAATAAACCCGATATGCAGGTATGATTGTTAATTTCAGAGATTTCTAATAGACTATTTATTATACAGATATGAAAAAATTTTTTGAAGTCATACTTCTTGCCTGCGGCCTGTGTTTTTTGGAGGCACAGGAGCAAACAGTGCAAGAGGAGCTTTTTCAGGAGCAAGTAGACGAAAATCTCATCATCTCGAAAATCAATTTTATAGGGCTAAAAAAAACTCGGGAATCCTACATTCAGTCTAAGGTCAAAAAATTCTTAAACGAGCCTGGTTCAGAAGAAAATCTGCATAACTTGGAAACAACTTTGCAACTCGAAGGGCTTTTTAATGACATAAAAATTGAGAGTGAGAAAAAAAATGATACGGAATGTGAGCTAAATATCTCTGTGACAGAAAAAATTACTTTTATTCCCCTGCCTTTCGCAATGTATTCGGATACTGGCTTTATGGCTGGCGGCGTTATAATGGATACGAACGCTTTTGGAAGAAAAGATATGTTTATGTTCGGCGGATTTTTTTCAAAAGAAACTCTGTCTGGTATGGCGGCCTTTTCAAAATCCGCAGGTGAGCACGGAAGGCCCGGTATTTCGGTGTTTGTTTCGACTGCAAAAAAATTTCCCGAATATGACAATTTAAGCGAAGAAGTTGTCTTAAAATTTAAGACGATTGCTTTTGATGCAAATCTTTTGATTTCAGAAAAATTTTCGGAGCACATAGCTTTTTCAAACGGATTTAGCTTTAGTTCTTCTTCAAACAGAGATGTTTCAGATTACGAAGGTTTTTCTCCAGAGTCAATTATAACCGGCTCTGTTTCACTTTCTTTAGGATATTCAAAATCTGACTGGAACGGAGTTTTTATGTCAACGAATTCTGCTTCAATTTCTGCAGAAGCAGGTCTCACAAACTCAGATGAAAAAAAATTCCGCTATCCAAGGAGATTTTCTTTTTCAATTGGTGAGCAACACCCGATATTTTGGGACAGATTCAGAATATATCAAAAAATTTCTGGTTTTTACGGAATTGACAATCATATCTCCGCCTTTACAGGACAAGGAGCGGGTTCTGTTTCAATTTTACCTGGATATTTTGTGACTGAGCGAATCCTTGGGGGAAATGCAGGTTTTGAACTTGCCCTTAAAAAATTCTCTTGGGGTATGATTTCGATTTATGCAGACTATCAGCTGGTTTACGCACAAGATTTTACGATTGAAGGTGATGGAGATTATGAATTTGAGCATGGCGCAAATGGCGGAATGAGGCTTTATCTTGCAAAAATCGCTTTTCCGGCTCTGGGAATAGGACTTTCATACAATGTCACGCATAATCGCTGGCAATTTTCCGCCGCAATGGGAGTCAGTTTCTAAGGCCTTCAATCACCAGATTGATGCTTGTTTTAACTTCGCTCACATCTTTTTTACCGAGAACTGCGATTTCAAAAATTGCGGACTCAACCAGAGAATAAAGCATATTGTTCATGACTTTGACGGGCATTTTTTTGAATTCACCGTTTTTCTGTCCGTTGATAATTATCATGCTCAGAAGATGGCGGATTCTTATGACCCGGCGGTTTACCCGCTCTTCTGCATTCACTCCGGTTTTTTGAAGATTGATAAGATAAACGAGAAGAACATTAAAAAGCGGGCGGTTCTGATTGCAGAGGTCGATAATCCAATGCATTATTCGGCGAAGGCACTCTTCTGAAGCGAGATTTTTGTCTTCAAGAATTTCCATAAGCTTTGATTCAAGCTCTCCGGTAAGCTGCTTTATGCTCCAGATGAAGATTTCTTTTTTGTTTTTAAAATAGATGTAAAGGGTTGTGCGCGTAATTCCGCAGGCATCGGCGATTTTTTGGAAGGTCACATCGTCGAAGCCTTCACGCGTAAAGAGTTCAAGTGATTTTTCGAGTATTTCGTGCTTTCGTTTATCGTGCTCGACTACGATTGCCATTTTTATGTCCTTTTCTGTCAGCTTGTGAGTGCTTCTTTTCTTTTTCTGTTCCGTCGTAAATGTAGAATGTCGTGTCTAAATTTCCAGCCTTGAGACTTTTTAGCACGCTTGCGTAGCGACCGATACATTCCTGAAATTTTTTGTTAGATGTAATGACTCCAAGTTGCCATGAAGGAAAATCTGTAAAAAGACTGGACATGCTTTTGTAAAGCTCTTCCGCCTGCTTTTCTTCGCCAAGTCGCTCGCCGTAAGGAGGATTACAGATTATAAGCCCTGATTCATAAGGAGCGGTGAGGTTTTTAAAATCTGCGGTGTCAAAATCAGGGCGGGGAATTCTTGCGTCACTTCCAATCATTTGCAAGGCCCTTCCCGCCATAACACAGGCGTGCTCGGCGTTAGTTCTTGCTCTCTGGACAGCCGACGGGTCAATGTCCGTTCCTGTGATTCTGCACTCGACATCCGTTCTGATTTTTTCGGCTTCGGCGCATTTGATTTCATGAGCGCGCCCTGCGTTAAAAATAGGGAGATTTTCGATAGCGAATCGCCGTCCAAAGCCGGGCGCAACATTGTGGGCGAAAAGACAAGCTTCGATTGGAAGGGTTCCGGAGCCACAGAAAGGATCGTGCAAAGGAGTTTTTCGTCTCCAGAGCATTAACTGAAGCATTACGCTTGCCGTAGTTTCCCGAAGAGGCGCTACTCCGCCGTCTGTTCTGTAGCCACGCTTATGAAGAGGAAGACCTGACAAATCAAGGCAAACCTGAACTTCGTTTTCTGTAATAAAAACTCGAATGTCGCTTTCGTTTCCGCTTTCAGGTAAAACCGACATGTGCCAGACATCTCCAAGCTTTTTGTAAATTGCCTTTTGAATGATTCCCTGAACCGCGTGCTCGGAATTAAGTTTTGATTTGTATGTCCTGACTTTGTCTACGGTGATTTTTGAGTCTTTTTTGAAAAAATCTTGCCAATTTGCTCTGTAAGTTCCGTCAAAAAGCTCGTCAAAATCTTCTGCATGATAGCGGGCCATTTCAAGATAAACCCGGTCAGCCGTTCTTAAACAGAGATTTGCCCTAAAAAGTGCGTCATCGTCCCCGGTAAAGAAAACACGACCAGGTGCGTTTCCTGCGAGACGATAGCCTAAAAGTTTGATTTCATTTCCTAAGACTTTTTCTGCGCCCACGGCGCACAATGCGACAAGATTATTCATAGCGATGAGTATAATTTAAAATGACACTTTTGTCAAAAGTGTCAAAATAAACTACAGCTTATCGATGAGCATTGAGCATTTTCCTGAAGGAATTGGAAGTGTCTTTTTCTTTTGGTCAAGAATATTGATTGTAAAGTAGTACAATTTTTCGCTTTCCATTTGAATTCCCCATCCACGCAAGGTTTTATGGCTCAAAATTGTGATAAGATTTCGTTTGAGAGAAAGCTTTTCAATGCCCATAATCTCAAGATTCGGGATAATCCAATCGACAGTTTTGCGAGGAAGTGAAATAGAAAGCCCGATGACATTTTCAATCATAAGAGCGATTGTAGAAAGTCCGATTGTTACCATGCAGCGTTTTCGAGGGTAGGAGCTGTCGCCTTCTTTTGTAGCAAAGCCTTCTGTATTTGGCTTGTAGGCTTCGTACAAATCACCTTTGCTTCCGTCTGCAGGCTGAAGCCCTTCGAGAACGAAATAAAGATGTCGGATAGCACATTCTCGTGCCAAATCGTAGCGCTGATATTTTTCCAGACCCTTGATAACCATAAAATTGAGTGTCGGATAAACAGAACCACGGTAGCCTTCGCCATTTTCACTGTAGTCAGGGCTGTCCGCGCTTAAAGACGGGAATGGATGCTCGGTTCCGAAGGTTGCTGGATTTGAAAGATGCTCAACCAGAGCGTCAGATTTGTCAGCGTTCGGAATTTCTGCTAAAAGCGGCCAAAAGCCTGCGATAGTTTTTTGTGGAAGCTGCGACTCGTCTTCTGCCAAATCGTGATAAAAGCCTGTTTCGGCGTTCCACATATACGAGTTGATTCGGGTTTTTAGTCCGAAATACATTCGCTTGTACTGAAAGCTGAGTTCTTTATCGTTTAAAATGTCACCGAGCGTACTCATATTGAGGGCATTAATCGCCATACAAGAGTTAAAGTCAACAGGGTAAGCGACATTTGGACGAGGAGAATCTTCCATTCCGCATGCTGTTGCCGGCGCTTTGTACAATCCGTTTTCTGCCTTAAAGTTTTCGTCAATCCAGTTCATATATTTTAAGAGGATTGGCATTACTTCCTTGATGCGGCGCTTGTTGGCAAGCTTGTGATAGAGATTGAATTCTGCCCAGGCAAACAGGGGGAGTCCCAGGCCTTCTGGATTTTCCGAATCGATGATAGGCGCATTTGATGACAAATCGTATTTCCAGCGGATAGCTCCGTTTTCTTCTTGTTTTGAATAGAGATAGTCGAGGTTTTTTTCGGCAGTAAAATTTTTGTTGGAATAAACCAAAAAGAATGTCGAGAAAATAGATTCTGCCTGATTGAGAATGAGCTGAGGCTGCTGCTCTGTAGGAGGGTATACGAAATAGCCATCGAGATCAACTTCACCATTTTTAGGATTAATCCAAGATGATGAGAGGTAGTTCCATGTTTTATCGTAAATGTCTACAAAATCCTGATCGTAAAAATGAATTTTAGGGAAATCTTTCTTGCTCACAAAAACTCCAATGCCCTAAAGAAAATACCTTAGAGCGAATTATCTTGATTATAGCACATAATCTTTAAAATTGCCAAAAAATTTAGAAAAATTTGAGTTTTTTTAATGTCCTTTTCGGTACATTTCGAGCAAGTCTTCAAGTTCTTCAATCTGTTCTTTTATTTCTTCTCCAGTGTCGGTGTCGGCGACATAATGGCGTGTCGGGAATCTCTCGACTGTGATTGTGTCGCTTACGATGTCGCTGTCTGTCGCAACCATCTGTTCGCAGGAGGTGAATTTTTCGTGAACGACAAGCCGTAAGCCGTAAGAATTGCAGACAAGAGTGTAGCCTGCGATTCCTGTCTTTTCGTGGTAGGCCGCAGAAAATCCGCCGTCGATAATCAGCAATTTTCCGCCGCATTTTATTGGGGAGTCGCCTTTTTTTACTTCCTGAGGAACATGACCGTTTATGATGTGGGCAGTTTTCGTGTCTAAGCCAAACTCGCTCAAAATAGATTCAACCGTCGCTACATCTTCAACTTCGTCGTAGTAATGATTTTTTCTTTCTCTGCTTGCTTCTTTGTCGTCGATAAACATATTCTCAAAGCAAGCCATTTTGTCTTTTCCGAAAAGAGGTGATTTCGGACCAGTCCACAAGTACCAGAGAATTGACTCGCCCCTTTCTTTTTCTTTAGTTCCTGGCTTTGAAAAATAGCCTTTTCTTGCCCAGACTTCAAGCTCGTCATAAAGGGCCTTTCCCGAAAATTCTTTCCCGAAAAGCTTGACCTTTAAGAATTTTCCTTCTGAATCCAGGGGCATACATCCGTGATACAAAAGATTTCCGTTAAAGACTTTGTAAAGATTTCCCTTTTTGTAGAGAAATTTTACGTGATTCTGCAGTTTTTCGCAGTGAGTGAAGGAGTAAGCAAGCCTGTTCATCACAACTATTTCGTCTTCGCTTAATTGGGCAGGCTTTTTTCTGTTCACTGTCGGAAAATCAAGGTCTAAGTTCTGGGAATTCAGCTTCCATTCTTTGTTTTCAATGGTGATTGTGCCTTTTTCCCAGTCGATTTTGTCGAGAATCAGACGGTTCTGCATCTCAAATTCAGGATTTTTACGAATCATCTCATCTTCAAGTTTAAACTGAATGATTGAGATTGCCTTGTGAACTGCGTGCCTGTCCATTCTTCCGTAGGCTTTCATGCAAAAAGTGACGAGCGGAGTAAGATTGATTCCGTAGCCTTCTTCAAGGACATCAAGATTGTTGTATCTTGCACAAAGACGGACTACATTGGCAATGCAGATTTTACTTCCGCTGGCGGCTCCCATCCAGACTACATCGTGGTTTCCCCACTGAATGTCGACAGAATGATAGTGAAGAAGCTTGTCCAGAATTTCGTGGGGGCCCGGCCCTCTGTCAAAAATATCACCGATTATGTGCAAATGGTCGATTACGAGAGTCTGAATCATATTGCAGATTGCTTCGATAAGTGGCTCCGCCGCCCCAATTCTGATTACTGTCTGCAAAATCTGATTATAGTAAGCCTGTTTGTCAGAAATTTCTTCTTTCTCGGTGATAAGTTCTTCGATTACATAGGCAAAATCCGCACTCATAGTTTTTCGCACTTTCGCGCGGGTGTATTTTGAAGAGACCCGGCGAAGCATAGCGACTAGACGGTGAAGAGTGACCGTGTACCAGTCGTTTAAATCTTCGCCCTTTTCCGTCTGACGGATGATTTCAAGTTTTTCTTTCGGATAGTAGATTAAAGTTGCAAGAGAGCGCTTTGTAGAAGCCGTCTCTGTATTTCCGAAAACTTCCTCGATTTTTGTTTTGATTGAGCCAGAACCATTACGAAGAACATGAGAAAACTGCTGGGCTTCTCCGTGAATGTCTGTTAGAAAATGCTCAGTCCCCTTTGGAAGCGAGAGTATTGCCTGAAGATTTACGATTTCTGATATGACGGAGCGTTCAGTCGGATATTGCCGTGAGAGAACGCGTAAAAATTTTTCTGTATGCATTTATCCTCTTGGAGCTTTTGCGGGGTCAATCGGCTGTCCATTCTGAAAAACCATCAGTGAGATTTGAGATTTCCCAGTGTATGTGTCGATTCCCGCCGTTCCGATTTCTGAACTGTAGTTGATGTAATCGCCTTTTGAAACATCGATTGAACCAAGACCTGTGTATGCGTAAATATGACCGGTTTTGCTCTGAATAAAGACGACATTTCCAAAGCCGCGGTATGAGCCTGAGAACATTACGGTGCCAGCCCGAATCGCCTTGACTTCCTCATCTTTTTTTGCCGCCATGCTCACTCCGCCGACTTTTCCGTTTATGTAAACGATATTCTCGGTTTTTACAGGCCAGACAAGCGAGGAATCTGCCTTTTTGCTTGAATAATTGTGGGGATCGTTTGATTTTAAATCCGGAACCTTTGCACTTGATGTCTGATTTGTTGTAGTTTTTGAAGATTCAGATGATTTTGCGCTCGCTACGGCACTTGAGCCTGAGCCTCCGCTTGTTTTTTTATCCGAAGAAGCCGGAACCTTGAGCTTTTGGCCGACCTTTAGGGAAGAATTGGCGTCAACTCCGTTGAGTTTTTGCAAATCTGCAACAGAAATACCGTATTTTTTTGAGATTCCGAACCAAGTTTCGCCCTTTTGAACCGTGTAAGAGCCGTCGGAATTTGCCGGTGGAGTTTGAGTTTTTGTTTGTGCTGTAGTAGCAGTCGCAGAAGACGCTGATGTGGCGTTTGCCTGAGTCGTTTTTGGAGTCTCCGCCGCAGAAACTTTTCCATCTGGAATCTTGATTTTCTGACCAACCTTAATTCCGTTGTCAGAAAGAGCGTTAGCCTCCTGAATTGCGTTCACCGAAACGCCATATTTTCGGCCAATGGAATACAAAGTATCTCCTGCCTGAACTTCGTGAACTGTATCAGAATAAATATAAGAGACTGCTGATAAAATTAAAACAAAAAAAGCGACTTTAAAAACCGAACATTTCATATCTTAGAAATTTTCGGCAAAAAACTTTTTCTACTTAACTTCTTTTGTCCATTTTTCGAGAACGGCAGTTTTTTCGTTAGAAGCCTTCTGAACATCATAATTGATTAAATCAATATTATTGATAGATGGAGAGCCTTCTACAGCCGAGCTTTCGGGATTTACAGGTGTCGTAAATGTCAGGCGACTCATCAAATCCTGAGCTTCTTTTGAAAGCATAAAATCAATGAATTTTTTTGCGGCGTCAAGATTTTTTGTGTTTTTCATAATAGAAACACAGTCGACATCACCAACTGTCTGAGGCGGAGCGATTGGCTTAACATTGAAGCCCTGTGCCTTGTATTTTGCAAGTGCGTGAAGATAAGAAATTCCAATCGCATATTCGCCGGAGCCAAGCAGCTTTGCAGGAGCGCTTCCAGAATCCGGAAACTGACCGACATTCTTTGAAAGATGCAAAAGATATTCCCAGCCTTTTTCATCTCCAAGCCGCTGCAGCTGATTCTGAACAAAAAGATAGCCCGTACTTGAAGCGATTGGATTCGTCATTACGATTTCACCGCTGAATTCTGGATTTAAAAGACCGTCCCAGGTTTCTGGAACAGGAGTGTTCGGATATTTTTCGGCAAAGCGTTTTTCGTTTATGCCAATTCCGAGCAGAAGAACACAGAAGCCCGTCCAGGTATTGTTTTCTGCAATGGCATAAGGAGGAAGATTTTTAGCTAGTGGAGAAGAATAGCTTTCGAGAGCGCCTTCTTTGTCTGCCTGAATATGATAGCTTGAAGCGCCGCCAAGCAAAACATCTGCCTGTGGGTCATTCTTTTCGGCAATAATCCGGTTTACCAGCTCGCCAGTCGTTGCACGAAGATATGAGACAGGAATACCTGTCTTTTCTGTGAACAGCTTTGTAAGAGCCTCTGTTTCTTCGTCGTGAATAATAGAATAAACATGCAACTCTTGTGCTGTCTTAGAACAAGATACAAAGCTAAGCGAGATAGCAAGTGCAAATAAAGCGAAAATTTTTTTCATATTCTTCTCCATGTCTTTACATCAGTTCTTCGATGTCAATTTCACCTGCAACGCAAGGAACTCCAATCTGCCAGTTTTCGAGCACCTGTGGGTGAACTTCACCAAAGATTCCGACCTGATTTCCATTTACGAGGATTCCAGCCTGTCGGCCAGCGATAAAGCGTGGGTCTGCTGTTTCTTTGACCTCGTATTTATGACCGAGGAAGTAAAGAATTGAAGCGACTTCGCTTGCGGCATCGTTGTAGTTTGCGTTATTTGAGGCTGTCATAAAGCCAAGGGACTGGATTGTCTTTGTGCCGGTGTTTTCGCTTTCGTCGAGGAATGCGACCTTTCCAATCTCGAAGATTTTGTGCGGGAAGATTGCATTTGCGGCTGCACTTTCTGCTCGTAACAAGGAAGCGATGATTGAAGGGCGGACGAACTGATAGTTTTCGCTCATCGGATTCAAGATTTCGATTACCTTGTCAGCGGAAATGTTCATTTTGTCGATATAATCTTTTTTAGAGCCGAGATAGTTGAAAATCATCTCCTGATAGCCTAAGCCCACCATAATTTCTTTTGCTTTTCTGCTGAAGAGCGTGACATCTGAAAGCTTTCCGACTGTAAAATCGTTTGGACGAGTCGGCTTGAAGTAAGAAAGATTCATTCCAATCATTACATCTTCGATGATGTCAACCTCGTGTAAAAAGTCGTTTCGGTATGGAGCCGGAGAAAGAGTGATTTCGTCTTTATCGGGGCTTGAGCCTTTTGAAACCTTAACAGTGTTTCCCATTCGGATGAGCGCTTCTTCCGCTGTTTTTGCATCAAAATCACTTCCCAAAAGCTTGTTGATGGCTCCGACAGTAGTTTTTGTTGGCTTCTGGAAGTAGTAAGGAACCATAATGTCTTTTCCAAGGCCTGTGTCGTAAGGATGCTTTACCAAAATAGGCTTGATTTCGTAGCCTTGGTCTGCAAAGTCGCAGGCAACGATGTTCGCGCTCAAAATAAGATTTTCGATATTGTCGCCGGTAAGCTCGACCATTAAGTCCTTGTCACCGACCTTTACGGCACCGAGAGTCGCAGAGTTGATAATCGGAGCCATTGAAAGAACTTCGTCCTTTGCGTCGCTTAAAAGCGGGAATTTTTTGAAATCTTTTAAAATCCAGCCGAAATCCTTTCCCTTTGGGTGTTCAGTAAGAATCTGACGGCAAGTCATCGGAGAATCGCAGGCAAGAGGTACGAAGCTGGTCTTGTCAGGGTCAACCGCATGATATTTTACCGGGAAGTTAATCTGGTCAATACGGTAAACGCCCATAGAAATAGTTTTTCGCTTTCGCCCGAAGTTCCAGCAGAGCTTTTCCTGGGTCTGAATGATGTCCTTCAGCATTGGATCGTCGATTGGTTTTCCGGCAATCATAAATGCGACCATGTAAGGGCGAATATCTTTCAGTTCTGAATCAACTTCAACAACGCGGTTTTCGTAATTGTTGTTTCCGTGATTCGTCATGAGTTTTAGGTAATCGACTGTTTTTCCGCCTTCATGGAGACGAATTTGGCGTGCTACGCCGTTCGTTGACCACAAATCAGGGCGGTTAGTGTCGTTAAGCTCGATTTTTACGACTCGTTCGTCCTCGCTCAAAGACATATCCGGCTTTTCGTCAAGCTCGGCCTTTGCGCAAGGCAGGACATCTTCCAAAACATCATAAGTGTATTTTTTTCCGATAGCATTAAAAAACAATTTTTCGTTACATTCAATTTTTGGCATTTTTTTTCCTCAGCGAGTCATTATATTGAAAAAAGCAGAATCCCTCAACTAGTGACTTTGACTAAGCAGGGAATTTAATATAAAATTACAGAATTATGAACGCAATCATTACAGTCGTTGGAAGCGACAAAGTTGGAATCATCGCGCGTGTAAGCGCACTTCTCGCAGAGCATAAAATCAACATTGCTGACATCACTCAGACAATTCTTTCCGGAAACTTCGTTATGATGATGATGGTCTCTCTTTCCGAAGCGAACATCTCAATTGACGAGCTACGCACGATTCTCACAAAAACAAGCGAAGAAATGTGCGTCGAAATTAATGTTATGGCCGAAAAGGTCTTTTCTTCAATGAACAGAATCTAATATATATAATTTATAATTCATTTTTTTGGAGAATTTTTATGAGAAAATCTTTTTTTATTTTTGGTACTTTTGTCTTAACTTCTCTGGCTTTTGCCTCTCCTTCAAAAATTAACATTAAAACTGCGGAAAAGCCTGTTACTAACGGCTGGGCTGACATGGGCGGTCTTTCTTATTCAAAAGAAAATGTAATTATCATTAACGATGCGACATATTCATCTGCTTCTCAAAAATTAAAAGCCTTTACTAACGCAATCGCTTCTGGCTCAGTTTCAAAGTCAACCTTAACTGACAAGCCGGCGCTCATAATTTTGAGCGGAACCGTAGATTTAAGCGGCGGAAAAGTCTCTGACAGCGACCATTCTTATTTTGACGAATTTGATTCAGCCTCACACAAGCGGCTTCACAATGATTTTATGTATGACATCGGTTCAAACAAAACGATTATCGGAGTAAATAACGCAAAAGTCGCTTACGGCGGCTTAAGAATTCGTGCGAAAGAGGATTTTAAAGCACGAAATGTCATCATCAGAAACATTAATTTCTGGGATGCCCACGGCTCAACTGAGTACGACACGAAGGTTGCCCAGTATTCAAGCAAAAAAGCAAGCGCCGACCAGCTCGTTATCGAAGGAACAGAAGATAAATCAACAAAGGCACGCTATCTTTTTATTCCGGAAGACATTTGGATAGACCATTGTTCTTTTTCTGACGGAATTTGTGTTGATTTGGACAGAAATTACAACCATGACGGTGCTCTTGACATCAAATGCGCAAAAAATGTCACTGTTTCTTTCTGCGAATTCACGAATCACGACAAGGTAACTCTCTCAGGCTCAAGCGACAAATTTTTAGACCCGACGGAGCGGGAAGTCACTTTCCACGACAATTACTATCACGGCTGCGTACAGCGAATGCCACGAACTCGCGGCGGATATTTCCACATCTACAACAATGTTTACGACAAAATCGGAACTTCAAACAATTCCGGGGCGAGCTTGGGACCTGGAGTCGGCGCGCAATTCATTGTAGAAAACAATTTCTTTGGAAAGCACGCAGGAAAAATCTTAAAATCCGCTGACTCTTCAAAGGCGGGAGACGCTTCCTTCTACAAAATTTATGTAAACGGAAATAAACCTGAATTAAGCGCGGGAAATTCCGAAGGCTTTGTTTCTCACAAGGTCAGTGAAATGCCATGGAAGCCAGCTTATTCTTACACTCTGAAAACAGCCGACGAATCAAAGGATAAGGTTCCAAACGAAGCCGGCAGTGGAGCGGCAGTCGAAATTGACGGAGCAGAATATTGAGCCAGGAAGAAAAAGCGCAGGAAACTTTCGCTCATAAAAATGAACGAAAGCAAAGTCATGTGTACCGAAAAGAAAAAGTCTCAAAAAAATCTGCATCCATCAGGCGGGAAATGTTCGACGAAAAGTTGATTCCCGCTGAAAGCCGAAAAATTATCGAAAATTTTGACAAAATCGTCTCTGAAACAAGAGGAATGAGCGGAAAGCAAAAGGTTGCCCTTTACTCGCTTATCAAAAATTTGTCGCATCAACTCACTGACGACAGAAACAGTCGCCGGCTCGGATATATGAACGAAGCAGGATTTTTGAGCGCTTACATAAATTATTTTATGTGGTGGAATCTAGTTCGTCTCACCCGGCTTTTTGCGAATCTTCCGAAAACGGCGTTTGAAAGTCTCGAAAAATCAGAAAAACCTGTCGCCGTAGACATAGGAAGCGGAACGCTCACGCTTGTAATAGCGCTTTATCTTGCCCGTCCGTCACTCAGGGCAAAAAAAATCACTTGGTATTGCGTTGATTTAAGCCAGACCGCGTTGAATGCCGGCGAAGAATTGTATCTGTCTGTTGCGGCCATGCTTCTCCGTAACGAGCCTGAAACTGAAGAGACTCCCTGGAAGATTATCCGCATAAAAGGCGCTTTGGGGGCAAAAATCAAGGAAAAGGCAGATTTCGTTTCCTGCGGAAATGTTTTTAACGAAATTTTACAGCGGAATGAGCAGCCAACTGATTTTTTGGCAAAAAAATACACGGCTGAGCTTTTATCATATCTAAAAGACGAAAATTCTACGGTTTTTCTCGTAGAGCCGGGGGAGCCTCACTCTGCCCGCTTCATCTCGCTTATGAGGGATGCGCTTATACGGCAGAATTTTTCTCCTGTCGCACCCTGTCCTCATGTCGAGGAGTGCCCGATGGCAGGACGCACAAACGGAAAAACGACTGACCGCTACGGAAAAAACATAAAATGGTGCAACTTTGCATTCGACACTGACTCTGCCCCAAAAAATCTTTTAAAGCTTTCTGAAAAATCAGGACTTCCAAAAGAAAGGGCTTCTTTAAGTTTTGTGATTTCTAAAAAAGATTATCGGGTCACGAGTGATAATGACAAGCTTTCTCGTTCTGCAGGCGAAAAGGCTTTTATCCGCATCGCTTCGGATTTTATCAGACTTCCGGAACTTCACAAATCGGGCTACTATGCTTGCAGCCAGTTCGGGCTTTTGCTCGCTGTTGACGAAAGCCATGTTCAGCCAAAAAATGGCGAGCTTCTGCAAATAAAAAGACCCGAAAATCTGTCTGAGCGGGACAAAAAATCGGGCGCAATTGTTGTTAAGATTTAAGGAGCCCCCCTTTAATTCTTTAAAATTTCTTCAATTTCGTTAAGTTCTTCCTCTGAAAACGAAAGCTTTTCGATTGCCCCGACATTTTCTTCGATTTGGCTTGGTTTGCTGGCTCCAATCAAAACTGTCGTGACGGCCTCGTTGTGCAAAAGCCAGGCGATTGCCATCTGTGAAAGTTTTTGACCTCGGCGGACGGCGATTTCGTTCAGCCTGCGGGCTTTTTCGAGCACAGCTTCATTGTATTTTTGAACGAGTGAAGTGTTTGCTTTTGAAAGACGAGAATCCTTTGGAATTCCGTTTAAATATCTGTCGGTAAGAACTCCCTGAAAAAGCGGTGAGAAAAGCGAAAGACCGACTCCCTTTTCCTTTGCCCACTTGTCGAGACCGTCTTCTTCAACCCAACGGTTCAGCATTGAATATGACGGCTGGTTTACGATAAATGGAGTGTGAAGCTCTTTAAAAATCTTTGAGATTTCGTCAGTCTGCTCTGTGTTGTAATTTGAAACTCCGACATAAAGAGCTTTTCCGCTTTTTACGATTTGATCCAGGGCAAGCGCTGTTTCTTCAAGGGGAGTTTTTGGATCAAAAACATGATGATAAAAAATGTCGACATAATCGAGATTCATTCGCTTTAGGCTTTGGTCGATTGAAGAAATTAAGTATTTCCGGCTTCCGTTTCTGTCGCCATAAGGACCATCCCACATTTCATAGCCCGCTTTCGTTGAAATGCAAAGCTCGTCACGGTAAGGACGCAAGCCTCTGTCCAAAATCTTCTTGAAATTTTCTTCCGCAGAGCCGTTGAACGGATGACCATAATTGTTTGCAAGGTCAAAATGAGTGATTCCAAGGTCAAAGGCCGTCTGACACATTTTTTCGGCATTTTCAAAAACTGAGCCAAAACCAAAATTTTGCCAGAGTCCGAGGGAAATTACGGGAAGACGAAGCCCGCTTTTTCCGCAATAACGGTAAATCATTTTTTCGTATCGAGATTCGTTTGGTGTGTACAAAAGTTCCTCCTGATTAACGCGTAATTATAGCACAGCTTTGTGATTGTTCATAAAAAATATGAGTCCGTCACCTTACTCCGTCAGCGCAGATTTCTTTCAGCCCACGCCCGTGGAGACATTCCCGTGTTTTTCTTAAATACGCTTGAAAAATAATTCTGGTTTTGGAAGCCGAGCCGGCCCGCAATTTCAGCCAGTTTTAAAGACTCAACCTGCAGAAGATTTTTTGCCTGTTCAATTTTTAGCTTTTCGTGCAGAGATTGAATCGTGTAGCCAGTCAGTTCCTTGGCTTTTCGTACAAGGTGACTTTTACTGACAGATAAATCGCTTGCCATTTTGTCAAGGTTCGTCATTTCATCAATGTGCTCAAGAAGATAATTAGTTATTTGGCTTGCGCTTAAGCCTCCATGAATGTCATCGAATTCATTGGAAGGCAAATTCAGAATGCTGACGATTTGCTTTTCTCCAAGCACATTGTAGCGTGAGCGATTCCGTCCCTCTTTTATGTAAACTGCATTCAGCGCGTTTGAAAGGAGAGTCCGCACCGTGTCATAAAGAGCTATGTTTGAATTTCCCGTCTCCAAAAATGCGTAGCCAAAATATTTGTTTTCGTGACGCAAAATCTCGACGATAAAGGAATAACGCCGCGCCTGAGGAAAAAAATATTTTGGAATAAATGCCGGCTCAATGACTTTTTGAGGGATTTTTTGCTGAATGTCAGACGGTGGCTCTGGCAAAACCAGCTCAATATTAGCCGCTCCCAAATCACTAGTTGTATTTTCGCTCAATGCCAGAATAATTCCCGGAATTCCCATTTCGCCGAGCTGATAGCGAAGAACATCCTGAATCTGCTTTCCGCTGGAAGCCGAAGCAAAATTAATCGCAATTTGCGAGAGGTTGTTCATCATATAAGTGTCCTCTCGCGGAGCAATCGTATCGTATTCGATAAAAACTGAAATTAACGCCCGAAGCTGATGAAAAATATCTTCAATATGTAAATTTTGAGCTGAATCATCACGCACGAGAGGCAAAATCACTTTTCTGAGATTCGTGATATTCTGCTGAAGCTCATTGTTCACGAGGTTTGTTTTTTTTCGCATATTCTGCAAAATTTTCTGAAACCACCTGAGCATTTTCCCGGGCTTTTCCTGCTCGTAAATGTCAGAAAAAATAGAATCCACAAGCTCATTAATCTCTGTCTCATTCTGATGCGTAAAAATCTGACGGGTTTTTCTGTAAAGATAGTCTCGCAAAACGCCTTCAGAGCTGTTTTCTATCGAAATTTCAAAATTTTCAGAAAGTTTTCCTTCCGCCTGAACAACGCTGTCTTCAAAACAGCCGCAGGACTGCCTTACTACGATTGAAGTCGGAACAAGCTGAGTCTTAAAAACTTCCCCAGGCCTCATAATTTTGTCAATCAAAAGCTCAACTGAAGCATAGCCTCTTTTAAAATATTCAAGATTAAGAGTCGTAATGGGAGAACGGGCGGAAACCGCGCTGTACTGATTGTTAAAGCCTGTTATCGCAATGTCGTTCGGAACTGAAATTCCATTCTTATCAAGCTCTTCAATTACGGTGGCCGCAACAATATCGCTTGGAGTTACTATACATTCAATCTCTTTTTTTTCGTGCAGGTTATGCTTTTCAATCAGAGTTTTTACCGCGTCAGCGATATCAACCGCGTTCATCGTCTTTGTAAGAAAAATAGAATCTTCTATTTCGGGCAGTTTGTGTTTTTTTAGCTCGGATTTGTAGCAAGTAAGGCGCATTTTATGCGGAGCGGAGCTTTTTGAGCCAATGAAAGCGAATTTTGTATAATGATGAACCTCCAGAAGATGCTTCATCATCAGGGATATAGAATAATCATTGTCAATCCTAATCGAAGTCATCCCACGGATATCAAGATAGCCGATGTCAACCATTGGAAGAGGCTTCAGGGCTTCAAAGGCCTTCGTAACAGTGTAAGAATCAGTAAGCTCGCAAAGACTCGAAGCCCAGGTCACAAGTCCGTCAACGAGCGGTTTTTTCATAAAACGAAAGGTTTTCAGATAGTGGGAAATAAAGTCAATGTCATAAAAAAGAGAATATTTGATTGCACCCGCAAAATTTATGAAGTTAATGTCATAATCTGAGGCAGCCTTCAACATTCCGGCAATATACTCTTGCCCGATGAATGAGCGAAAGTCCGCAATGCCGGCAAAACCGAGAGTTATTCTGTGCCCATGATTTTTTTGATTTGCGAGGAATGCCCTTCGCTTAGAAATTCCCTGATTCATATTCAATATCTTATCACAAAATGATTATTTTTTATACAGAAGGAAATCTCTAAAGATTGCAATTTTTTGAACAAGAAGGCGCCAATCAGCCGGAGTTCCGCCGAGCACTTTCGTTGCCGTGCTCGCTTTGCTCCGCAGTTCGCTCACGCTCATTGCCGCGAGCGGCAACTACGCTGCTCCACGGCGGAGGCGACACGCGCCGTTCATAATCGCCGCCCAGATTTCTGGCGCTTTTCCCTTGTTCCGAAAAAAAACAAAAAAAAAGTGAAAAATTTTTGAAAAAAAACAAAAAAATCTGTTGACACAAAAAGCACCGTGTGGTAGATTACTTCTCACCCGCTGACGACAAGGCCGGCGGGGCACACAAAGTTCTTTGAACGAATCGCATAGTGAAGGAAAGAAAAGACAAAGTGAAGCAACGGTTTTCAAGTTGTTTCCATCAGAATTACATGAACGCACAGCAATCCTAATCAATTTTAACATATTGATAATTGGTCAGCGATAAATGATTCAGTGGTAATCTTCAGCCCCTTCGGGGCTTTAGAATAATCATGGAGAGTTTGATCCTGGCTCAGAACGAACG
>CALGGS010000080.1 GCA_937915735.1 uncultured Treponema sp.
CAATCATTGCGGGGGTGTCAGGGACATAGGGGATAAAAACGACATCCGCAAAGCCCTTGCCGCTCGTCATTTCCTTCACAATCGTGTATTTGTTGAGGGCGTAAATGAACGAAAGATAAATCGCGCTCTGAAGGGCGTCCTCGTTGTTGTAGCTCCGGTTGCTCGTTACATGAATGTGGCTTTCGTCAAGCGAGCGGGCGACGGCCTCTTCGTTCATCTTCAATGTTTCCGCCAGAAGCTCCTTCGACGCTTTTATGATTCTGTCCGTGATTTTGTATTCGTCCGTAACGGCAACGGCACTCTGCCATTCCTTTAAAATTTCCTTGTTGGGTATACGGCAGGTCTCCGCGTCTGAGTCATAAGAAAGATAGCCCAAGTGAATCAGGTAGGTGAAGACATCGTTTTTCGTTTTAAAATCGGTCATCGTGTTCATAAAGGTCGTGACTTCAACATCAACGCTTTCGCCGGCAATCATTTTGATTACATCGTCCTTCGTCCCCTCAAAATTTTCTTGAATTCGCTCTGCGATGACTGCGTAAGTCGAGGTCTGGCTCCAGTAGCTCTTGCATTTTCCGTCTTCAATGGCAAGCACCACTGATTCAGGATTGTAGATTTCAAAGCCCCTTTGGTTATAGCCGTCGTACCACCTTTTGAATTCCTCGTAATCCCTGTCATATTTTTTACAGAGCGCTTTTACCTCCCCGCTCGTAAAGCCAATGAATTCCGCAAGGTTTCGGGCATCGAGAATCGTATATTCGCGGAAATTGTTCAGCTTTGACTGAACCCTGTCCCGCACGACGGGTAAAATTCCCGTTATGTAGGCAAGGGCTATTGCAGGGCGAAGAGTGTCGCTCTTAAAAAGTCCGTTCAGAAAATCAAGGTACTGCTTAAAAAGAGACTCACTGACTTCCTCCCGGACAAGGACATCATACTCATCGATTATGACTACGAATTTTTCGTTTTTCTGGGAGTAGCACTTTAAAATCGCATTTCCAAGGGATTCTTTTTCGGCAAAAGAAATATCTGAAAACTGAGCGCGGAACTCATCGACGATTTTTTTTTGAAGGTTATCAAGAAGCTTGTCAGTTTCCAGTTCATTTTTTAACTCGCTGTTCAAGTCGATTTTTATGACATTAAGCCGGTTTAAATTGCTTTCAAAGCTTTCATCCCTGCTGATTTTAAAAGGCGAAAAAAGAGAGCGGGAATCACAGCCCTTAGAAAAATACGCAGAAAGCATATTTCCCGCAAAGGTCTTGCCAAAACGACGCGGACGGGAAACACAGATATATTTATTTGAACTGCGCATAATTTTGTTTATTTCACTAATCATCATCGTTTTGTCAACGAAGATTTCTAAATGAGTAAATTCCGTAAAATTGTCGTTGTTCGGATTGAGGTAAATTCCCATTTTTGCCTCCGAAAAAATAAAGGGAGAGCGGAAACTGCTAAAGCTCCATTTCTCTCCCCATTATATCATAAAGAATAAAATCTGTCTGAATTTCAACTCTTCTTTCGGTTTTTAATCAGAACAAAGACACTCTGAAGCACAATGAAGAAGCACAATATGATAGAAAGCACGATTTTGTTCCACCATGAAGAAAGAGTTCCCTGGCAGCGAATCAAGGTTTCGATTGTCGCCTTAATCAGAACACCGAAGAAGGTTCCGACAACCGTACCGACACCGCCAGTGAGCATTGTCCCACCGATGACAGAAGATGCTATTGCTTCCATTTCAAAGCCACGAGCCTGCTCAACGAAGCCTGAAGTCGTGTTAAGACAGAAAACTACGCCCGCAAGCGAAGCCAAAAATCCGTCCGTAACATAAGCGATGAATTTCGTTCGCTTTACATTGATGCCCATTAAAAGCGCGCTCTGCTCGCTTCCACCGACAGCGAAAAGATTCCGTCCAAAGCGGGTATATTTCAGGACATACCAAACCGCAACTACGGCAATCAGTGCAATCACAACATTCGGATGAATGAACGGGTACATTTTTACGCCGCGCTTGTTTATAGTAGCACCAATCGGGACAATGATGTTCGCATTTGCTATTTTCAGGAAAAATTCATTTGCTTTAATCGCAATCTGTTCAGAGCTGATAATCGCCGTAAGACCACGACACATAAAAAGACCTGCAAGAGTAATAATGAAAGGCTGAAGCTCCATATACGAGATTAGCCACCCCTGAAAAGCACCAAAAACTATTCCGAAAAGAAGAACCAAAAATATCGCAAGCCCAGCCGGCATCTGCATTTTTTCCATTGAGAATGAAAGCATCATACAGACAAGGCCAACTACCGAACCTACAGAAATATCGATTCCGCCTGCAATCATAACGAGCGTCATTCCTGAAGCCGCAATTAAAAGACCAGCGTTATCAATCAGCATATTAAGGAATGTCTGCATCGTACCAAAGCCTTTTGCGTGATAGACGATAATTCCTGCGATATACATAACGATGAAAAGACAAATCGTAAAGAAAAGAAGGAAATTGCTTGAATCAAGACGCTTTTTCTTTAAAAGAGCGAGTTTAGTTGAAAAATCTATCATTTTGCTTCTCCTTCATTTGAAACGCTTTCTGCCACAGCTTTCTGGTTTTTTATTTTCAGAGCAATGAAAGCCCTGTATTTTGCAAAAGCCGGTGACTGGAAAAGAACGATTAAGATAACGACGATAGCCTTATAAACAGGGAGCTGATCCGCAGAAACTCCGATTGCGTACAAACTTGTCGTAAGAGCCTGAATCGTAATGGCCCCGATGATAGAACCTGCCATATTGAATTTTCCACCGCCAAGACTGTTTCCTCCCAGAGCGACTGCCAGAATTGCGTCCATTTCAAGGTTTAAGCCGATATTGTTCGCGTCACTAGAGTAAATTCGGCTCGAAGCAATAAGTCCCGCTACCCCGGAACTGAGTCCGCAGAAAAGATAACAGAAGAAAACAACGAGAACCGAGTTAATTCCGACAAGTCGTCCGGCCTTCGGGTTAATTCCTACAGTCTGAATGTAAGTCGAAAAAGCCGTCTTTTTAAGGAAAAGCTGAGTAAGCAGGACAAAGGCAATTACTATAAAAATTGGAGTCGGAACTACGCAGCCTGGAATGAATCCACCAATCCATTTAAAAGATTCCTGACGAACATAAAGAATTACGCCGGTTGCATTTTCATTCGAGCTGATTAACTGAGCGATTCCCCGTCCTGCCGTAAACAGGATAAGAGTTGCAACCATCGGCTGAATGTTAAAGCGAGCGACCAAAAGTCCGTTAAAGGCACCGCAAGCGACGCCTCCCAACAAACCAAAGAAAATCGCCAATGCCGGGAACATTGCGTAGCCTTCATAGCTTCCACCCAAAAGACGAACGATAATTGCCCCGGAAACAGCCATTACAGCTCCGACAGAAATATCAGTTCCGCGTGAAGAAGCGACAACGAGTGTCATTCCAACTGCAAGAATAATAAGCTCGCAAGAGCGATTCAGAATATCGATGATAAAGCCATACAAAACTCCGTTGTTTATTGAGATTTTAAAAAAGTTCGGAGTTATGATGACATTTATAATTAGCATTATGATAAGAGCGGCAATCGGCAAAATAAGCGGGCTTTTTTTTGCTTTTTTTGCCAGTCTCAGCATATTAGTTTCCATTTGAGCCTCCCTCTTGATGTTCACTACCAGCAATAGCAGCCATTACATCTTGCTGCGTAAGATTATGATTTTTAAGCTCGCCGACTTTAGCTCCATCACGAAGAACACAAAGCCTGTTTACGGTTCGCAGCATTTCGTCAATTTCAGAGCTAATGAACACCACCGTCATTCCCTGCTCAGCGAGTTTAATCACAAGCTTTTGGATTTCGGTCTTTGTTCCGACATCAATTCCGCGAGTCGGCTCATCAAGAATCAAAAATTCAGGGTGAGTTACGAGCCAGCGCCCGATGATGACCTTCTGCTGATTTCCACCGGAAAGCTGCTTGATAAGAGTTTCCGTGGAAGGAGTTTTTATCTGTAATTCCTTGATGTATTTTTCGGTAAGCTCAATCTGCTTTGCCATAGGAAGAAGCTTGAAGACTCCGGTTTTTGCCTGCAAAGCAATCATCATATTTTCGCGAATCGATAAATCTGCGATAATGCTTTCGGCCTTTCTGTCTTCAGGAAGATATGCCATTCCTTTTTTGATTGAGTCAATCGGAGCCTTAGCGTTGAGTTTTTCACCGTTAAAGAAAAGCTCGCCACCGTCAGGCTTGTCGGCCCCGTAAATCGCACGAACCATTTCAGAACGCCCGCTACCCAAAAGTCCCGTAAGACCTACGACTTCGCCCATTTTTATTGTTATGTCAAAAGGCTTGATAGTTCCTGTGTGAGTAAGAGCGACCGCCCGCAAAATTTCGGGAGCATCTGAGCTTTCGCCCATTTTGTTTTCGTTATGAAGATTGTCAAGCTCAGCAACCTCATGACCAAGCATCGCCTGAACAAGCTTTAAGCGGGGCAATTCACTTGTCGTAAAGGTGCCTTCGAGCTCACCATTTCGTAAAACAGTGATTTTGTCACAGACTGCGTAAACCTGCTCCAAAAAGTGCGTTACGAAGATAATTCCTTTTCCGTCAGCCTTTAACTGCCGCATTACATTGAAAAGTTTTTCGACCTCTTGATCATCAAGAGAAGAAGTCGGCTCGTCAAGAATCAAAACCTTGCAGTTAAAATGAACCGCTCGTGCAATAGCGACCATCTGCTGAATTGCGACAGAATATTCACCGAGCGTACGCTTAACATCTATATCTTC
Source organism: uncultured Treponema sp. (assembly GCA_937915735.1). GTDB lineage: Bacteria > Spirochaetota > Spirochaetia > Treponematales > Treponemataceae > Treponema_D. The sequence continues at coordinate 4,774 of CALGGS010000080.1, forward strand.
AAGACCGACCCAGGACAATATTTCCCTTGCCTGTTCGTTCATTTTTTTCCAGTCGATAAAAAGCCCGTGCTTTAAAGGCTCGTGACCTGCAAAAATATTTTCAGCGACAGAAATGTTCGGACACAGGTTGACTTCCTGAAACACCGTGCTTATTCCATTTTGCTGCGCCTCTTCCGGAGAGTGATTGTTTATTTCTTTCCCTTCAAGAAAGATTTCGCCTGAATCGCGGATATGGACGCCGTTTAATACCTTAATGAGCGTGCTTTTTCCCGCTCCATTTTCGCCCATAAGAGCATGTATTTCTCCGCCTTGCAATGAAAAGTCAACATTCTGCAATGCTTTTACTCCAGGAAAAGTCATCGTGATGTTTTTCATTGAAAGCAGAATATCGTTTGCCATTTATTACCTCATTTTAGGTTGTCAGACTTGCTCCAACAACGACATGCTAAATATTCAAGAAAAAAAGCCAGAGCGGTTTGTCCCATCTCTGGCTTTATACAAGGCTAAAAGATTAAATTAGTATTTTCGATTTGGAAGCTGTTCTTCTGCTTTGAGAGCTTCGCCAACACCATTTTTGTCGAATACCAATTCTGTGACATACTGAACCTTGTCTACAGTACCGCCGTTTTCGAGAGTCTGGATGATTTCAGCAACGCGTGGACCGTGGAGAGGGTTACACTCAACAGCACAGTTGATTTCTTCGCCATTGATGATTTTGTTGAAAGACTCGCGAACAGCGTCAAAACAGATAACGATAATGTCTTTTCCAGGAACTTTACCAGCCGCTTTGATAGCGTCGATTGCACCCCAAGCCATATTGTCGTTTTCTGCATAAACAACATCGATTTTTGGAGTTGATTTAAGGATAGACTCCATAACTTCCTGACCTTTAGCCTGTGTGAACTCACCAGTCTGCTGAGCAACGAGCTTCCAGTTTGGATGGCTAGCCAATCCTTCTTCAAGACCCTGTGTTCGTCCAATCTGAGCTGAAGCACCGATTGTACCCTGCAAGTCTACGATACAGATTTCTTCGTTTGCACGGCCAACTGACTCGAGATATGCTTCAAGCCATTTAACGCCGTCCTGACCTTCTTTAAGGAAGTTTCCACCTACCCAAGCGAGATAAAGGCTGTCGTCAGAAAGCTTCATCTGGCGGTCAGAAAGAATTACAGGAATGTTAGCTTTTTTTGCTTCCTGAAGAACTGTTTCCCAGCCTGTTTCTACAACTGGAGCAACTACGATGTAGTCGACATCCTGCTGGATAAAGTTACGGATTGCTTTGATTTGGTTTTCCTGCTTTTGCTGAGCGTCGTCAAAAATGAGTTTGTAGCCATTTTCCTCAACGAATGTTGTTTTGAATGACTCTGTGTTAGCCAAGCGCCAGTCAGATTCTGC
>CALGGS010000081.1 GCA_937915735.1 uncultured Treponema sp.
ATGCAAGTGTTCAATTTAATGTTTGGCAAATTCAAAAAGTCGAAATTAGGGCTATCCTAGAGAAATACTGCGCTCCGCTATGGAGCAGCGCCGAAGGCGGCCACTGGAAGGAGCGAGCGAAGAGAGCGAGTGAAGAGGCTGAGCGGATAGCGAACTGCGGAACAGCGGTTGCAAGTTGAGTTGCGCCCATATTTTTATTATAATGGTCTTATGAAAAATGATGCTAGAAAAGAGCTTGCAGTTTGTGGTTTTGAGGCGGTTAAAGCACTTGTAAAAAACAATCCTCAGAAAATCAGGCGATTTTATTATACACGCGACAGAATGATGGAATTTAAGGATTTGTTTAAGTCGCTGGCTCAGCGGAAAGTTCCTTACAACAATATTCCGGAAGGGGAGCTTGAAAAACTGAGCGGAACGCCTCATCATCAGGGAGTTGTCGCAATGATAGCTCAGGAAGAAATTTCCCATTTAAATATGGAAATTACAGATGGCTGGCTCCACAGAAAAGAAAGCGCAATTTTGCTTGACAGGGTAGGAAACGCGAATAATCTTGGGGCGATTGTCAGAAGCGCGGCTTTTTTTGGCTTTAAAAATGTCATAATTCCCAGGGATGAAGCTCAAAGTTCCGTTACGACGAGCTCTTATCGGGTGGCGCAGGGCGGAATGGAATATGTAAATGTGTATTCGATTCAGTCAATTGAAAAACTTCTCGTTTCAATGCAGGGAAAAATGCTTCGTTTTGGAACTGATGTCCGTGGAAAAGCTCCGATTTCAAAAATCAGTGAGCTTTGCCGTGAGAAAAATAAGCCGGCGTTGATTGTTCTTGGCAATGAAGAGCACGGAATTTCTGAACTTGTGCGAAAAAACTGCGATGAGCTTGTGACGATTCCTTATGGAAAGCAAAGCGAGAAGCCTGCGATTGAAAGTCTGAATGTTGCGCAGGCGGCGGCCGTGATTTTTTATGAATGTTGTAAATAAGATTCTTTGGGCTAAGCTCTCAGAATGACAGGAAAAATGAGTATAAAACTTGAGCTAAAAAATGTCAGATTCTCTTTTGGAAAGACTCTTGCCGTTGATGATATTTCCCTCAAGGTCGAGGAAGGGAGTTTTACGACTCTTTTGGGGCCTTCGGGATGTGGAAAGACAACTTTACTCAGGCTGATTTCTGGATTTTTGGAAGCAGAAAGCGGAGAAGTTTTAATTGACGGGGTAAATCAAAAGGGAATCGAGGTGAACGAGCGGGAGGTCGGAATTGTTTTTCAGGATTACGCTCTTTTTCCCCATTTAACTGTCAGTCAGAATATCGCCTATGGCTTAAAAATTCAAAAAAAACTTGGAAAAAGCGAAATCAAAGAGAAGATTGATGAAATTTCCGACTCACTTGGTATTGAGGAATTGCTTTCGAGATTTCCGAATGAGCTTTCTGGCGGGCAGCAGCAGAGAGTCGCCTTGGCGCGTTCCCTTGTTTTAAAGCCGAAGATTCTTTTGATGGACGAGCCCCTTTCTTCTTTGGATACGAAATTGCGTGGAAAGGTTAGGGAAGAATTAAAGGAAATTCAGCAGAAGCTTAAAATTACGACAGTTTATGTGACCCACGACCAAGAAGAAGCACTGTCGCTTTCGACGAAAATCGCAATCTTAAATGAGGGGCGTCTTTTGCAGGAAGGAAGTCCGAAAGAAATTTATTTTGAGCCGAAAAATGATTTTGTCGCAGATTTTGTCGGAAAAGCAAATATAATCGAAAATAATGGGAAAAGAATAATGATTCGCCCGGAATGGTTTGAGATTGCCTCGGAATTTGAAAAATCTGAAGTGATATCTTTTTCCGGAACGATTTTGGCGGAAGAATTTTTAGGAAGCAAGACGAGATTTGTTCTTCAAAGCGGAAATAATACTCTTACTGCGGATTTTGACACGATTGACTCAGAAAATTTTCGCATTGGCGACAGGATTTCGCTTAAAGCAAAGAAAAACTGGAAGTTGTAAGGATTTTTTAGAGGTTCTTGATACCTATTTTCAATTTTCAAAAATTTCAATAAAATATTATTTATGAAAACTTCAAAATTCTATATTTCTACTCTCCGCGAAGCTCCTAGTGAGGCTGTTATTGCGAGCCACAAATTAATGCTTCGTGCCGGAATTACACGAAAACTTGGAAACGGACTTTACACTTATCTTCCGTTGGGCGTTCGCTCTCTTTATAAACTTGAACAAATTATCCGTGATGAATGGAATGAAATTGGCGCTCTTGAATTTAAACCAACTGTAATAGTTCCTGGCGAAATCTGGAAGGAAAGTGGTCGCTGGGAAACTATGGGAAGCCAAATGCTCAAGGCGAAAAACCGTGGTGAGCAGGATATGGTCGTTTCTCCGACTGCAGAAGAGGCTTACACAACAATCGTTCGGGACGGGCTGGACTCTTACAAGCAGCTTCCTGTAAATCTTTATCAGATTAACACAAAATATCGTGACGAAATTCGCCCTCGCTACGGCGTTATGCGTGGCCGAGAGTTCATTATGGCTGACGGCTACACGATGAACGCAGATGACGAGTCTCTCGACGAGTCTTACAAGGCTTACGAAAAGGCATATTTTAAAATCTTCAAGCGGCTTGGCTTAAAAATCATTCCTGTCCGTGCTGACAGCGGTGCTATGGGCGGAAGCGGCTCAGAAGAATTTATGGTCGAAAGCCCAATCGGTGACGACACATTGATTATCTGTCCGAACGAAAAATGCGGATATGCGGCAAATGTGGAAAAGGCAGAGTGTGCCCCTGACGAGTCAACTAACAAAAAGGGCGAAAAAGTCTGTGCGACAGAGAAGGCTCTTGAAGAAGTTGAGACTCCGAATGTCTTTTCTATTGAAGATATGGAAAAATTCTTTGATGAGTCAGCAAAAATGTTCATCAAATGCTTAATTTATCGGGTAATTAACTCTGCCCTAGATTTTAGCGACACAGAAGTCAGTAAAAATTGGAAAAAGGTAAAAGACGGAGCCGGCGATTATTATCCTGTTTCGTATGTTTGCGTTTGTATTCGTGCTGATTTGGATGTAAACGAGGCGAAGCTTGCCGCAACACTAAAGGCGAGCGAAGTTGTCCTTGCAGAAGACGAAGAGATTTTGGAATACGCGCAGGCAGGACACGGCTTTGTCGGTCCAATGACTTCAAAATGCCCTCTTATTGTCGATTATTCTGTAATAAAGGACGGCGCGGCTTGTATGCACGATGCAATCACTGGAGCTGGAAAAAATGGCTACCATGTAAAGCATGTTGAGCCACTTCGTGACTTTAAGCCGTATATTAACGCAGATGTCAGACTCGTAAAAGAAGGCGACAAATGTGCTTGTTGTGGCGGCGTTTTCTATCAGAAAAAAGGAAATGAGCTGGGACACATCTTCAAGCTCGGTCACAAATACACGAAGGCAATGCATGTAACTTTCCTTGGTCAGAACGGAAAGCCTCAGGAGCCTACTATGGGCTGTTATGGAATTGGCGTTGACCGAACTCTCGCTTCAATCATCGAGGCAAACAACGACGAAAAGGGAATTATCTGGCCGATGACAGTTGCTCCCTTCCAGGTTTGCATTGTTCCGATTAAATACGAAGGCGCAATGAAGGAAGCTGCGGACAAAATCTATGACGAACTTAAGGCCGCAGGAATCGAAGTCCTTCTTGACGACAGAAACGAGCGCCCTGGCGTAAAATTCGCAGATATGGAGCTGATTGGAATTCCGCTTAGAATTACTGTCGGTGACAAGAATCTTCCAAATGTTGAATTTAAGCCAAGAAGTGCCGAGAAGGCCGAGCTTATCGGAGTAGCAGAAGTTTCCAAAAAGGCAGAAGAGTTTGTTCGCTCAGAACTTGCACGATTGAATGGGTAGATGTCTATATAATGCAAATTCATATCAACATCTTTACTTTTCTATCAAAAAAAATTGATTATAATGATAGAATCTGAAAAAGTATAAGGAACGGACTATGACAGAACTCAACATTAAAGATTTTGGTGGAAAAAACGACGGAGTTTTTGATAATACAAACTCATTCAAGGCGGCTTTTGAAGAAATCGCAAAAAATGGCGGCGGAAAGCTTGTTGTTGAAGAAGGAACCTGGCTTACAGGTCCGATTGATTTAGTTAGTAATTCAACTTTGGAGCTTAAAGAAGGCGCAGAGCTTTCTTTTATAACCGATCCTAATGCTTATCCTCCGGCTTTTACTCGCTGGGAAGGCGTTGAGTGTTATGCTCTTCACGCTCTTATTCGGGCAGGGGATGCAAAAAATGTCACTGTAACAGGTAAGGGCACAATCAACGGGAACGGAAACGCTTGGTGGGAGCTTCGCAAGGCAAAAAAAGAGTCTGGTCAGTCTAGTCCAGAACAGCCCTATGAGCTTGCTCTTGCAAAACTGAATCCAGGATACGAAAATCAGCCTGGCGGCGGTGGCGGTCGGGAATGTCAGTTCCTGCGTCCTTGTCTCGTTGAATTCGTAAACTGCCAGCATGTAACTCTGGAAGGCGTTCACATTAAAGATTCTCCTTTCTGGACAGTTCATCCGCTTTATGTTGATGATTTAGTTCTCAAAAATCTTAAAATCGAAAATCCTTATTCTGCTCCGAACACAGACGGAATTGATGTTGATTCCTGCACGAATGTTCAGATTTTGAATTGCTATGTCGCTGTCGGTGACGACGGAATCTGTCTCAAATCTGGCTCAGGTCCAGACGGAATCCGCGTCAACAAGCCGACTGTAAATGTCACTATAAAAGACTGCACAGTGCGATTTGCTCACGGCGGAATCGTCTTGGGCTCAGAGACTGCGGCTGGAATTCAGCATGTTCACGCAGAAAATTGTGATTTGAGCGGAACTGACCGGGGAATCAGAATCAAGAGCCGACGAGGAAGAGGCGGAGACATTTTTGACATCGAGCTTAAAAATCTTGTGATGGATGACACTCTCTGCCCAATCGCAATGAATATGTATTACAAATGTGGAGTTACAGACCAGAAATCACCTTTATTCAGTCTTGAAAAACAGCCTGTAACGAGCGAAACACCTCGAATTCACGATGTAAAAATCATCGGCTGTACGGGTAAGAACTGCAAGGCAAGCGCTGGTTTTATTGTAGGACTTCCTGAAATGCCAATCGACAATCTCGAAATCAGGGATTGCCATTTTACGACGGATGAAAACTCAACTGAAAGCCCGATGAACAGCGATATGTTCTACGGATTGCCGGAAGTTTCCGTAAAAAGCTTTAGAGTCCGAAATGCCGCTGGGGCAAAGTTCGAGAATGTTCGGATTGACGGCCCGAAAGAGACATTTATTTATGAGTAATTAGAGATTCTTCGGGTTACAGCCTTAGAATGACATAAGCACCGCTACGGCGGTGTTTTTTTTGTGTCAAAAGCTCTTGAAAAAATATCTTATAAAACGTATAGTAATGATATGGACTATAATGTCATTGATTTATTTTCTGGGGTCGGCGGACTAAGCTACGGTTTTTCTCAAATTTCAAATTTTCATATTTTAGCTGCAAATGAAATCGAAAAAGATATTTCTATTGCTTATTCCCTAAATCACCCTGAAGTAAAAATAATAAATTGTAATATCAATGATTTGTCCAAAGAAAAATTGACAGAAGTTATAAATGATAAAAAAATTGATTTAATTGTTGGCGGACCACCTTGTCAGTCTTATTCAACTCTCGGAAAACGAAAAATGGACGAGAGAGCCAATCTTTTTATGCAATACAAACGAATTCTCGAAATCTTAAAACCTCGGGCATTCGTTTTCGAAAATGTTAGTGGTATCTTGAGTATGGATCATGGTAGGCTCTTCGAGAAAATTAAAGAAGAATTTGCAAGTCTTGGATATGAACTGAAATCAAAATTGCTCGATGCTGTAGATTATGGAGTTCCTCAGCATAGGGAAAGAGTTATTCTTGTAGGGATTAAAGGCGTAAATAATTTCGAGTATCCTTTGCCTACTCATGGTGAAGGGCTAAAACCTTACATTACATTGGAAGAAGCAATCGGAGATTTACCTCCAATAAAAAGCGGAGAAGAAAATAATACTTTTGATTCAAATTTTAAAAATGAATTCTTAGATTTCGTTCGACATGATAATCAAGCAATGACTGAACACTCCGCTCCCAAAAATGGAGAGCATTTAATCAGAATTATGCAAGCCTTAAAAGATGGTCAGTGCAAAGATGATTTACCAGAAGAACTTCGTCCAAAAAGTGGATATGGAAATACCTATGCAAAACTTTGGTGGAAAAAGCCTTCAACAACTATAACTCGAAACTTTGCTTGTCCTTCTTCTTCACGATGTATTCATCCAAGAGATTCAAGGGCGATGTCAATCCGAGAAGGTGCAAGATTGCAAAGTTTTCCAGACAGTTACAAATTTTATGGCTCTGACGGAATGAAACGGCTTGAAATCGGAAATGCTGTTCCCCCACTTCTTTCTATAGCTATAGCAAAACAGGTACTGAAAGCTTTAGAAAATTAATTTGTCATTCATAAGAAATGATTAATTCAGAAACGGGCTTTAATTTCTCTGCAAGTTTCCACTTAAACCATGTTTCTTTTATTGTAAGGACATCTGTATTTTCAAATGCCTTATGATAATCGTTGTTAGGAATTTTGTAGAATTTTGAAATATTTATAACTGCGGCCAATCCATTAAAAATATCAAAATGAATTACAAGTGATTCAAGATTATTCTCTTTCAATCTATGTTCTGCTTCAATAATTTTGCTCCTTTTTATATCATTAACACCTGTATATCCTGCTTGAATTTCAAGACGAATTTTCTTAGTGCAATTAAGAGTTAATTCTAAATCGGCAGTTGCAGCTCTTTTAAAAGTTTCAATGTTTTTCAAATCATCTTGACCAACCGCAGAAATAGCACTTTCTTTCACACAAAATAATTTTGCGATTGCAGGTGTAAAAAATTCACAAACAAGATAGCCTCTCATCCAGTTGTAATAAACATCACTTGGGTCTCTACCTTGATTCGTAAGCTGTGGGATAATTTCATTATCACGCATAATACAAAAAGCATTCTTTATTTTTAGACAGAATTTTTCAATATCTTTTTGTTTGATATCTTCTGAAACCGCATCATTAAGTTTACAAAAAATTTCTGTTAAGCGAAAATTGCATTTTTCAATTTTCTCCCAATTTACGACGATAAAATCAGTTGCTTTGAAATATTTTTGAAGTGTTTGCTTATTTGTAAATCCTAGTTTTTCTCGAAATAAGCGGGTGTAATTTGTATCCATAAAATTTTTCTCCTAAAATAAATTATTTAAATTTGTTTCTAGTGCATCGCAAATTCGCTTTAATATTAAATATGAAGGATTTCTTTTGCCTCGTTCCAAGCCTGAAATATAAGTTCTGTCAATTTCTGTTATTTCTGCAAACTTTTCTTGAGAAATGTTTTTGCTTTGTCTTAATTCACGGAGTTTTTTCCCCAGATTTTTTAGGATTTCAGATTCATTTTCTGTCATAATTTAAATATAAATTATGTTGACGATAAGACAACGGACAATCGTCTACTTTTTTTTCTCTTCTTAATTTTTTCCTATTTTTCACCGATAATAAAATGTATCTTTGTTTAGAGATGGTGGGGTTTTATGAAAAAATCTTTTAAGTTTGTTGTTTCATTTTTGATTCTTAATCTTTTGCTCACGGCTTCTGTTTTTGCGGAAGGCTTCCATGTCTGCGTGGCTTCGTATCAAAAGCTTTCAAATGCGCAGGAAATGGTTTCTAAGCTTGAAAGACAGAGCATTTCTGCGATTATCAGCGAGAGTCAGGTCAAAAATAAGAGTTATTACCGAGTTCTTCTTTCAAAAGAATTTAAAAAAATCGAGGATGCGCGAAAATATCGCGATGAGGTTAAAAATTATTCTTTTGTGAAGGCTCTTAATCTTAAGGATTTTTGGGTTTGCAAGAGCGAGAAAATTATTTCAAATAAGGCTGTTGCTCCGACTCCGGCTCCCGCTCCGAAAATTACGCCAAAGCCGGCTCCAAAACCAGCTCCTGCTCCAAAGCCGGTTGAAAAAAAGGTTGAGCCGAAGGTTGAGGAGCCAAAAATTGAGCCAATTCCTGAGCCTCCTGTGAAAAATATTGAGCCGGAAGTTCTCCCAGAGCCGGCTCCAGAACCAGAACCAGAGCCTCTTCCTGAGCCGACCCCGGAAGTTGAAGCGGAGACACTTCCGCCAGTCGTTGAAGAAGTTAAGCCTAGTGAGCCGATTCTTCTTGAAAAAAAAGAGGCCGTTTTGTCTGAGGAAACTCCTTTTTCTGTGGCAGTTCGTTCATATAAATACGAGCAGTTCGCCGAAAATGACAAAAATCGTCTGAGGGAACTTGGATTTAATTCTTATCTTGTGAATACCTTCGATGACACGACTTTCTTTGCTTTTAATATTCATGCGGGAGTTTTTGCGACTCGTTCAGAAGCAGAGGAATTGCAGAAGCAGTTTACGGATGCCGGAATTGAAGACACGGTTGTTTCAGATTTTAATGATTTGAAAGAAAAAATTAAAAAATATGACGAAATTATAACGAATGAGCGGGTTAGTTTTGACACTGGACTTGGCGAGATTCCTTCCAGCCTTCCAGATTCAGTTGCGAACCTTATCCGAGAAATTCCTGTGAACAAGAATTTCCTTCTCGAAGAGCTTTCTATTCTTGATTTGGATAATTATTTCCTTTCTGATGAAAAGCCGGAGGGGCTCATGGAGATTTTGGATGCGATTAACGCAGAAGAGACTGTTCACGCTGCCGCACTTGCAAAATATCACGATGAGCTTTACCGCAAGGACGTAAAAATCTTTATTACGGAAGCAGATAAATTCAGCTTTGATATGGAAAATTCTTCTCCGATTGAGCATTTACAGCTGGGCTCTTCAAGCGGAATCTTTGAGTGTGATTTGTATGAAGATGCCGCAAAATTCATTTTGTGTGGGACAAATTTCAGTTCAAAGCTCTTCATCAAGATTGAGACGGCGGATTTTTCAAAGGATGAGTATGTTGATTTCCTGAATAATTCTTTCAATGACTCGACTTTGGCGATTTATCCGCAGCTACGACGAACGCTTTTCGTTCTTCCAGATGTAAATCCAGAGGTTCAGAGAGATTTTATCAGCTTTAATTTGAGTCGAGTTCAAGATTCTTATGCACAGGAAAGAGGAAACAAGGACTGGGCGCTTTTGATTGTCGGTCATTATCTGGCTAAGACTTTTATTCACGAAAAAGCGGCACTTTTGAGCCTTGGCTTCTATGATTTGGATTATGATTTCAACGCGAAGACAGTTCATTCAGTCTTTACGGCGGACAAAAATAATGTGAATATTTCCGGAGACAATCAGCCTGTTCGTCTTCGTGATGAAGTAGATGGCTGGTATCTGAAAAATTCAAGCCAGAAAGAAGTTTCGTTCTCGACAAAATCTTATGTAATTGCCTTGGATACGGCGACGGCTTCTTCTATCGAAAAGGATGATTTAGTTGTTGCTGCGAATGATTTGAAGGTTTGGTCTGGAGAAGTTCCGTCATTGCCAAATATCATTGATGCAAAGTAGAGATTCTTCGCTTCGCTCATGAAAATTATGAGAAAGAAATTTCTTTTGACTGCACTATTACCAGTTTTGGGGCTAGTTTCTCTTTTTTCCGAAGAAGCAGGGGTAAAAGTTTTTGCGCTTAATCCTGTAACTGACGGCATTTTGCTCGGAAGCGGAGTCCTTCTTTCAGGCAGCGATTTGATTCTGGATAATGTTCTTGAAGTGAATCGTCAGAAATGGGACGGACGCACTTTAGACAAGGCCGATGTGAATTCTCTCGACAGAATTTTTATGCATTCGTATTCAAAGAATCGTGATTTGGCGGCGGATATTGTGCTTGGGGGAGCGATGTTAAGTCCGCTCATTCTTACTGGAACTGACAAAAACGAATGGTTCACTTGCCTTGTAATGTACTCTGAAGCCCTTTTGATTTCAAACGGAATAAAGGAGCTTGCAAAACTGGCGGTTAATCGCACGCGGCCGTATATGTATTATGATTCATCGACTTATCCTGAGGATGATGTTGAGGAAGGCGATTGGGCGAATTCTTTTCCTTCGGGACACTCAACGATGGCTTTTACGGGCGCGACTTTTACCAGCTACACTTTTTGCAAATATTTTCCTGAGTCAAGGTGGAAAATTCCTGTTATAGCGACTTCTTATTCAATGGCGATTGGAGTCGCGGCCCTTCGCCTTTCGAGCGGAAATCACTTTTTTACGGATGTGCTGGCAGGCGCGGCAATTGGTTGTTCTGTCGGATTTTTAGTTCCGTATCTTCATACATTTAATACGAAAAATGATTTGAATATTTCACTTTTGATGAATGGAGTGAGCGTTAGTCTGAAAATGCCGTAATAACGGCTGTTACTAAGCCTGCAAAAACCGTAAGACCGAGCATGTGGACCGGCGGAAATGTTGAGAGTGAGAGTGCTCCAAATGAAAGGGCAGTCGTTATGAACGAAAGCAAAATCGCAAAATTGTTCAGATTTTGTTTTTCCTGCAGTTTTTCTTTTCCTTCAATTGCATAAATTATGTAATCCAGACCAAGACCGAAAACTAAAACGAGGGCGGTAATCGGGAAAAAGCTCAGCTTGATTTTTGCGATAAGCAGCACGGCTGTCGTAACCAAAGTAACAAGAAGCGGAACTGAGGCTATTTTTAGGACGAGAGACATTTTGTAAAAGAAGGACAAAATCACAATTACGGCGATAAAAGCGAGTGCAAGCATTTTCAGCATGGTTTTTGAAAGAATGTCCAGCTGACTAGAAATATCACTTACCTTATTAACAAAATAAATTCCGTTATGATTTTGGGCATATTCTCTAAAAAAGTGCTCATCTTCACGAGAAGCGTGGAGTGGCATTACGCAGGAATAAAATTCACCGTCAACCTCGCCAATCCAGAGATTTGAAATGGCCTCCTGAATTTCCGGGGGAAGCGTATTATTTGGGCGAGACGAGCGGTAGTTTTGCTCATAATTCTTTGCCAGAGCCGGAGAATCTTCAAATCCAAGCGCTTCAAATTGCTCTTCTGCAAAAGGTAAAAGCTTTTCAGCGGCCTTATAGCTTTTCTCTTGTTTTTCTTTTGACGGAATGAACTGACTTACCGAAAGAAAGTTCCCAAGCTTTTTTTGCCCGACACATTCAGAAAGAAAGGCAGAAAGCTCCTCGTCTTTTTGCAATAAATTTTCTTCGCTGTCAGATTTTAAGATGAAATACCAGCCGCTGGAGCCTGTGTTCAAAACATTTGCAGAAGTAATTTCGTTCTCTTGCATTTGCCCGGACATTGAGTAAAGCTCGTTTATGCTGTTCTGGATTTTAAATGAGCGGCGGTTAATAAGAATAGTGAGCAAAGAAAGAATCGTAAGAAGGATTGGCAGAAAATGCAGGATTTTTTTTGATATATTCAAGACTTTCTCAAAGCTTTTGTTATTGTCTGATTTTGAAAAAAGAATCGCCCCCCTGCTTTTTGGCATTTTAATCAGCGGATAAAGTGCAACTACTGAAAGATATGAGCTTGCGAGACCAAAAAATAAAAAAACGCTGACCTGCTTTAAAAGTGGAAATGGTCCCAGGAAAAGGGCGGCAAAGCAAATTTCTGTAGAAATAAAGCCGAATGTAATTCCGCGAAAAATGTGCTTACGGACGGCAATTCCGTTTTCGCAAGAAAGATTTGCCTTCCAGTTAATGAAATAATGTATTGAATAGTCAAGGCAGGTTCCGATTAAGGTTGTGCCGAAAACAAAGGTTAGGACATGAATTCCACGGAAAAACAAAAGAACAGAAATGAATCCGACACCGCAAGAAAATGCGACAGCCAGAGCCGAGGCAATCGCCGGCACAAAAGAGCGGAAAATCCACAAAAAAACAAGAATAATCAAAATCAGTGAGACACTTGAAATAATAGAAATTTGTGCCTGTGCGGAACTTGAATTCTCGTAAGAATGAAAAGGTACGCCAGAAAAAATGAATTGAATGTCAGCAGGGCGACAAATCTCATCTGCTGTTTCATAAATACTTTTGACTGCGTTTTGCTTACTTGCCATTGCAGAGCCTTTTTCTGAAACTGTTCCGCGGATTAAAACATACCATAAATCATCTTTTTGGCAGGCGAGAACATTGTCTTTTAAACTCATGCTTGTTGCAGAGACAGCACCGTCTTCTAAATTTTTTTTTAGGCTTCGCTCACTTAACAAAAAAGGGTCTTCGTCCAGAAATGCTAAATCTGAAATAGAGAATGCTCCGTAAACACTGGAAAGTGCGTCATTTGCAATTTCTTTTGCATTTTCGTTTTCAAGCAGATTTATATCATTATCAGAAAGAAGAAAAAAACGATTTTCGTGCAGATACTCAGTAATTTCGGAAACTGAAGATGAATTAACATAAAGCGAGAGAGAGTCAAAGTAAGATTTTTCGGCCCTTGCCGGTGTATCATTATAATGCGCGTAAAATCTTTCAGCGGCGGTTTTCGCGTCTTCAAAATTCCTTGCTTTTGTAAGAATTGTGAACTCGCGGCTTGTTTTATCTCCCAGAAGATTGTCTGCTTTTTGAACTTCGTGCAGTGATGAGGATGGTGGCATAATTTCAAAAAGACTCGTTCCAAAAGAAATTTCGGGCGAGACGACAATAGAAATGATAAAGGCAATAAAAATTGCTGAATGAAAGAAAATCCAGAATGAAAGGAATTTATTCTTCATATTTTCAGAATCGCTTTATTAGCAGGGGCTTTTCTAAAGCTTGCTGGAACGATTTTGCAGAATTAAATCTGCAAGAACAATGGCTGTCATTGCTTCGATTACAGGGACGATTCTAGGGCAAAGACAGACATCGTGTCTTCCTTCAATAATCAGGTCTGAATCTGTGTATTTTTTTGCTTCATCAACGGAAATTGTCTTTTGACTTTGGAAAATACTTGGTACGGGCTTTACGGCCACTCTAAAGAAAATGTCGTTTCCGTTTGAGATTCCGCCTAAAATTCCGCCGGCGTTGTTTGTCTCAAAAATTGGCCTTCCCTTTGAGTCAATCCGCATTTTATCGTTATTTTGGCTTCCAGTTGAATCGCTTGCCGCAAAACCGGCACCGAATTCGATTCCTTTTACGGCTCCTATGCTCAAAATCGCCTTCGCAAGCTCTGCATCAAGCTTTCCAAAAACCGGCTCACCGATTCCTGCAGGAAGTCCTGAAACCCGGCAGGCGATGATACCGCCGGCAGAGTCTTTGTTAGCGCGGATTTCCTCGATTTTTTCGTTCATTTTTGCGGCACTTTCGTTGTCTGGCGCCCGGAGAGCGTTCTGTTCTATTTGGGAAAAATCAACTTTGTTTATAGAAATTCCAGCGGCACGCTCTGTGTAGGCAGTGATTTTTATATCACAAATATTTTCGAGAACTTGAAGGGCAATTGCTCCCGCCGCGACACGGCTTGCTGTTTCCCGTCCGCTTGAACGGCCTCCGCCTCGATAGTCCCGAAAGCCGTATTTTGAGTAAAAGGAAAAATCTGCGTGCCCGGGTCTGAATGTCGTGGCAAGATTTCCATAATCTTTTGAATGTTGGCTTGTGTTTTGAATTACAATCCCAATCGGAGTGCCTTCGCTTTTTCCCTCAAAAATTCCGCTTAAAATTTGGGCTTTGTCGTCTTCTTTTCGTGCAGTTACGGAAGCGTTGTTTTTTCCGCCAAAACTTTGTCCGGGCTTTCTTCTGTCGAGGGCAGCCTGAATGCGTTCTTCGTCGATTTGAATTCCCGCTGGAACTCCGTCAACAACGCAGCCAAGTGCTGTTCCGTGACTTTCTCCAAAGGTTGTTACTTTAAAAATTGTTCCGATTGTATTTTGTGCCATAACTGAATTATATCAAACAGTCATTTTTTTTTGAACATCAAGACTAAAGGGAATCTCGAAAAACTTCAGAAAATCGCCGAAGGCGAGGTTTTCGAAGTTCCCTAAATTTAGTCTTTGACTATAAGGAAAAATTTAATTATCTTTATTGAAAAGAGGTTCTAAATGGCTGAAAACTGTACTCACGATTGTTCTAGTTGTTCTTCAAATTGTAAATCTAAAGATTTAAGGGCAACTCTTCATGACGGAAGTTGTGTTAAAAAAGTAATTGGCGTTGTTTCTGGAAAAGGCGGTGTCGGAAAATCATTGGTAACGGCTCTTCTCGCTGCAAAAATGCGAAAATCTGGCTTTAAAACGGCTGTCCTTGACGCTGACATTACGGGGCCTTCTATTCCTACAAGTTTTGGTGTTTCTGAGCAAAAAGCGATGGGCGACAAAAACGGAACGATTTATCCTGTAAAAAGCGAAAAAGGCGTAAAATTAATGAGCATGAATTTCCTTCTCGAAAAGGAAACTGACCCGGTTTTGTGGCGCGGTCCTGTAATTGCAGGCGCAGTCAAGCAGTTTTGGACGGATGTAGACTGGGGCGACATTGATTTTATGTTTGTCGATATGCCTCCAGGAACCGGCGATGTCCCGCTGACTGTTTTCCAGTCCCTCCCGGTAGATGGAATCGTTATCGTTTCTTCTCCTCAGCAGCTTGTACGAGTTATCGTTGAAAAAGCCGTAAAAATGGCAGGAATGATGAAAATCCCGATTCTGGGTCTCGTCGAAAATATGAGCTATGTAAAATGCCCTCACTGTAACGAAGAAATCAAAGTCTTCGGCGAGTCGAACATAAACGGAATTGCCCTTGAATATGGAATCCCTGTCCTGGCAAAAATCCCTATGAGCGAGGACATCTCCAATGCAATCGACTCAGGTGATGTCGAAAGTCTGGACGGTGAATTCTTAGATGCGGCAGTTAAGCAGATAGAAATGCTTAATACTAAAAACTAAACCACGAATTACCCGGAGATTTTATGTCCCCACAGGAAGCCAGAAAGAGAGCGGCAGAAAATTTTAAATCAGGAATGAATTGTACTCAGTCGGTTGTGTCCGTTTTTGCAGAGCAGTTGGGGTATTCTCCTGCGGAAATCGGCTCGCTTGTTCAGCCCTTTGGCGGCGGAATGTGCCGAATGAGGGAGGTCTGTGGGACTGTTAGCGGAATGTTGTTCTGTCTCGGCCTTTATAATTCTCAAAAGGCAAAATCTGAAGGATTAAAAATCAACGGGTTCGGCGGAGACAAAAAGCAGAAAGACGAAACCTACGCAAAGGGTCAAAAATTAGCGGCGGAATTCCGAAAGGCTAATGGCTCGATTGTCTGCCGCGAGCTTTTAGGACTTTCCCCAAAACAGGTTGATGTCGCCGTAAGCGAGGCTCGTACTGAAGAATACTACAAAAAACGCCCCTGCGCTGAGCTTTGTGGCCTTGCCGCAGAAATTTTCCAAAGATTCTTGGATAATGAACTATGACACTTCTTCTTGCTCCAATGGATTCAATTACTCACGAGGCATTCAGAAGTCTTGTCGGCCGTTTTGGCGGATGCGACGAATATTTCAACGAGATGATAAATGCTTCTTCTCTTTTAAATAATGGACCGTGGGAAAAATATTATCTTTTGGAAGGTCCTGAGCCACAAAAACTTGTCTGGCAGCTTACGGATAAAAACGGCTCAAAAATGGCTCAGGCGGCTTCCCTTCTTTGTGAGCGGGAAGGAATTGGAATAGACTTGAATATGGGTTGCTCTGCTCCCCAGATTGCAAAAACCGGTGCGGGAATCGCCTGGATGACAAAAGCAATCGCCGAAACTCAGAAAATGGTTCAAGATGTAAAATCAGCGATTGAAAATGCGGCAAAAGACGGGAAAAAAGCAAAGCGTCTTTCGGTAAAGCTTCGCCTTGGAGATGAAAATTACACCGAAGAAAAACTTCATTCCTTCTGTCAGATGCTCGTTGATGAGGGCGTTCAGATGCTCACGCTTCACGCGCGCACGCAAAAGCAAAAACATTCCAGACCCTCAAACTGGCAGGCTGTAGAAAATCTTGCCCTCAGGTTTCCGGAAATCCCTGTGATATTAAATGGCGATGTCAAAGACAAAGAAAGCTTTGAGGCTGCAAGAAAAACCGCTCCCCACGCAAGCGGAATTATGATAGCTACAGCCGCTGCACAAAAACCCTGGATTTTTAGGGAGATTGTCGGGTCAAGCCCGACAATGACAGATGAAGTCGAGAAATCTATCCAATTTAACGCCGAAGAGCTTGCGCTTTCATTCATCGATGAGCTTGAAAAATGCCAGCCGCCTGAATTCTGGAAAACAAGGCTTCAGAGATTTTTTGCTTTTTATTGCCTTAATTTCAGTTTCGGCCATTATTTCCAAAGTCAAATGCTAAATGCTCTCGACAATGACGATGCAAGGGCAAGAATCAAAGAATATTTTGAAAAATGCCCCGACGACAGAATTAAATGCGTTTAGGGAAGCGCTGATTAACACTTGACGCGATTACTCAGCGCTTCCCGTCAAACT
>CALGGS010000082.1 GCA_937915735.1 uncultured Treponema sp.
AAACGCAGATGAACGCAGATTTATATAAACCTTATCCGCGTGTATCTGCGTCTAAAATATTACAGGAAATCTTATGACTTATACGAAATTTTATATCGGAAAAATCGGGGAGCTTATCTTAAAAGGCTCTAATATTAAGATATTTGAACGGCAGCTTGTTAAGAACACAAAAGCGTATCTGAAAAATGTGAACGCAAGAGTCACCCTGCAGGCCGGGCGGCTTTATGTTGAATGTGACGAGACAGCTCAGGAGCGCGTTGAATTTGCCCTTTCTCATTTGATTGGAATCACAGGCTGGGCCCAAGCTGTCGTAGTCGAAAAAAATATCGAGGCAATCAAGCAGGAAGTCCTGAATGAGGCGGTTAAGGCTCGTGACAATGGGGCAAAAACCTTCAAACTTGAGTCTCGCCGGAGTGACAAGTCTTTCCCTTATGACCACTACGGAATCTGTTCGGAAGGAGCGAGCCTCGCCTACAATCAGAAAATCCTTGATGTGGATGTCAAAAATCCTGATGTGGTGATTATGGTCGAAGTCCGTGACAGATGCTTTGTCTACTCAAACAGAACTAAAGGCAGGAGGGGGCTTCCTGTGGGCGTGAGCGGAAAAGGCTTGCTGCTTTTGAGTGGGGGACTGGATTCCCCGGTTGCCGGCTACCGTATGCTTCGCCGAGGAATGACGATAGACTCAGTTTATTTTCACGCTTATCCCTATACGAGCGACGAGGCCAGGGAAAAAGTCGAGCATTTGGCAGAAATCTTGTCGCAATACGGACTTCGCACTCACATTAATATCGTGCCTTTCACCGAAGTTCAGATGCAGATAAAAAAGAAATCTCCTGAAAATTACACGACTTTAATGCTTCGCCTTTGCATGATGAAATGCGCCAATATGATTGCCGGGCGCGTGGGGGCAAGCTGCCTTATTACGGGCGAAAGCTTAGGACAAGTTGCAAGCCAGACAATCGAAAATATGAGTTGTACCGAAAGTATGGCTGAATTTCCTCTCTTGCGCCCTCTCGTTGGTACTGACAAAGAAGAAATAGTTGAGATTGCAAAAGAAATCGGCACTTACGAGACTTCAATCTTACCATATGAGGATTGCTGTGTTCTTTTCAGCCCCCGCCACCCGGTTTTGCGCTCAACTGTTGAAGAAGCCCAAAAAATCTACAAGGAGCTTGAAATCGACGAGCTTGTAAAAAAAGCATACGAAGAGCGGGAAATCAAGCTGTTTGAGGTGTAAGTTTCTTAAAGGGAATCTCTAAAAATTGCAATTTTTAGAGAACCCTAAATTTCCAAAGTTCCGATGACTGTTGAATCATCTTCTTTTTGAGCGCTTCGCCTTTTGAAGAGTGAGGAAGGCTCTTTTTTTTCAGATTTTTCCTCTTGCGCAGCAGATTTGTCTTCTTTTTTTGTCGTGCGTTTTGTTTTCGGGGCAACTAAAAATCCGAACATTGAGCCGCAAAGTCCGCCCGCAATGTGTGCGACGGTAGAAATGTTTTCTGTTTTCGGCCCGTTTATCAGTTCTCTGCCAAGGTAGATTGCGACGACGAAAATAAACGACAGGGGAATTTCATTTTTGTCGAGAGTTGTGATAGAAGCGAGGATTATGAGCATAAAAACGATTCCGCTTGCACCCAGTAAAGGACGGGGAATAAGGCAGACATTTATGACTCCTGTAACAAAAGCCGTAACAGTGAACATCAGAAGCACCATTTTTGAGCCGTAGCGTTCTTCCATAAGTGGTCCCAGCAAAAGAAGAAAAGCGAAATTTCCCAAAAGGTGATTCCAGTCTGAGTGTCCGAGAACATGAAGAAAAAGGCGTAAATAATCTGTTACGCTTTTATAGTTGAAGCCAATTATCTGAACGGTGTCGTTTACGGTGATTTTTGTTCCGATTCGTCCGGGAGCCGTAAAAAGTGCGGGGATAAGATGTTTTCCGAGCAAAAAATCATTGAGCAAAAGTATTGCTACGCACAAAATGGCAAATGTAAGCGTGACGGGAGCGTTATAAGTGACATGAAACTTTTTCTTCATACTTGATTATCGGTAACTTTTTCTATATACTTTCACGATAAAATCTTTTATTGGAAATTCTTTTTTTGAGAGGTAAACAATATGGCTTTTGATATTACCAAAGTTCGTAATATCGG
>CALGGS010000083.1 GCA_937915735.1 uncultured Treponema sp.
AAGGAGGGCACAAGATGCCAAACAACACCAAACCAATCACCCCCGCGAACAACGCGGCCAACATGCAGAACGCCAACAAGGGAACACCGGGCGTAAATCGTCAGTATGCACAAGTTCACGGAAATCGCGGCAAGCAGTTGAATCCTAATCATAAAGGAAAATAACAGGCCTCAAAAATCGGAGAGAATTTATCAAATTTCTTGCGTCAAAGTGTCAATTTTTCTTAAGAAATCGCACTAATTATACAAGAGGAGAAAATTATGTTACAAAAAGATTTTAGGAATGAACTCAAACGAATTTTCACAGACTACAAAAGAATTACGCCGCAGATTGAATCGGGCTTACAGAAACTCGGAATTTTAATCGGGCGGAAGAAAAATCATGTAGTCCTGTTTGTCTCAAATGAGAGGGGAAGACATTCTGTTTCAATCAGCGCGACAGGCAGCGACAAAAGGGAAGGCCTAAACATTGTGAGTAAAATAGCTCGTCTGAAATTCTGTTAAGCCAGAGGAAAATATGAAAATATCACAGATGAAAAACCTGAAAGTCAACTATCATCTTCTTGAAGCCTGTAATTTTGGATGTAAATTCTGTTTTGCGCGATATGCTCAAAAATTCCCCCTTTCTTTTGAGCACATGAAAAATGCTGTTGAAAAAGTCGCCGCCAGCAGAATTTTCAGCGGAATCAATTTTGCTGGTGGTGAGCCATTTTTGATTGAGCAATTGCCTGAACTGATTGACTTTGCGAAAAAAAGCGGGCTTAGAACGAGCGTAATCACGAACGGCTCTCTTCTTACGAATGAGATTTTGGATTTCGTTTTACCGAATCTTGACTGCATAGGAATTTCCTTTCATTCAATTTGTGACGAGACAAAGAAAAAAATCGGTTCATGCTCGAATAACGGCACTGTTCTCACGAACGAAAGGCTTTTTGATATCTGCCAGTATATCCGTGAACATTCTGACTGCAAAATAAAGCTCAACACCGTTGTCAACTCGTACAACAAAAATGAGCTGATTTCAGGTTTTGTAAAAAATCTTTGCCTTGACCGATGGAAAATTCTTCGCTGTCAGTCTTTCGCTTGCAATGACGACATGCTCGTAAACGATAAAGAATGGAGCGATTTTTGTCTAAGAAACGGCGATGTTGATACAGCAGTTTTTGAAGACAACATGAAAGATACCTACATCATGATAAATCCTGCAGGCTTTTTGATAAAGCAGAGTCCTGATGAAAAAAGTTATACTTCAATCGGCTCTGTGCTTGAATCAGATATGAAAGAATTGCTTTTGCAGCATCCGCTTCATATTGATGAATACAAAATGCGGTACGAAAAATCGGCTTAGTGGCTGGAAGCCCTAGATTAAGAGTCTGCCTCACTCTCCGTAGAGTTTCAGTTCCGGGTAGTAGCCTTGAACGAACTTGAAGTGATTGTCCCGAGTCCAGAGGGGGATGTCGTATTTCATTGCCGTAAAAGCTATGAAGGCATCGGAAAGCGGAATCTGCAGGCCGTTAGCGCGGAGTTTTTGCAGAATGAAGCCGCATCCTTCCCAGTCGTAATCGTCATTGGGGAGATTGTCAAAAGTTTTGAATGCCCGAAGGTAATCATCTATTTCTTCGTCATTTCGCGCTCCATGAAGAATTTCTGTACGCACCGGGCCACAGAGTGCAATCGAAAGTGAGTCAATTTTTGCGGCAAGTTCGGATTCTCTGGAGTGAAAATAATCAATCAGAATGTTTGTATCAATCAGAATCATCCCAATCTCCTTAAAGCAAGGACTGCTTCTTCATCAACATCAATGGGGCCGATTTCATCCATAACAGTTTTCCGGTCTGCCTGAGGCGGAATCGGTGGCGGCACATTCTGCCTGATTCTTTGAATGAAAGCCTTTCGATTTGCCTCTTCTTCCGGAGTCTGGCTAATCTTAAAGGACTGGGAGGCGAGCGCCATCACATGATTGTATTCTTCTACGGAAATCATTACACACTCAGGGCTATTGTTTTTGACAATGACCCTGATTCCATCAGCCTTCACTTCGTCAATTATTCTTCCGGCCTCGCCCTTGTTAAGCCTGCTGATGGGCACGAAAGCATGAATCATTTTAATTGCCGTCGCATTGTCGTAGTTAGCAAACGCCATATTTACCCCCCTTATTTATCTATAAAAGAATAGATATATTCAATAGTATTATCAATAGATTTATATGTCAATAAAAAACCCCGCCGTGAGAGAGATTTTTGCTCAACTTCACTGACGGGGCGATTTTTAAGTCTGACTTTTTATTCGGCGGCTTTTATTGTGTAGGTGACTGTGTGCTTTTCAAGCAGTGCCTTGTTTTTAATGATATAATAATATGAGCCGCTTGGATAAGTCGCGCTTGCTGAAAGCGAGTATGTACCCGAATCTGAGGACACTGTTGTTTTGTAAGAGAATGTTTTACCAGCAGCGAAAAGTTTATAATTTTCGCTGTCGACAAGCCACATTTGCAAGTCGTTATCTGTGTCATTTGATGACACTGCAACTGATATGCTTTCGTTTTTAACAAGGGTGAATGGTATGGCAATATAATTTCCGGATTTAATTTCCTTTCCAGAACTTTCACCTATTGTTCCCAGCTTCCACACTGCATAAATCGTCTTGTCGCCTGGAAGTGAAATCGTGTTTCCGCCGATGTATGATGTGGATGTAGAATATTGACCCCAGCCTTGGAAGGTATAGTAATCGTAGACACTTTCCGCAGCCTGTGTACGGACTGTATATGACATGGCTTCTCCGTACTCAGCCGTATTCATGACCACATCAAGGATATTCTCGCCGTTTCCAAGAGTGTTATAGGTCACGGTGTAGCTTTTGGGATTCCAGATTGCGTAAAGGGTGATGGTTCCTTCCTCGTCTATGTAGGAAGAAAGTTCTGAAAGGGTGATTTTCAGGCTGTCCCCGGCTTCCATTATCAGATGGCTTGAAGAAGGTTTTTGTGAGACATACCAGCCGACGAAATTCCCCTTCTCACTGGTAAATAAGTTTTCTGGAAGAGTGCCCGTGTATTTCAAAAGGCTTGAATCAAAGACGAGATTCTGCGTAAAAGAATCTCCGCTTCCGCCGTAAGTTGAATTCGGGTCAAAATTGACCGTGACGCTTGAAGAAGCCCAGATTGCGTAATAGTCGGTGGTGGAGTCATAAACCGTTTTCTCTTCTCCGCCATTGGCAGTGGCGGATTTTGAGGAAGAATATGTTCCCCAGCCTGCGAAAGCGTAGCCTGAATTTGTGAAAGTGTTTTCCGGGAAAGTGAGCCTGTAGGCATTATCGGAAAGACTGTAGGCCACGGTCTGGGTGAAATCCTCTCCGCTTCCTCCGTTGGCATGGAATGTAAGGGTCAAATCATCTTTCCAGAGGGCATAAAGGGTAAGGTCGCGGGTAGTGTAAACGCTTTCTCCGTCCTTGTAAGTGGCGTATGTGGCAGTCGAAGAAGTTCCCCAGCCGATGAAGGTGCTGTTTGCTTTCGTGAAAGTGTTTACATTCAAGGCTGTAGAAGTTCCGTAAGGAAGGCTTTGGGTCAGACTTGTCTTTCCGCTTGAATCCGCTCCGCCGTTTCCGTTGAATGTGACTTTGGGATTTGCTTCCCAGACTGCGTATAGAGTGACGACCGGTTCAGTGAATGTCACGGTTGCCCCGTCGCTGTACTCTTTGCTTGTGGCATTAGCTTCCTTTGCCCAACCGATGAAATGGTAGCCTTCCCGCGTGAAAGAATTTGCCGAAAGGCTTGCCGATACATTGCCCGTAAGATTCTGGCTGGTCTCAGTTTTTCCGGCTGCATTCTGTCCGCCGTTTCCATTGAATGTGACGGTGACGCTTCCTGTGTAAGTCCAGAGGGCGTAGAGAGTCATTCCGCTTGTCACATAGAG
>CALGGS010000084.1 GCA_937915735.1 uncultured Treponema sp.
TGGAACACATCGAGCGTACGGGAATACATTCGGGCGACTCAATCGCAGTATATCCCGCAGACTTCAGTCCTTCCATTGAAGAAAAAATTGTCCGCCAGTCCCGCGCCCTGGCCCTTGCCCTCGGAACAAAAGGCCTTGTAAACATTCAGTACCTGATTTGGAAAGACGACCGAGGAAACGAAGACCTTTATATTATTGAGGCAAACCCTCGTTCAAGCCGGACCGTGCCGTATTTAAGCAAGGTTTCAGGAGTGCCAATGATAGATCTGGCAACCCGAGCAATGCTGGGAGAGCGTGTCCGCGATATGGGCTTTGGAACTGACCTCTACCTCCGTCCGCCTTATTATGCAGTAAAGGTGCCCGTGTTCAGCTTTGAAAAACTCATGGATGTTGACCCCCACTTAGGCCCTGAAATGAAGTCCACCGGCGAAGTTCTGGGAATTGCCGCCACGAGGGAAGAAGCGATTTTTAAGGGAATGAGTGCCGCCGGCTGGAAGATGATTCGGCCAAAGAAAAGTGAGGGGGAAAGCCTTCCCCCTGGGTTCAGCCAGCAAGCTGTCTTCACCACACCCCCTTCTCCTAGGGGCGAAGCCCCTAAAACCCCAGAAAATAAACAAACGGATTTGTTCGCGTCTAACGACGCTCACGAAAAAGAGCGATGTCCGTTAGGACAGAGCAAATCCGTTTGTTCTGAATCTTGCGGAGTGTTATTCTCCGTGCGGAAGTCTGACTTGCCGGAGCTTCCTCCTCTTGCGCGTAAGTTCTACGACCTGGGCTTCAAACTCTACGCCACAAGCGGAAACGCAAGCACAATCGAGCGAAGCGGAATCCCTGTCACAACAGTTGCTAAAGTTCACGAAAATTACAGCGACAATGTAATGACTCTTTTGGAGAGCGGAAAAATTGCTTATGTGGTTTCTACCAGCGCAAAGGGGCGCGACCCGGTCGCAGAAAGCGTAAAGCTCCGTCGCCTTGCAGTAGAGCACGATATTGACTGCCTTACGGCAATGGACACGGCAAATGCTCTTGCTGACAGCTTAGCCTCGCCCTACACTCTGGAGAATGTGTGCCTAGTGGATATAAACAGCCCTGATTTCGACACTCAGGCAAAATAAGATATTCCTGGAGTATTGACAAATATAACAATGTTATATAAACTCCTTTTTGTTAGCATTTACTAACAAAAAGGAGTCATCAAATGAAAAAATTTGTTTTATTGTCTTTTATCCTTCAACTATCAATTTTCGGCGTACAGCTTGCAAACGCACAAGTTCTTTCCGGCTACGACATAATGAAAAAAAGCGACGAGGTTCCAGAAGCAAAAACCGCTTCCTTTACGGCAACTATGACCTTAACCGACAAAAAAGGGCAAACAAGGGTGCGCGAAGTCATTGAAAAAACTAAGGATTACGGAGACACAAAAAAATCCGTAATCGTTTTCGTAACACCGAAAGATGTTTCTGGTGTCGGCTATCTTATGTTTGACTACGAAGAAGCTGCCGACGGAAGCAAAAAGGACACAGACAGCTGGCTTTATATGCCCGCAATGAAAAAGGTTCGCCGAATTTCTGGCTCTGATTCTTCAGGCGATTTTATGGGAACTGATTTCACTTATGAAGACATGGGAGACAGAGGTCTTAATAAAGACGATTTTACTCTTTTAGGCGAAGAGGCTGTGGACGGAAATCCTTGCTACAAGGTCGAGGCTTCCTCAAAGGACAAGAAAGACAAAAATCCCCGCAGAGTCTTCTGGATTTCAAAAGAAAATTTTATGCTTTATAAGGGCGAATATTACGACCGTCAGAACAATCTGCAGCGAAAGCTTACCTGCTCCGACATAAAAGAGATTGACGGCTTCTGGACGACAGGTAAAATGTTTATGGAAAATGTACAAAAAAATCACACTACCCTAATCGAAATGAAGGATGTCAAATACGGTGTCGATGTGGACGACTCGCTTTTAACGGTCGCATCCCTCGAAAAAGGCCGAGTCAGATAAAAAGAGTCAGATAAAATGAAAAAATCCTGCTTTCACTGTTTTTTCTTTATACTTCTCTTTTCAATTTTTGACACTAATCTTTCTGCTCAGGAGGTAAAATTCTCTGGTGAAGCAGGAACTGCATGGGCCAGTGCCCTTCGCCCCTCAAGGCAGGGAGATTTTATTCTGGGGGACTCTTATCTGAACGGAAAAATCGACGCTTTTTATGAAAATTCCTCAGCCTTTGCAGAAGGCAGAGTGGGATTTGACGAAGTTTCAGACGAAATCTATTTTGAACTGAAAGAAGCATATCTCGACTATTCAAGTGATTTCTGGGGCTTAAGAATCGGGCGGCAAAAAGTTTCATGGGGAAAAGCGGACGGAATCGACATTTCAAATGTTCTGTGCCCGAAAGACTACTCATCTGTACGCTCCATTTTTAATGATGAAAAGCTTGCAATTGACACAGTCCGCCTCACTTTAAGCAAGGCTTCCCTTTCCCTTGACACATATTTCATTCCGTTTTTCATAAAAAGTCCGCTTTTAGAAGAGTATTCATCCCAAATCTCTGATTTTCGTGAGCCAGAAAAAAATATAAAAAATTCCGAATATGCGCTAAAATTTTCCGGTTATTTTTCTCACCTGGATCTTTCCATCTACGGATTTTATGGTTTTGAAGACAGTCCTTTTTTGTCTTATAAGCCAAAAATTGAGGGCGAAATAATCACAGGATATGAGATTTCTGCCGAATACGAACGTTTTTTAATGCTCGCTCTTGATGCGGCAATTCCGCTTGGCCAGACGGTGCTTCGCCTTGAGACGGCATTTTTCCCGAAACGACATTTTCAGTCTAAGGCCGAAAAAATTCTTTCTGGAAGTAAAATCTCGGAAAAACACGACAATCTTCTTTCGCTAATCGGACTTGACTGGATGCCAAACAGCTGGACTTTTACCACCCAATATTTTTGTGACGCTCTATCAGGGGATTCAAAAAATCTTGAGCGAGAAAAAAATTACACGCACGGCACAAGTTTAAGCATTTCAAAATCGCTTTTTTCAGAAACCCTTGAACTTTCTGCTTCATGCCTCCTTAATTTTACAGATTTTGACAGTGCTATAGAGCTTTCCGCCGAATATTCTCTCACAGACAGTATTTTCCTTGAGGCTGGCGGATATATTTTTAATGAAGGAAAAGAAAAAGGAACTTACGGACTATACAAGGATTACACTTCCTTTTATATTAAGGCGAGATATGTTTTTTAAAACAGGAAAAGAATGAATACAACGATTTTAGGACTTTTGATTCCTTTTTTAGGAACGACACTTGGCTCTGCAAGCGTTTTCTTTATGAAGCGAGCTATAAGCGATTCTGTTCAGCGCGCTTTATTGGGCTTTGCGGCGGGGGTTATGATTGCGGCAAGCGTATGGTCACTTATAATTCCCTCAATGGATATGAGTGAATCTCTCGGTCGTTTTGCATTTTTGCCCGCTTTGGCAGGATTTTCACTTGGAGTCGCTTTTTTGTTCTTTCTCGACAAAATTACGCCACACCTTCACGCAGTGGCACAAATTCCTGAAGGCCCCGCCTCATCAATAAAAAAAATCAGCAGGACGATGATGCTCATTTTCGCTGTCACGCTTCACAATATTCCTGAAGGAATGGCAGTGGGCGTCGTTTTTGCAAGCTTTTTATCCGGCGGAACAGAAATCACTCAGGCTGGAGCACTTGCCCTTTCGCTTGGAATTGCGATTCAGAATTTCCCTGAGGGAGCGATAATCTCAATGCCGCTCAGAACGGAAGGAAACTCAAAGCTAAAGGCCTTCGTTTACGGAACCCTTTCCGGGGCTGTAGAGCCAGTGGCAGCAATAGTCACGATTTTGCTCACATCGCTCGTACTGCCCTTTCTTCCCTACCTTCTTTCATTTGCGGCGGGTGCCATGGTCTATGTCGTAATCGAGGAATTGATTCCAGAAGCCACCCGTGAGGAAAAGACAGACATTTGTACAATAGGCTTTGCAATCGGCTTTGCCCTGATGATGTGCCTTGATGTCGCCCTAGGATAAGCGAAGCAGAAAAAATGTTTTTCACAGATAAAATTTTTGCATTTGCTAGAATTGACGAATTTCTTTTTGAGCATTATTATCTATAAAAATTAAAATAAGGAGCGTATTATGGCATTTGGAAATAACAAATGGGTTGCTTTTGGTGTTGGCGTTGCAGCAGGCGTTGCAGCAGTCGCTTTGATTAAAAATCCGGCTTTCAAAAAGGCTTGTGCCGCTGTCGTTGGAAAGGGCTTGCAGCTTAAAGACGATGCCTGTGCATTTGCAGAAAGTGTAAAAGAAGACGCACAGGATATCGTAGCAGAAGCAAAATACAACAACGAAAAGAAAAAGGACGCATAAAACACCTTGACAATCAGAATTCATCACAGCCTTCCTGGAAGACTTCGTGTTCATTATGATTTGCACGAAATCTCTCCACGGCAGGCGATTCTCGCACAAACACTAATCGCCGTTCAAGACGGGATAACTGACATTTCCGTCAACACAAAGTTTGGCTCATATCTCATTTTTTTTGATTCAGAAAAAATCACTCAGGCCCAAATCGAAAATCTTTTCAAAGCATTAAACGAAAAATATCTCGAAGATGAAAGCTTGCTTGAGCAAGTCTCGCAAATTCCTGAGACCGAAAGCATAATGAGCATTTTCATCTCGACTCTCATAAATCATTTCGCAAAAAAATTGCTGCCTCTTCCCCTCAGAAGATTTTTGCTTTTTACAAACATCGTTCCACGAGTCACAGAAGCGCTGGGAATCTGTTTCAGCGAAGGAAAAATTTTCTCAACTCAAATGCTCGATGCGACAGCCCTTACCGTCGCTTCCCTTACCGGAAACACGAGCACGGCAAGTTCTATTTCAATGCTTTTGAGTCTTGGAGAAGCAATCGAGGATGTCACGAAGCGCTCATCTTACGGAAATCTTGCCCACACGCTCTTAATTTCAAACGACCCGGTCCATATTCTTGAAAATGGCGAGGAAAAAACAATTCCAGCCGAAGCCCTCAAAAAAGGTGATGTGGTAATCGTTCGCGAAGGAAGCCTTATTCCTTGTGACGGCTCCGTCGAGCGTGGCGAAGGAATGGTTAATCAGGCAAGCATCACAGGCGAAAGTCTTCCTGTAGAAAAAAAGAGCGGAAGCGGAGTCTTTGCAGGAACAATTCTTGTCGAAGGCGAGCTTATAATCAGGACACGCTCAGCAGGTCAGGACACAAAAGTCCAGAACATCATAAAGATGATAGACAATTCTCAGAACTTAAAGGCAGCCGTTCAGCGCCGCTCAGAAAATCTGGCTGAAAAAATCGTCCCGCTAAATTTCGCCCTTGCGGGACTTACATGGCTTTTCACACGGAATGTCACAAAAACGATGTCCACTCTTATGGTCGATTACTCTTGCGCAATGAAACTCGCGGCTCCAATCGCAGTTCTTTCGGCAATGCAGGAAGCGGCAACTCTCGGAATCAGCGTAAAGGGCGGAAAATATCTTGAGGCTGTCGCCGAAGCAAAAACAATCATTTTCGACAAAACAGGAACCTTAACATACGCAAATCCTACAGTCGAAAAAATTTATGCCCTAAAAGATTTTACAGAAGATTTTGTCTTGCAAACGGCGGCCTGTCTAGAAGAGCATTTTCCTCATCCCCTCGGTCGTGCGGTCGTCGCTTTGGCAGAAGAAAAGGGCTTATTGCACCCTGAAAATCACACGAAAGTCGAATACATCGTCTCTCACGGAATCGCCTCAACAATCGCTTTCAAAAAGGTTCGGATTGGAAGCGCTCACTTTATTTTTGATGACGAAAAAATTCCCCGCCCAAAAGAGGTTGACGAGATTCAAAAGGAGTCGGCAAAAACAGGCCAGTCACTTCTATATCTTTCTTACGACGGATTTCTGGCAGGAGTTCTTGCAATAGGAGACCCTGTCAGGCCAGAAGCAGGCGAAGTCATTCAGAATCTCAAAAAGACAGGAATCACCCGCACTGTAATGATTACGGGCGACACCGAGGGAGCGGCTTCAAAAATCGCAAAAACAGCGGGGCTGGACGCATATTACTCGCAGGCCCTTCCGGAAGACAAGGTTTTCCTCATCGAAAAAGAAAAGTCTCTCGGAAACAAAGTGATTATGCTCGGTGACGGAATCAACGACGCGCCGGCCCTGAGTGCCGCTGATGTGGGAATCGCAATCGAAGGAAGTTCTTCTATCGCAAGCGACACGGCAGACATAGTTCTTTCAAACGGCGGACTAAAAAACGTGGCGGCAAGCCGAATTTTGGGTCAAGGCCTTCTTCAAAAAATCAATAGGAACAACGCTTTTATTATCGAAGTAAACTCAGCGCTTTTGATTTTAGGCGTTCTCGGTCTCATAACGCCACAGCTTGCCGCAATTCTTCACAACTCAGTCACAGTCGGAATCAGCGTCAAGGCAATGGAAAAGGTAATAAAATGATAACAAGTTTTTTTCCAGGTCGCGTTCGGCTTCGCGCTCCGGTTTTTAAGGATGCAGAATTAGTCTCAAAAGCCCGCTCAATTCTTTTAAAATCGGAGGCGGTCAAAAATATTGAGCATAATCCCGTAACGGGAAGCGTTCTGATTGAATATAATGTGGCGAAGGTTCCGATGCAAAAACTGATTCCAATGCAGGCTTTTTTTGAAAAGCTCGCGCTCGAGGCTCAGAATTACGACGGAACAAACAGGCAGAAAATTTCAGATATGCTTGACGAGCTCGAAGGTATTTTTTAGGGAAAAAGGGGCGGCTGTCCGCCCCTTTTTTTATTCCAGTGTCAAAAATGCTTTATAAGCGTTAAAGGCTTCTTCAATGTCTTTTTTTGCAGTGATTTCCCAGGGAGCGTGCATTGAAAGAACTGAAACTCCTGCGTCAAGGACATTCATTCCGTATTTCGCGGCTAAGTATGCGATTGTTCCTCCTCCCCCCTGGTCAACCTTTCCAAGCTCCGCCATCTGATATTTTACGCCAGCCTTATCGAGCAATCCCCGGAGACGAGCGATAAACTCAGGATTTGCGTCGCTTGCCCCGCTCTTTCCACGGCTTCCCGTGTATTTATTGAATACGATTCCGCCATTCAAAAAGCTTGCATTCGCCTTATCAAAAAGGTCAGCATTCATCGGGTCAAAAGCCGCATTCACATCGCTTGACAGCATATTGCAGTTAGCCAAACATCTTCTTAAAGTAAGCTCAGAATAGCCTTCGCTTAATCTGGCAATAACTTCGGCAACGGCGTTCTCAAAGAAATGGCTTCCCATTCCTGTCGCCCCGACTGAGCCGATTTCTTCCTTATCGACACAAAGGCAGCAGGCAGTCCTTTTTACATTTTCGCTCTCAAAAATCGCACGGGCTGAAGTGTATGCGCAGCTCCTGTCGTCCTGACCGTAAGCCAAAATAAGGGAGCGGTCAAATCCAAGGTCACGGGAAAAGCCTGCAGGAACGACTTCAATTTCTGCTGAGCCGAAATCATCCTCTTCAATTCCGTATTTTTCTTTTAAGATTTCAAGAATCGCTTTTTTAGCGGAAGGCTTTTTTTCTTTTTTTTCAGATTTTTCATCTTCATCATCTTTTGAAGGCTCTCCGCTTCCCAAAATCAAGTCCAGGCTTTCTCCAGAAATAAAATCACTGGCAGTTTCTTTCATTTGTTTTTGAGCCAGATGAGGCAAAATGTCAGAGATACAGAAAACAGGGTCAGATTTTTCTTCACCGACAGAAATTTTTAAGACAGAGCCGTCCTTTTTACAGACAACTCCGTGCAAGGCGAGGGGCAAAGTCACCCACTGATATTTTTTGATTCCGCCGTAGTAATGAGTGTTCAGGTAGACCAAAAAATTATTCTCGTAGAGAGGATTTTGCTTTACGTCAAGACGAGGCGAGTCAATGTGAGCGCCAAGAATGTTCATTCCCTCCTCGATTGGAGAAGAGCCGACAACAAAAAGAGCGATTGCCTTGTTCATTTTCTGAACATAAACCTTGTCGCCATTCTTTAGGGAATCACATTCAAAAATGTCCTTGAAGCCTGCTTTTTGAGCGAGGGCAATGATTTGACTGACACATTCCCGCTCAGTCTTTCCGTTATCCAAAAAAGCCTTGTAATCATTAATAAGATTTTCGTTTTTCATAGCTGACATTATATCAAATTTCTAAAATCAGATACAGCCTAATTTTTAAACGAGTTTATGACAGCCAGAAAACTTTCCTTTTGCGCCTGAGTCAACAAAGAAAATGCCAAATCGGCTTCTCCAGATTTTTTTGAAGAGAAGAAAACATTCGGCTCAACGCAAAGATACTCACAGATTGAAAAAAAGCCGGACATTGAGGGAAGTCTTTTTCCGTTCTCAATAAGATTGATGTAATTTACATTCTGCCCAAGCGCAATGCTCATCTCACGGGCAGAGGTATTCCTTGAATTACGGATTTTCCTCAGGCGGTCAATAAAATCATTTTTATAAAAATCGACGACAGTTTCCTCAGATTGCATATAACAACTATAAGATTGTTTTCTCTCACTCTTGCAATCTTAAAGAATTTATATTAAGATATTTGCAATCTTATGGATATTAAAGATTCAGTTTTAACCGTAGATTTAAAAGACAACATAGAAACGCTGAAGGCGCTCGCCTCAAAACCGAGGGCAAAGCTCCTGTCGCTGATAAAATACGAGCCGCTTAACATAAACGAAATATCTGAAAAACTAAATTTACCTCAGTCAACGGTTGCGACGAACATTGCGATTCTGGAAAGCGCCGGAATCATAAAAACAGAATGTACGAAAGCCACGAAAGGACTGCAAAAAATCTGCACGCTGGACATAAAGGAAGTCAGAATCAAAATTTAGCCCCCGTCAGTTTTCGCTGGCGTATGAGAAGGCTTTCCCCTGCTTATTTCTCCCGGTATTTTTCACGGATTTTTTCCTCAACGATTTTCGGAACCATTCCGGAGATGTCACCGCCAAACTGAGCCAGCTCCTTGATTGAACTTGAGCGCACGATGACATATTTCGCTTCAGTCGGGAGGAAAAGAGTTTCTATTTTTGAGTCAAGATTATGATTCATAAGAGAGAGGTCAAATTCGTAGGCGAAATCGTTCGTGTTTCTGATTCCCCTTAAAAGAATGTTCGCCCCGTTTTTTTCGGCATATTCTACGATTAGCCTGTCCCAGACATGAACAGTAACATTTTCAAGATGGGAAGTCAGCTTTCTTAACATTTGAAGGCGCTCTTCGGGGGAAAACAGATAGGCTTTGTTAGGATTATACGCAACGACAACATCAAGCTTGTCAAAAAGACGGCTTCCCCGCTCTATTACATTTAAATGTCCGTTTGTCGGAGGATCAAAGGTTCCTGGAAATACTGCAGAAGTCATATTAAAACTAAATTAACATATTTGACTGATTCCAACAAGTGATGTATGATGAGGGTATGAAAATCTCTAAAATTTCTATTAAAAAATTAATCCCAATATTTGCATGTGTCCTCACCAGTTTCTTTATCTCCTGCAAGAGTTCAAACACTCCCGCTCCGGTTGTCGAAGAGCCTGTAGCCGAGGAAGTCGCCCCAGTTGTTGAAGAACCGAAAATCGAAGAGGCTGCGCCTCTTGTCGAAGAAAAAGTTCCGGAGCCTGTTTCAGAAGAGCCATCCCCAGTCCAGGAAGAACCTGCCGTAGAAAACCAGGAAGAGCCTGCACCGACTCCAGAGGATGACGAATACACCCGCTCTGTCGGTGCTGTTGCCGTAGACCGAAACACCTTCGCAGACGACAAGGAAAAGGTTCTCAAAATTATTTCGGAACTCGACGAAATTATGAAAAACATGAACTACAAGGCCTGGGTTCCTTATGTAGAGCCTGCCTCCGTAGACTATTGGAAACTCCGCAAGAACCTTCAGAAATACGAAAAGCGGCTCCCGGTAAAGGGAATCAAACTTACGGATTTGCAGGCATACTTCAAGCATGTTTTCGTTCCTGCCCGCAAAGGCCGTGAGGTTTCCGAAATCCGCTACATTTCTGACACTTACATAAAGGCAGTTCAGGTTCGTGAAGGCCAGGAAGACATCATCTACTACTACTTCAACAAAATCAACGGCAAGTGGATGGTTCACCTTCCAACAAATGAAGAGCTTAACTAAACATTTTAAACTTAAAGATAAAATTTTTATTGATTTTTGACGATTTATATTTTATAATTCAAATTCAAGTGTTGGTTCACTTGCTTTAGGAGGATTCTATCAAATGAAATTGATTAAAAAACTTTCTTGCACAGCTTTTGCCCTTCTCCTGTCTTTCTCTTTGATTGCACAGGAAAAATCAGCAGAAGAAGAATACATGAGCACAGTCGAAGATGTCGTCATCACAGAGCTTGCAAACTCGGACGAACGCGACAACAAGCTCGTTGCCCTTCAGTATCTCGAAAATGCTGTTGAAGAAGGACGAGTTTCACCAGATATGGTAGTCGCACTTGACCATCTCGCTGGCGAAGGAATCAACACTCAGTCACGGCAGGGCGGTCGTCTTGTAAACAACTATCCTGACATTCGCGCAAAGGCTTGTGACTTACTCGGAAAGGTCGCTACTGAAGAGTCAAAAACAACTCTCAAGAACATTGCCCTGGCAGACAACGAGCCAATGGTTATTACGGCAGCTGTCCGCTCACTCGGTGAAATCGGCATGAACACAAACGATGATGTAGTAAACACAATCGCATGGGCAAACAAAAAGAACGCTGTATTAAACCCAACCAGCTCTCTCGCACTCGAGGTTCTTATCGCTTACGAAAAAATCGCCGATTCAGTCGAAGACAAGGGCGCAATGATTCAGTCAGTTGGTCAGATTGCTACAAATTATCACTATGTAAAGCCTGTACGAGACAGAGCACTTGCCCTTCTTAAGACTCTCCAGTCAGGAAAAAGCAATTCCAACAACAAGAACAAGGATGCTAAATAACAGTTTTCTTTTGTTCACATAAAAAATCAAGCAATCAGCGGGGTCAGTTTTTGATTCCGCTTTTTTTGTGCATTTTCTTTCATTTTTATTGAATTTTTCTTAAAATTACAATATAATAAACAATGTAAGTCAAAAAGTTTTTGGAGGATTTGTAATGAAACCGATTATTCTTGCTTCTTCTTCTCCTCGCAGACAAGAAATTTTAAAATTATTAAATATCCCTTTTCAAGTAAAGGTATCTAATTTTGAAGAAGACTACCCATCTGACATAAAACTGGAGCAAGTTCCTGAATTTTTAGCAAACCGAAAGGTTGACGCAGTAGCAAGAACCTACCCTCAGGGACATGAGATTCCGTGGATTTTGGGCGCAGACACAATGATTCTTTTGGACGGAAAATTGTACGGAAAGCCCCAGGACAACATCGAAGCCACAAAATTTATGAAGGATTTTCAGGGAAAGACTCACCAAGTCATCACAGGCATTGCCTTATTCAATGGCGACTTAATGTACGCAAGCAGCAGAACGGTCATCACCAATGTCACCTTCGCTCCAATGACTGACGAAGAAATTGAATGGTATGTCGAAACAGGAGACTGGCACGGAGCTGCAGGCGGCTACAGGATTCAGGGGCTGGCCTCTTGCTTCATCAAAAAAATCGAAGGAACCAACTCAAATGTCGTGGGCTTGCCTATCTTCGATCTTTATGATATGTTAAAAGAACAAAATTATTCGATTCTTGAATAGAATCAAAAGAAATATTTTGTCGGGCTTTATGAAAGGCTGTTGGCCGGAAGTTTTGCTCGTAATCATCCGGTCGCTTTCAGCGACACGAGAAACAGAGACGGTGGAATTCAAACAATTCAGTTGAATTTCCGGTGAAGGAGAAACTCAATGGCAGTAGTAACCATGAAGAGTTTGCTTGAATCTGGTGTACACTTTGGTCAT
>CALGGS010000085.1 GCA_937915735.1 uncultured Treponema sp.
CTACTGACGAACTCTCTCTCACATTGTTCACAAACATTTCTGGAACTGACCTCGACGCAGGTCGCTCAATTGCTTCTGGTATTGTTGGACGAAAAGGTGCTTATGGCTATGCCGCAGCTGACGCTGGCAAACGTGTTTCAGACTATGCTCAACTTGTAGCCCTTGCATCTCCTGCATTCAAAACAGCTATGTGGAACAACCTCTCAGCTCGCTACAAGATCAACGATTCTCTCGCAGCTACTTTGAATGTTGGTCTCATCACTCCACTCTCTAAGGTTGACGGAGACGAAACAAAATATGGTTCAGAATGGCGCGTAACACCAGCTGTTCAGGTCTATGCTGGTTCTAACGCTTCAATTTGGGGCGGAATCGCTTTGAGCGGCGTTTCAGTTGAAAGCGGAGACTACAAAGTATTTGAAATTGATATTCCGGTTGTCTTCCGTGTTAAGATGTAATAACTGAGCAAATTGCTCACGATAAAAATTGTCGGGTCTAGCCCGATGATGCCCGCCCCTCGCTTTTTGGTGAGGGGCGGTTTTTTTATGGCTTAACCAATCAAGTATGACTTATTGCTGCACTCAAGGCTATCATTAGCGTATATCAAGTTCGTCATGGGGCTATCCAATAAGTTCAAAAAAGTGTTATTTTCAAGTTCAAGCTGAAAATCTATTTGTTTACAATGCAATAGATTAAAGAAAAAATGTGAAAATAACAAAAAATTATATCTTTTTATTGCCGAAAATAACGAACTTCAAAATCCATCCTTGGATTTTGAAGATTCGTACGAGAATTTTCTTTTTCAGAAAATTCTCTCTGCGTTTTTGCCTACCTCGTGTAGGCAGTGTTTCGGCAATTTTTCTCTAGTGTACATTTTTTTTTTGCTTTTGATGATTTTTTAAATATAACAAAATATTATCGGTCTAAATTGCCGAAAATGGCTTTTCTTTTCAAATATATATATAGATTCCGGAATCAGAAAAATGCACGAACCGCAACAGGCGGGCTTTTTGCGCTATCCCGGCCCGGAATCAAATCTTATTTGAGGAGAAATCTCTGATGACAGAAAAGAAACCGTTCCGAATGCTTAATCCAAGACTGGACGCAAACTTCAAGGCAATTTTCACCCAGGACAGTGACGACTCACGGAAAGCTCTGAAGTCTTTCCTTACCGCCGCCATAGGCCGCAAGGTGGAGAGCGTCACCGTGGTGAACAACGACGAGCCGAGGCAGTACGAGGAGCAGCGGGGCATCAGCTACGACATAAACTGCACTTTCGATGACGGCGAGAAAGCTCAGATTGAAATGCAAAGCCGGGACGAGGGGTACGAATACGGTAAGCGGGCCGAGTATTACGCCGCCCGTCTGGTCAGTTCCGTAATCGATGCGGGCGATGACTGGGACAAGGTGCCACAAGCTTACCAGATTTCCGTTCTGAACTTCACTTTTGATAAGGCAAATCAGAATCCCGTGCATCACTACATAATGTGCGACAGAAAGGACGGTGCGAAACTGAATGAAAGGCTCAATGTGATTTTTATGGAACTCCCCAAACTGCCGGAAATAAAGAGAGCCGAGGAAGCGAAAAACTTGCCAGCCGTGATAAAATGGTGTAAATTCTTAAAAGAGGCGGATAATCCCAAGAAGCAGGATTTAATCTCAGAACTGACAAAAGAAGAGGACGGCATTATGGCGGCAGAAAATACTCTCAACAAGATAAACATGGATGAATGGCGCTGGATTATCCAGGGACAGATTGAGGGCCGGAAGCGCGACTACACCAGCGGTCTCCTTGCCGCCGAACGCCGTGGATTGGCGAAAGGACTTGCTGAGGGCGCCCAGCAGACCGCCATCGCGAATGCGAGGAACTTATTACAAAAATCCAATCTTTCGCCAGAAATTATTGCAGAGTGCTGCTCTCTTCCTGTGGAGCAAGTACTCGCCTTGAAAGCAGAGCTCTAGCACGAAGCTGTAGCATAAAAAACGCCACCCCAAACGGAGTGGCAAATTTTTTATTCCAAATATTCCCTCAGCCTGAAAATCTGGAACAAGGGCAGGCTCTGAATCTTTGTTCCGCTTTCTTCTGAGTTCCCAACATTTTTCAATGAAAATTTTACTGCGAGGGGTGGCTTGTACTTCATGCAGAACTGGCGCAGACTCTTTGCTCTCGTGTTTGTCGCAGACTTTACTTCGATTGGTATGATTTTTCCTTCTGATTCCAAAATAAAATCAAGTTCCGCCGTGTTGCCTGAACGCCAAAAATATGGAAAAAATCCTGCAGCACGCAACTCGCTCATGACAAAATTTTCGGTAAGTGCGCCTTTGAAGCGAATAAAATCGTCTCCCCCATCAAGAATCGTCTTGTAATAAATGCCCAACCGCTTTTGGAGCAAACCGATATCCGCCATGTAGATTTTAAAATATGTCTCGTCTGCTACAAAGGAAAGTGGCTGTTCTGGTTTTTCGACCAGCGAAAGCTTGTAGACTAGAGAAGAATTGATAAGCCATTCCAGAGAATCTTCAAGTTCTTTGGAGCGCGCGCCTTCCCGAACATGAGAAAAGACGAATTTGTTGTTTTCTTTTGCCAGCTGAATCGGCACAGACTGCCATATTAAGCGAATTCTCGGAACTTCTGAAAGTGGCGCGTGCTTTGCAAAATCATCGGCGTAGTCACGGAGAATATTCTGCTGAACCTGTTCGACTTCTTCAAAACTGTGACTGTCGCACCAAGTCTGCACTGCTTCCGGCATTCCTCCAACGATATAATAAAGTTTGAGATATTTTTTCATCTGACTTGTATAGATTTCAGGAAGCTCTCGGTTCAAATCGAATTTCGCGCCAGATTTTATCAATTTTTCGCCACCGTCAGCCTGAACGAATTCGTCAAAAGTCATCGGATACATCATAAGCCTTTCGACTTTACCGACCGGGAAGGAAAGGCCCTCCGAAGCCCCAGCCAAAGCAACGCCAAGAAGAGAGCCCGCCGCAATCACATGCAAGTCAGGAAGATTTTCGCAAAAATATTTAAGAGCCGTAATCGCCCGCGGACAAGTCTGGATTTCATCAAAAATAACGAGGGATTTCCCAGGGAAAATTGGCCGACCAAGAACCAGAGAGCCAAGTTCGTCCACAATGCGGTCAACATTAAAGTCATGCTCAAAAATCGAGGAAAGATTTTCTATCTCCTCAAAATTGAAATAAGCCGTATCTTCAAAATACTCGGCACCAAAAGATTTGAGAGTGTATGTCTTGCCACATTGGCGCACTCCCGTAACGATTAGAGGTTTTCGTTTTGCCTTGTTTTTCCATTTTAAAAGTGAAGAAATGATATTTCGCTTCATAAAAATTCCTTTTTCATACCATTTATGCACATATTTTACCATTATTCCTATGAAAAACGCAATTATACTTTGCAAATTTCACATGATCTGGTGCTGCGTTCTACGGAATCGACCTCCGCGTGCACAATGGCAGGCTGCTGTGCGCCCTCGGCGACACTGAGTGATGAAAAATTATGTGAGAATCAGTGCGGAATTTAAGAAAACAAGCCCTTAAAAAATGAAACTATGCTTACGACAATTTGAGAGCCGCCGACAAAAGTGCCGATTGAGCTTCCGACGCTTGAAAGGAAAAACACCAAAAGAACTCGCAGAAGTCTGTTTTTGTAGACGCCCTTAATGCTTGCCACATCATCCATGACATTTTCCATGTCAATAACCTTTGGCTTACAGATGAATGCCTGAACAATTCCTGCAAAAATCCCAACACCAACGAGCGGGCAAAGTGATGTAAACGGAGCTCCAACAGCTGCCATTAAAACTGTAAGCGGGTGTCCGCCGGCAATCAATGCGCCAAGACCCGCCAATGCCGCATTCCAGAAAACCCATGCTCCGAGCAAATCCGCACCTTTTTTCATTCCGCCCCAGACAAAGCCGGCCACAATTAAGGCTATAATCAAAATAGGGATAATCCAGCCGATAATTTTTGCGCTTGTTTTCTTTTTGGGGAGAGTTGAAATTGCTTTTGTGTCAGTGCTTTCGTTCCCAGCAGCGATTTTTTCGAGATGAGACTGAACTCCCTGCAAGTGTCCGGCACCCAGAACCGCTATGCAACTCGTTCGCTCGTCTTTTTGAAGGGTCTCCCAAATGTGGGCTGCGAGATAAAAATCCCGCTCGTCGATAAGGACTTCCTTGACGCCAGGCATAAAATTTGCCAGTTCTGACATCATTCCGTCCATTTCGCTTTTATTTTTTAGATTTTCGATTTCTTCGCCTGAAATTTCTTCGTTTGAAGCGGCGCTTGCAAGCAAGGCAGAAAGAAGCTTGACTCTTCCGGCAGCTGAATTTTTTGCCCAGGCACGGCGAAGCGTTGTCTGAATCGGGCGGTCAACCATTTCACAGGGAATGTTAAGCTCTTTTGCGGCATCTATTCCCGCACGCATTTCATCTCCTGGCTTAACTCCGATGTTCGAGCCCATTCTTTTTTGAAAGCTTGCAAGAGCGAGATTTGCGAGAAGCAGAAATCCTTTTTTTTCTTTGAGTACTTTGATTATGTCAAGATTTTTCCATTTTTCGTTGTCATTGAGAGAGGCGTATCGCTGTTCATCAAGCTCAATGGCAACGACAGACGGCTTTTTTTCGCTTATTGCGTTTTTTACTTCTTCACAACTTTCGCGGGAAACATGAGCCGTCCCCAAAAGGATTATTTCTTTGCCGTTAAGATTTAAATTTACCTGTGACATTTTATCTCCAGGTTTAAATCAATTTTGTAGCTTCGTGGCTGCCTTTTAACTCTGAGCCTAAATCTTTCGTTGCTTTTTCCACATAGCCGATTTTGTATGCCTTTAACGGAGCGGCACCTGCCTTTTTGTATGGCTCTGTTTCGAAGCTAGAGGCTTTTTCGTTGAATCGCTGGATGATTTTGTCGGCGTCAGCTGCTTTTACGGCGAGAATAAAGCCGATTCCCATATTGAAGGTGCCCCAAACTCCCTCGCTGTCTGCACCCCGACGGATAAGCTCATCGAAAATCGCAGGCTTTTGCCAAGAGTCCTTTTTGATTACAGAAACAAGGTTCTTTCCTTTTGCGTACATTCGAGGAACATTTTCGTAGAAGCCGCCGCCAGTGATGTGAACCATTCCGTGAACGCTTTCGCCAAACACAGAAAGAACATCCATTACAGGGCGAACATAAATGCGCGTTGGAGTAAGAAGAACTTCACCGATTGTTTTGCCGGCAAAAGGCGTGTCGAAATCAGAAACAAGCTTGCGAACCAAAGAATATCCGTTTGAGTGACAGCCTGTTGAAGAAAGACCGATTAAAACATCACCTGCTTCGATTTTTTCGCCGGTAATCATTTTTTCTTTGTCACCGACACCGACTCCAAAGCCTGCCAAGTCGTATTTTCCTTCGTCGTAGAAGCCCGGCATTTCGGCAGTTTCGCCTCCAAGAAGCGCGCAGCCTGTGTCTACACAGCCGTCAGCGATGCCCTTTACCAATTCTCCAGCAACCTTTGCGTCAAGCTTTCCGCAAGCCACATAGTCGAGGAAGAAAGAAGTCTGAACGCCAGAACAGAGAATGTCGTTTACGCTCATTGCAACGCAATCGATTCCAACCGTGTCGTATTTTTTGAGCTGGAATGCTATTTCGAGCTTTGTTCCAACTCCGTCAGTACCAGAAACCATTACAGGATTTTTGATTCCTTTTGGAACTTCAAACATTCCGTTAAAGCTTCCCAAATCTGTTAAAAGACCAGGAATTCTCGTGCGCTTTGCGTGAACCTTGTACTCGTTTACTGCGTTGTAGCCTTCTTCTACATCAACGCCAGAATCTTTGTAATTTACAGCCATTTTTTTGCTCCAAAAGAAAATAATGAAGATATTATAATGATTTTCTTTTAATATGTGAAGTTAAGCGTTATCAATCACCTTACAGATTGCCTCGTAAAGCTCGTCGAACTCAGTGAATGACGGAATGTTCGGGAAATCTGCCTTAATTTTGTCGGTCGTGCGGAAAAGAAAGCCTGCGCGGCTTGCCTGAATCATTCCAAGATCGTTGTAGCTGTCACCGCTTGCGATTGTGTCGTAGCCGATTGACTGCAGTGCTTTTACGGTCGTAAGCTTTGACTGGGCACAGCGCATTTTGTGGCTTACGATAAACCCCTTTTCGTCAACTTCGAGGGAATTACAGAAAATCGTTGGCATACCGAGCTTTTTCATTAGTGGGGCGGCAAATTCTTCGAAAGTGTCGCTCAAAATGATTGTCTGGCATTTTGCGCGAAGCTTATCCATAAACTCTTTTGCGCCAGGAAGAGGATCGATGCGGGCGATTGTGTTCTGAATGTCTTTTAAAGTAAGGCCGTGCTCCTTTAAAATTCCGATTCGCCACTGCATGAGCTTGTCATAATCCGGCTCATCGCGGGTAGTTCTTTTTAATTCTGGAATTCCTGACTCTTCGCTAAAAGCAATCCAGATTTCAGGCACCAAAACGCCTTCCATATCCAAACATGTTACGAACATAAAAATCTCCTAAAAAGTAAAAATATTCTAGCATTTTTCTGTCTTTTATGGAATTATGATTTTGTGGTTATCGGACGATTCGCGCCATCTCCTAGCGGACGGATGCACTTTGGGAATATTTATGCTTGCCTCATCTCTTATCTTTCAGCTAAAAAATCCGGGGGAAGATGGATTCTTCGGATTGAAGACTTAGACCGACAAAGGTGCAAAAAGGAATATTCTGAGCTTTTAATTGATGATTTACACTGGCTAGGCTTTGACTGGGATGAGGGCCCTGGAAAACAGGACGGCGAAAATTTTTTTCAGTCGCGGCGAAATGCTCTTTACGAGGAATTTTTTCATCGCCTTGAAGGGCAGAATTTAATTTACGACTGC
This sequence comes from uncultured Treponema sp., assembly GCA_937915735.1. Taxonomy (GTDB): domain Bacteria; phylum Spirochaetota; class Spirochaetia; order Treponematales; family Treponemataceae; genus Treponema_D. The sequence continues at coordinate 6,888 of CALGGS010000085.1, forward strand.
TTTTGTACTCGCTCAGATTTATTTTCTTCGAGTGCGCCACATAATTCTGACGGGACTCCTGTATATCTGGGAAGGTGCAGAAATCTGTCACCTGAACAAAAAGAATTGCTTTTGCAGAAAAAAAATCCTACAAAAAGAATTTTTGTTCCAGATGAAGTGGTTTCCTTTGTTGACGGACATTATGGAAAGCAGGAAATCTCTCTTTTTAAAGATGCCGGCGATTTTATCGTAAGACGGGCTGACGGGAATTTTCCGTACAATCTTGCTGTAGTCGTGGATGACGCTCTTATGGGCGTAAATGAAATAGTTCGCGGGAGGGATTTACTTTCTTCGACTCATCAGCAGCTTTATCTTTATAAAAAATTAGATTTTAAAATTCCAGAGTTTTTTCATATTCCTCTGATTGTAAATATGGAGGGAAGAAGGCTTTCAAAGCGAGACAAGGATTTAGATATGGGATTTTTGCGTGCTAATTTTTCTCGGGAAGATATAATCGGAAAGATTATGAATTTGTGCGGTTTTACAGAAAAAATTGAGAAAATGTCCCTGTCGGAAGCAATTTCTGTTTTTGACAAGGAAACTCTCCCGAAAAAAGACATTTTACTCTCATAATTTTATGCCCAGGCATCAAAAAGATTTTCCGGTGTCGTTTCATCTTCGTCTTCATCTTCAGATTCAGATTCGGGTTCAGATTCGGGTTCAGATTCGGGGTCAGATTTGTCTTCAGTGGCAGGTTCGCCAAAATTTTCATCGGCATTACATGTTGAAGTTGAATCATAATTTCCGTGAGTTCCATCGTCTTCGTTTTCATCGAATTCTGGCGTCACAGATTTTTCTCCGATTTCACCACGCATTTGAGCTACAAGGGCTTCATTTGCCGCAACACGCGCTTCGATTTCGGGGTCTAAAGGCTTAACAGGCTCTTCAGTTTCGACAGAAGTCTCACTCTCTGCTTCATCAACAGTTTTTTCTTCTACTTTTTCTTCTTGCACATCTTCTTTCTGGGGAATGACCAGCTCAAAGGGAAAACCTTTTTTTAATGTCGCCTGAGTCAAAAACATTTTTATTGCCGTATCAATATCAATGCCAAGAGACTCAAAAATTTCGCTTGAAGAGTCTACAAGGGCGTCATCTAAATCAATTTCATAAGTCTTAATCATAATTAAATTATCGGTAAAATTTGAAAGAGGATTTAGGAAAGTGATGATTAACACTTGAAACGATTAATATCCCTTCCGGTCAAACGGAAACTACGGACACTTGACCCGATAGTCTTTTTTTTGCTATTATTATTGCATATTTTTTCAAGGAATAACAGGAGAATACGAAATGAGACTCGCAAGAAGATTCAGACCTTTGGTCAGCAACAAAACAACACGAGCAAACAGCAAGAAGAATTCAAAAAGACTTGCTGCTAACTACGCTCTTCTTTCAGCACTCGCTGCAACAACTTCAAAATCAAAGAAGTAAATTAGTCAACGCTCCGCCACTCGGAGCGTTTTTTATTTTTCATTCCTAATCGCCTCTAGCGTTTTATTTGCGACATAGCGGGGAATGAAGAATTTGTTTTCGCGTTCGATGCCTTTTGAAAGGGCAAAAAGAACATCCGTTTGCTCAATAAAGCCGTAGCCGCTAGTTTTGTATTCATCAACACGGTTCATTGAGAAAAATCCCTTGGCGTTTGAGTATGGCTCTGTGTTGAATTCGTCGATTACCGCGTAAATTGAGTCAAAATCAACTCCGTCGACAATGTAAAAGCATTTTGTTTCGTCACCGTAAAGCTCAAGCGCAAGCCTTGTGAGTGCTGAATATTTTTTTGTTGCCAAGGGCTTTTCTTTTTCGAGAATCTCGGCAAATTCTTTTGATCTTGTTTTTTCTTCGTAAATTGCGGCGCTTTTTCTTAAAAACTTTGATTCCAGCAGGATTTTTTTGACTTGTGAGTCTGAATTTTTTGAAAGAAGATATAAATCGCTCGTGTAAAAATCTGCGGCGAGAACCTTGTAGCCTTTTTGTGCCAGAAGCATAAGATATGGCTCGTAATTCTGAACGGAGCTTCGAATTCCAGGTGCAAAAATAAGGACTGGATTTTCTGCAAAAATTTGGGCATTTATTTCGTCCCTGATGATTGGTTCATAAATAAAAAGATTTCCAGAAAAACGCTCTCCAGAAAAAAGACTTTCCCGAATTTTAAGATTTTCGGTTTTTCCTGTGAGAGTTTTTTGCGTTTTTGTGATGTTAAAATCATTTGGCGTATATTTTACGGGACGCGTTAAAAAAAGGATTGTTCCCAGTCCAAGCGAAAGAATGATTCCGATTACAGAAAAGATGATAAAAACGACTCCGTAGTGATCAACGACAAGCTCTGCGTGAAGTCGGAGAAGGGCACGGAAATTCGTAAAAAAGACTATGAGCGCAACAAAAAAAACGGCAAAATTGAGCGGTGAAAAGCCAAAGCAAGCAAAAATTAGAATTGAGATGATGAGGGCAAGAGGCGCGAAAACTGCGAAAGAGTCAATCCGCTCGTTTTTTAAGATAAAGATGCGCGCGCAACAGAAGAAAATTAAAACGAGAACAAGGATTTGTGCCAAAAAACAATCAAACATACGAACTATTTTCGCATAAATTTACCAAAATTTCCACTGCTTTTGTCATTTGCTCTAAACTTGCCCACTCTGTTCGGGAATGGTAGTTGTGACCGCCTGTAAAAATGTTGGGACATGGAAGAGACATTTCGGTTAGCCGTGAGCCGTCTGTGCCGCCACGAATTGGAGTGAAGACAGGCGTTACGCCGGCTTTTTTGTAAGCAGAAACAAGCTTTTCGATTACATCTTCTCGATTTTTGAAGCCGTTTTTCATATTGAGGTATTGCTGAGTGTGCTTAACTTCGGCCTTTCCGCCAAAGCTTTCTGCTACGGATTTCGCAATCGTTTCTACGAGAGCTTTTCGTCTTTCCATTCCGCTTGACTCAAAATCGCGGAGAAAAACCGTGACCTTTGCTTTTTCGATTGAGCCTTCGATATTCATCGGGGCAAAAAATCCTTCGTAACCGTCTGTTGTTTCAGGCGACTCGTTGCGTGGAAGATTTGTGACAAAGCTGCTTGCCATTGTAACGGCGTTTACAAGCTTTCCCCGAGCCGCTCCAGTGTGAACGGAAACTCCAGTGAATGTGACTTCGCTTTTAAATGCATTGAAGCACTCAGTTTCAAGCTCGCCGATGTGTCCGCCGTCAACCGTGTAGGCGTATTTTGATTTAATAAGCTTGAGCGGAACATTGTCCATCCCGTGTCCAGTCTCTTCGTCCGGAGAAAAGCAGACCTCGATTTCACCGTGCCGGACTTCCTGATTTTGTGCAAAATATTCGAGAGTCGTCATAATTTCGGCGATTCCCGCCTTGTCGTCTGCTCCGAGAAGAGTGTTTCCGTCGCTTGAAATAATTGTTTCGTGATTTTTAGCAGCTTCTGCAAGTGCTGAATCTGTTTCAGGATTCAAAACATCTCCAGAAGCAAGAGTGATTTTTTCGCCAGCGTAATTTTTGTGAATCTGAGGCTTTACATTCTCGCCAGAGACTTCTTCCACCGTGTCGATGTGGGCGAGCAAGCAGAAGGGTTCTGTCTTTTCAAGGCCCTTTGAAGCGGGCAATCGTCCGTAGACATAGCAATGTTCGGTAATCTGAACATCCTTTAAGCCGAGCAGATTTAATTCTGACTCTAAGATTTTAGCCAAGTCAAATTGGCGAGGAGTTGAAGGCTGGTCTCCGCTGTCTGCAGAAGCAGAATCGGAAGTCGTCCAGACCTTTACATATCGCAAAAAACGCTCCAGGAGCGGTGAGGTTAATTCTTTTGTTAGCATAGAAAAATTGTAGCAGAGAGACTTTTTAAAGTCAAAAAAACGCCCTCCCATACAGGAGAGCGTTCGTAAAATGTGCCATTGTCAGGAAAAACCCGACAATTTTTATCGTGAGCGATTTGCTCAGTTATTACATCTTAACACGGAAGATTACTGGAATCTGGAGAGCGAATTTTGACTGGTCAACATCGCTGACTGTTGCAGATGTTCCGCTCAAAGCGATTCCGCCCCAAATTGAAGCGTTTGAACCAGCATAAACCTGAATTGCTGGAGTTACACGCCATTCCATTCCGTAGTCGTTTTTGTCTGTGTCAGGAAGAGAAAGAGCGTTGATGAGACCAACATTCAAAGTAGCTGCGAGGCTGTCGTTAATCTTGTAGCGAGCAGAAATGTTGTTCCACATAGCAGTCTTAGCTGCAACGCTAGTTGCCCATCCTTCTGCACCTTTGTGTCCTACGATACCAGAAGCGATTTTTCGTCCTGCTTCGAGGTCAGTTCCAGAAATGTTTGTGAACAATGTGAGAGAGAGTTCGTCAGTAG
>CALGGS010000086.1 GCA_937915735.1 uncultured Treponema sp.
GCCGCAACGAACAGCGCACGAACTGCCCTGCCGGAATTTGCTGAGGCGACCGGCTCAGGCGGAACTTATGAATATGCCGGATTCACGAAATTCGTACTTTACGGTGCGAAAACTGGAAGTTCGACAACTGTTGGCAACAGTGAATCAAGTCCGATTCGTGTTTGGAAAACGACCGGCACAGGCGATTCAAAAGTTACCGCATATCAGGCATTTAAGGCCGATGGTGCAAGCACTGTACCGATTGCCCTTTCAAGCGGTGATGAAGAGACTTGGAATTTCACTCTCATCGGGTATTATGGCGATTCAGCAAATGTCTCTTCATGCATCACATTTGAGGGAAAAATTTCAGGGGCAAAAATCAATCCCACTCTTGATGGATATGAGATTGCAAATGTCAATGATACAGACTTCGCGACTGCTGTAGAAGCTGGACTGTACACAAAAGACACTGCAAATAATGTCTTTGTTAAGGTTGAGTCTGGTGCGGAATACAACAGCGAGACAGAGTATTACACATATAATTCTCTGAGTACAACGACTTTGACAAATGCTCTCGACTTTACGCTTGCCCGAACGAGCAAATTCGTTTATCCATATGGCGAAGAAGATGGCACAGGCACAATCAAAATCACGCTAAACTATGCAACAGGCTCAGAGTTGAGCGGTTACAAGACGCTGGCAGAGTTGTATTCTGCAAGCGTTGATGAAAATAATGCGGTTGCGACTTCTTCGTCTGGTTACTCACTTACTACACGGTCTGCTACGGATGAACATTACGACGCAAAAACCCGCGTGTACTCAGCAACAGGCGTAAAAGAAGGAATGTATGTCGCAAAATTCACATTCACTGAAAACGGTGTTGATGTAGGTGCGATTACAGAATATGTCTATGTTCTCAAAGATTTGACAAGTAAATCTTCTCTGACCGTTGACTTGAACGGAAGCTACTCAATCACCTATCGATATTGGATTCTGGATGATGAGTCAAATCAGAATGTGGTCGTGACTTCGGCAAATCAAGCGGAAGACGGAACATATACTTTCGGCTTTGGTACTTATTCGAACGGGACTTTCGCAGAAATTCCAGAGACTACAAAAGGAAATATTTTCGAGGGGGTTATTGCACCTCAAACATATTCCCGCTTAACAGAAGTCACTCTCCCGACAGCAGCTTCTTTTGTAACTGATTTCAACAGTGCCACCACGGATGATAGTACAAGCGAATATCTTTTCTGCGGATGGTATGACATTACAGGCTCGGAGGCTGCCGACAATGCTACGATTGCAGGATTGATTGATGATTCAGATAATCATAAGCCGGTTCTGAAAATCGAGAAAAACACTTTCGTCCAGGACAAGACATTCATCGCGAAATTCGTAAAGAGAGTGGAATTGCCCACGATTACTGGTGTAGCTCTCACAGACGAGAGTGATGCTGATGTAACCGCAACCGAGCCTGATGCATATAGCGGCGAAAAATGTAAAGTTGGTTACACGCTGACCGCAACGCCAAAATATACTACAACCACGAATAATGATTCTGATTTCACTGGTACGGTTTATTGGCAGTGGTACGCTAACAGCAAAGACGATGGCTCTCCTTTCTCTACGCCAATTCTTAAATCAGCGGATGATTCAGAATTAAATGCTGCGGCTGAAGTTTTGCCGACCCTTTCTAGCAGTTCTTATGTCGCGTCAAAACACTCTTACCGAATAAAGCCTGATTATGCAGGGCTTAAACTTGTCGCAAAAGCTACCCAAAAATACACGATTCATGAAGATTCTGTTAATGGATATTATGTAATCGACAGCACGAATACCGCAAATGACACCGTTAATGTTGGTGCTGAAAGCGGCACTGGTGGATTTACAAGTGCGGCGACTGCTGTTGTTGCCAAAGGCACATTGAAGCAAGTTAAAGGTGAAGGAGAGAACGGCAAATTCAAGGTCTATTATAATTACGATAGTACAAGCGGAAAACAAACTCCTGTCGTAATCGGAACTGATTTGACTGGAAGCAACGCCACTCTTACAATTACAGAAGGTACGATTCAAGATTCTCATAATCCGACTGCAACAGATTCTAATGTTTCGGAAATATGGACATACACAAAAGCAAATAATGATTCTGTAGATGGCACGAACTATGTTCTCACATTCAATACTGGTGAAAGTGAAATATTTACTGCTCCAAACGGCTCTGACTACAAGCCTATCAAAGTAACTGTAAACGGTTACTACCCGCTTGTGTTAGGAACTGGTTCTGAATCTGATCCTGCATCAAACGGTGCATTTGTATTTGTCAAATACTTGCCTCCGACAAAAGCAGAAATTGTTTCTCGTTTATGGAAAGCAGATTCTGGAACAGATAGTGATGAACTTGAAGGTTTTGATGAAGGTTACATTTCGTTCAAAACTCCTTCATACGAACATAATTATGGAAAAGAAGGAAATCCGATTAGTGCAGAGGGTATTTACTATGCCCGAAGTGAGCCAAAACCTGAGAACGCTGGAGATACATGGACTCCGACAACTTGGATTGCATCTTCTGAAAA